>NZ_CP036261.1:7153649-7475804 GCF_007741475.1 Rosistilla ulvae | reverse complement strand
AACAGAACGCTCGCAAATAATGCGTGTCACTGGTCCGGAATTCCACAGGTTACGTAACCGCTGGAATCGGTTATATCAAGGAATCGAAAAGTTATCCACAAACAATACGTTATTTTTCCACATCTTGATAATTCCTTAACTTGTTGCAACAGCGGACGATACGCGAGACCGCCGTGTCGATCTCTGAATCGGTGGTAAAAATCGAGCCGCTCAGGCGAATCGAACTGCTGAGGAGCGACGAATCGAGTCCCATCGCTTGCAAAACGTGGCTCGGTTCGCTGCTGCCACTCGCACAGGCGCTACCCGTGCTGCAGGCGACGGATTCGAAATCCAACCGCATCAACAAGGCTTGGCGATCGATGTTGGGGATCGAAAAGCAGGTCGTTTGCGGCAGCCGATCGACCGCGGCGCTGTGGACTACCAGATCGGGAATCTGTTGCCGCAGCCCTGCTTCCAACGCGTCGCGGCGTTGTCGCATCGCGGTTTGCGTTGTGGATAAGTCGTTCAAACATTGTTGGATAGCGGTCATCATGCCGACGACCAGGGCTGTCGGTTCGGTCCCGGCGCGGTGTTCCAGTTGTTGCGCTCCGCCGACCAGCAGCGGCGAGATCGGCGCGTTGCGACGCAGGATCAGACCTCCGACTCCGACGGGTCCATGGAATTTGTGGGCCGCGATGGTCGCGGCGGTGATTCCCATTTGGTCGATGTCGACGGGCAGCTTGCCCAGCATTTGCGAAAGATCCGAATGGAAGGGGACCCCAGCATCATTGCAGCAGGCGGCCAACGGCGCGATTGTTTGGATCACGCCGGTTTCGTTGTTGGCGGCCATTATCGAGACCAGCCGCGGCTTGGGAGTCTCGGCGAGCCAAGTTTGCAACAGCGGAAGATCGACAATTCCGTTGGCATCGACCGGCAGATAGCGGACGGGGATGCCACGAGCCTCTGCGGCGCGAGCCGCCGCGAGAATGCTGGGGTGTTCGATCTGGCTGACGACGATCGGCCCATCACCCTGCCCCAGGTTGCCGATCACCCAGTTATTGGCTTCGGTGCCGCCGCTGGTCAGTAGAAAACGATGTTCGCTGGCGGCCAAGCAATCCAACATCGCATCGCAGGCATCCTCCAACCGCAGTTTGGCCGAGCGACCGATGCGATGTTGAGCCGACGGATTGGCGGGTCCCAGCATCCAATCGGCTCGCATCGCGTCGAGCACTTCGGGGGTGATCGCCGTGGTGGCGTTGTTGTCTAAATAGATCATGGCTTCGAGAAATCCGGGGCGTTCATTTTTGCGACTGCAGATCGTCCAATACGGCTGAAAAAGAAGCCTGTTGGGGATAGCGATCGATAGCCGATTCGAGGGCCGCGATCGCTTCGGCCTCTCGACCGGCATGGGCCAGGTCGGCGGCAAAGGCGGGGAATTCGGCGACGAAGTAGTCGTCGAGCGCTTGTTGCAGTTCGACCGGATCGGTCTGTTGGCGAGCCAGATCGAAGGCTTGCGGAAGCATGAGATACAGTTGGTCGATCGCCAGTTGTTGCACAAACGGCCAAAAAACAGCGGCGGCGGCTGGATGATCCTTGCTCCATTGTTCCCAATCGACGCCGTGGCTGCCCCGCCCCGTCAGGTAGAGCGTCAATACGCTTGCATCGGCATCGTGAGGGAGGCTGACATTGCGGTAGATTTCCAGCAGGTCCCAGCGTTTGGGTGGCGTCGCGGGAACGTTGATCAATTTGTGGGCGATCAGATATTGGCTGGTCGCATCGTTGACGGAGGAGTGATCGAGGCTGCCGATCTGGAATCCGATCCATGGGACCGAAGCGACATTAAATGTCCGAGTCTGGAAGTGCGAAGGGGCGAATTCGCGGCCCGAGACGCCACTGGCGAGCCACAGGATAAGGCAACCAAACAGCCCGACGACCAGCAACACGATCGCGGTGATGATCCACACGATCGGGCTGCGTGATTTGGAGACTGGCGATGGGGAAGCAGTCATATAAGAGCCTTGCTGGAATGATTCGATTTGGATCAGGTCGAACGATCCGCTAACGGCATCGAGATGCGATCATGAAGGTCCTTGCTGGAATGATCCGATCGCCCGCTGGATGATCGGGTCAACATTTTCCGTGGGAAAGAAGTGGCCGCCGGGGATTGTCTGCAATTCGAACGATTCGCTGGTAAACCGCTCCCACTGCCGCATCGCTTCGGGGCTGACGGCGCGATCCTCGCTGCCGGCCAACGCCAGGATCGGAATCGGCAGCGGCGGGGTCGGTTGGTGAACGTACGATTCGAGCAATTGTAAGTCGTAGCGAACGATCGGCAAAAACAACGCGATCGCTTCGGGATTCGTCCGCAGCGCGCGGGGGACGCTGCCGAAGCGATGGTCGAGGTAGTCGAGGAATTCTTCGTTGGTCAGATGGGCGGTTCGCGGATTTCGGTCGACGCGGTCGGGCGCGGCTAGCGTCATCACGGTCAGGCTGAGCGGCGGCACCCCGGCGGCGATCATTTTCTGAGCCAGCAGATAGCTCAACAGGCTGCCAAAACTGTGCCCTATTAAATGATAGGGGCCGCGAATCTGAGCTCGCAGTTCGGCGGCCAATTGGTCGACTAATTCATCGAGCGAGAGGTTCAGCCCATCGCGGAAACGGTGTTCGCGTCCGGGGAGCGAAGCCACATGCAGACTCAGCGGCCCCGATAAACCCCGAGCCGCTCGGACCAGTGACGCCGAACCGGCACCGGCGTGGCAGAACCAGAAAAACTGCAGCTTCGGCTTGGCGGCCTCGTAAATCGTTCGGAACATGGACTTTGAGGTGACGAGTTTTTTAGAAAAAACGATCCAAAGGGGGGGCGAAACGGTCGGCGCGGCCGTTTGGTTGGCACGCCATTCTCGTTACAATCGTAACGTCCACGGCGTATTTCCATCGTAACAGGGCAGCCAGATCTCAACGAGTCGACGACGGTCGTCGGCGTGTTGTGACTTTTGTAGACCGGGCAACATGATTTCCAGCCATAAAAATATGTCGCTATCACAAGAAACATCGCAGCGGCATGGCGGTTGGCGGTCGTTGACCGAACTGATGGTCGATCGCAGCCGCCGCCATCCCGACCGCGCGGTCGCTACGTTTTTGACCGACGCGGGTGAATCGCAATCGATCACCTACGGCCAGCTGGATCGGCGAGCCCGATCGGTCGCCGCCGAATTAGCCCAGTGCACCACGCCGGGGGATCGGGCTCTGCTGCTGTTCCCGCCGGGGCTTGAGTTTTTGGTCGGCTTCTTTGCCGCCAGCTATGCCGGCTTGGTCCCAGTACCCACCTGCTTCCCCAAGCCGGGGCGAGCGATGCCGCGTTTGGACACGGCCGCTGTCGATTGCCAACCGGCGGCCTTGATCGCCAATCGCGAGACCCTTGAAGGTTTGGACTTCAAGCGGCTGAACGCGGCTGTTCACAAGACCCACCGGATCGCCACCGATGGCGTCGCGGCGGTCGACTTCGATCCTCACATCGACGACAGTTCGGGCGAAGCGTTGGGGCTGCTGCAATACACAAGCGGTTCGACAAGCGATCCCAAGGGAGTGATGGTTCGCAATGCCAACCTGCTGAGCAATCTCGAATCGATCCGCAGCAGTTACGCATTGGAGTTTGCCGCGGACGACGCCAGCGAGCACAGCCGGGGTGTCTTTTGGTTGCCCGCCTACCACGACATGGGGTTGATCGGCGGGATCCTGGAACCGATCTACGTCGGCGGCGAAGCGGTTTTGATGTCGCCACGAAGCTTTCTGCAGCGGCCGCTGCGGTGGTTGCAAGCGATCAGCTCGCATCGGGCTTCGTTCAGCGGAGCTCCCAATTTTGCATACCAGTTGTGTGTCGATCGGATCGATCCGGAACACACGCGGGGGTTGGATCTGAGTTGTTGGACGACGGCGTTTTGCGGGGCTGAACCGGTGCGGGCGGCGACGTTGGATGCGTTTATCCAGCGATTTGAACCGGCGGGCTATCGCGCCAGCAGCTTCTGCCCCTGTTACGGTTTGGCCGAAGCGACGCTGTTGGCCGCTGGCGGTGGCGATCGAAACGAACCCAAATATCTGGATGTCGATCGCGATTCGCTTTCCGTGGGAAGGTATCAGCCGGCAGCGCAAGGTCAGCCCGAAGCGACGGTCCAACGATTGGTCAGCAGCGGTCCGGCAGCCGATGGAATGCGGATCGCAATCGTCGATCCCGATACCGCCGCGACGCAGGCCGATGGCGCCGTGGGAGAGATCTGGTTGCAGGGACCCAGCGTCGCCGACGGTTATTGGAATCGAGAGGCGGTCAACGCGGAACAGTTTCATGCGACGATCGCTGGCGAGCCCGAGGCGGGAAAGTTTTTGCGGAGCGGGGATTTAGGGTTCCTGCACCGCGACCAGTTATACGTGACCGGGCGGATGAAGGACGTGATCATCCTTCGCGGCCGCAACGTCTATCCGCAAGATATCGAAGCGACGGTCTGCGAGTGTTTGGGGGAAGCCAGCGGTGGCCCGGCGGCAGCCTTTTCGGCGCAAGGAGACGGCCAAGAGGCGTTGGCGGTCGTGGCGGAAGTCGCCCGGCAGACGCCACCGGAATCGTTGGCTGGTCTGGTCCGCCGATTGCGGCGACGGTTGATCGAACAACACGAAGTCGATGCGCGGACGATCGCGTTGACGCGGCCCGGCGGCGTTCCGCTGACGACCAGCGGCAAGGTGCAGCGGCAAGCGTGTCGGAGTCAGTTTTTCAGCGGCGAACTGAAAACCAAACACCGCTGGGATCGATCGATCCTGTTGGGTGGCAACGTCGAATTCCCCGAGCTCCCCACAACGATCACGCCCGACGATTTGCCGGCCGTTAGCGCGGCGATCGAAGGTTGGTTGTTGGAATGGTTGGCCGCGCGGGGGAATCCGGACAACGGCCCGGCCGATCGCGATAAACCGCTGGCCGATTATGGGCTCGATTCGCTGGCCACGATGGAACTGGCGGGAGATGTCGAAGATTGGTTGGGGCTGGAACTGACGCCCACCCTGGCCTGGGACTACCCAACGCCGGCAGTCCTGGCACCTCATCTGGCTGAAAACATGCTCGAAACCGGGCCGGACGAATCGGCCAGCGAGCGTTAGAGTTGGTCGTCGTAGCGACCCAACTCGATAGATAGACGTTTGAGGCAGCGGCGTTAGAAACCGCGGCGACGATTAAAATTCATCTTCGTCGTCGTCATCCCAGTCGTCGTCGTCTTCATCGTCGACCCACTCGTCTCCCTCGCCGTCCGCTTCTTCGAGGTCGTCGTCATCATCGTCGTCGACTTCTTCCCAGTCGTCGTCCTTGCTGTCGTCGTCGGCTTCTTCTTCTTCCCAGTCGTCGTCGTCATCCGAATCGTCGTCGTCGTCGTCGGGATCTTCATCGTCCCAGTCGTCGTCTTCGTCGTCCCAGTCGTCGTCATCATCGTCGTCGTTCCACTGCTCATCTTCTTCGTCTTCGATGATCGCAGCGGGCGGATTGGAAAGGCTTGCCTCAGTACTTGAAACGGCAACGATCGCGTCGGTGTGCTCGGGTGAGGCATCATGATGGGATGAAGCGATAGCGATACTCACGTCGGACTCCTTATCGGGACTGTCAAGAACTGGGTCTAGGTTATCGGGGGGGCCGGTTGTCGGTACGTCGACCGGCTGTTCTTTGAACCACTGGCTGCATGGTAAGGCATCGGTGTTACGGAGGCCAAAGACCTGCAAAAATCTCTTTGTCGTGGAATACAAATAGGGACGGCCCAGTTCGTCGCTGCGACCGCTGATCCGCACTAAATCCTTTTCCATCAATTGCCGCAGCAATTCACCGCTTTGCACGCCGCGAACCGCTTCGATATCGGCTCGCAACACAGGTTGGCGGTAAGCCACGATGGCCAATGTTTCGAGCATCGGGGAGGACAACCGAACCGCTTGCGGCACGTGCCCCAAACGCCGCAGGTACGGTGCAAACTGAGGTCGGGTTAACAACTGGTAACCGCCGGCAACCTCTTCGGCACGAAAGGCGCGCCCCTGTTGATCGTAAAGCTGGTTAAGTTGGCGGATCAGTGTACGCGCTTCGGTGGCATCCGCCAAGCCAGCCAGCGCGGCCAATTTCCGCGTCGTAAGTGATCCCCGTGACAGGACTAAGATCGCTTCGGTTCGCTGAAGTTTGTGCTTTGGATCGTCATCCTCAGCGGGCGAACTTGAGGGAGTCTGTGAAGCTTCGGCATCGCGCATCGCGACACGCCGCCGCCGCGTCGCCGAGCTCTCCAGCGGGCGAAACAAATTTCGATCCTGCCAGCCGCCGCGGCGGGGTCCCCAAGGTCGCATTGATCGTCTCCGTCGGATGAACGTTGCTTCGAATATTTCCAGCGTATACAGCAAATTACCGCGTCAGCGTCCAACTCGCGACCGCGGCAAAGATCGCTGTCGATCGCGATTCCCCGATCGAGATGCCCCCAATCGTCCATAACCCCCAGAACAGAAATCCCGGGAACCAGCTTGCTTCGATTGATAGCACCCCAGGTCGGCGACGGATTGTGCATCGCCCGGTGCACGCCGGACGAATCGGAACGGCGATCGATCGCAGTCCTGGCGATCGATCCCACGGCAACGCACGGTAGCGGATTCCTCGATTTAATACAAAAGAATCTCAGCCAAGCAGACACTTGGAACATGTTAGCGAATCGAAGCGAAATCGATAGCTTGGTTTGGGGCCGATCGAGCCGTGTTTGCTTCCCCATTGGGTGGGCCAATCGCCTTCGACCGATGCCCGATCGGCCGAATTTGGAAGTTGACCTGGCTTTAACAGCTTCCGTAAGATGCTCTGGCGTGCTTCTTCTCGCATCCAATGGCTTCAGGGACTTTGCCATGCGACGGCTATTGAAAACACTCGGACTGGTTCTCGTTTTTATCGCAACCGGTCTGGGAGCGTTCGCCTGGTGGGCCGCTCGCGCCGCACAGCAGGCCCCGGCGTTTTATAAAACTGCCGTCGCATCGGCACCGCTGGCACGGCAACATAAAGAAGAACTGCAAGCTCAGTTCGAACAGCTCTCTCAACAGGTGCAGATTGTCGGCGATTGGCACGCCACGTTTACCACCGATCAGATCAACGCTTGGCTGGCGTCGGAACTGGCGAATCAATTTCCCAACGTCCTCCCCCCGGGAACCGAAGATCCGCGGGTCTCGGTCGAAGATGGCAAGGTGATCGTCGCGGCTCGCTACCGGCGGGGGCGGATCGATTCGGTGATCTCGTTTGAACTGCACGCCCAGCTGACCGACGAACCGAACGTGATCGCGCTGCAGATTCACCGCTTGCGAGCCGGCGCGCTGCCGATCCCTCTGCAACACTTCTCCGACAAGATCAGCATAGCCGCATCGCGGGGGGATCTGGAAGTTCGCTGGGAGAACGAAGAGGACGACTTGATAGCACTGGTGACCGTTCCCAGCGAACACGACCGCTACGTCGAAACCCCCGTCGTGATCGAGACGTTGGAATTGTTGGATGGCGAGATCGTGTTGGCCGGCCGCACCGGCGCCAAGGCTCACACCGCTTGGATCCCCGACGGGCCGATCTACAAATTGGCCAAGGCGTCGACTCGCGAGATCTCCCACAACTGATCCGATTCGGTTGCGCGAAACCGCAACTGCCCCGTCAGCTGATCGCCGCAGATCTCGATCGATAATTGTTCGTCACTCGATTCGATGATCGTGTAGGTCCCCCGATCGATGCGCCGCACCGACCCGCGTCCGCCGGAGATCTCCCCTTCCAGATCGAGGTAGGCGATCCGGTGTGGCGGCAGACCAAGTCCCTGGACGCTTTCGCCAGGTGAGGGGATCCGCTGGATAGCCCAAGTTCTCAGCTGTCCGGAGTCCTCCAACATCAGGTCGAAATGGGATCGTCGCGGCGAGGATGCTGGCAATTCGTGCCACAGCAGGACAAAGTTGCTAGCTGTGGGGCGGGAAGATAGGGAATCTTCGTTCACTGGGAAATCGTCGCTGGGAAGTGCGGAGGAAGAGAGAAGGTGCTAAATGAGGGAGTGCGCCTGTTTAATAACCAGGAAACCTCGATAACTTGGCGTTAACTGGGGTGAATGTAACGATTCTACGCTTGAGGCGATAAACGCTGGCTACTATTCTATTTGCGTTAAGGCACGTTAATCCCTTGCCCAGCGATCGTGAAGGAATTTGATTTTGTCCAAGATGCGTTACAGTCAGCTCGACGAAATCGTTGCGCTCCAACCCGGGATTCAACTTATCGCCCGCCGCACGCTGCACGCGTCGGAAGACTATCTCTCGGACCATTTCCCGCGTTTTCCGGTCATGCCGGGGGTGATGATGCTCGAAGCATTGTACCAAGCGGCGATGTGGATGGTTCGAACCGGCGAAGATTTTGCCTCGCCTCACGTCTTTTTGGTCGAAGCCAAATCGGTCAAGTTCGGTGACTTTTTGTGTCCCGGAGAGACCTTGGAGATCAAAGCTGACAAGTTTAAAGAGGATGGTCAGCTAGTGACGGTCAAGGCTCAGGCCACGAAGGGCGATAAAGTAACGGTATCGGCACGTTTAATCTTGGAGCGGTCCAGCAGCGAAGCGAGTCCGCACAATAACGACGACGATACCCGAAGGTTTGTTCGAGAGCAGTTCTTTAATATGTTTGGGGATCAGCCCGCAGTGATCCAAGCGATGACGCAGTCGACATTGTAATTGCAACACAGCAAATCACTTTGATACACGTGCCGAAGAAACAGTCAAACGGCACATATTCGTAAATACGAAAGGTTTAAATAACGATGCCTACGCAAGACGAAGTCTACGAAAAGGTTCAAGCTGCTCTGGTCGACGCACTAGGTGTTGACGACGACGAAGTCACTCCCGAAGCGACGATGGTTGGCGATCTTGGTGCCGAATCGATCGACTTTCTGGACATCGTGTTCAAGTTGGAAAAAGCCTTCGACATCCAAATTCCTCGCGAAGAATTGTTCCCCGAGGACATTTTGACCAACAGCGAATATGTCAAAGATGGCAAGGTCACCGAAGACGGCTTGGTCGAGCTGAAGAAGCGTATGTCGTGGGCCGATCTGTCGAAGTTCGAAAAGAACCCTCGCGTTCAAGACTTCGGCGATCTGTTGACCGTCAACGATCTATGCAGCTACGTCAACTCCAAGGTCGGCGCCTAATTAGGCCCCGCCCCGGCGGGAGCGTCCGCTGGGAGTTGTTCGTCGGATCGGGTGAGCTGCCGCGAGGCGAGGTGCTTCGTTTTGATAGCATCATCGCCTCGTTCTGTCGCTCGCCAGGAAGCAGAGGTGCGAACGCAATCGGCCTCTGCAGCGTCTCGCCAAACCGCGTCCCTCCCGGGGCGCGTTGGGACAGAGAATAGCGGGGCGTTGCCGCCCCCGGTTGGAACAAAAATCGGTTTCTACCCGATTGCAAACGCTCGTTTTCTGCGACGCATCCTCGTCGGTAGGTCCCAATCGATTGCGGTTTGGACCCAGCGAAGTTTGTGTCGCCCGGACAGGCGAACGATGGCCGCCGCAGCGGCTGTGATGGCGGGGTTCGCCCGTCAAATGGCATCGAGGCCATTCGCGGAACAGCTGGCTGTCAGCGTGGAAGCTTTTATTTATCGACAGAGTGGCATAAGACAATGCGTTGGTTTTGGATCGATCGCTTCACCTATTTCAAGAGCCGTGAGCGCGCCGAAGCGATCAAAAATATCTCGTTGACCGAGGAACCGGTCGACGAATATCTGCCGGCGCACCCCGTCTTTCCCAACACTCTGATCATCGAAGGTCTCGCCCAGACCGGCGGGATCCTGGTCTCGGAGTGCTTCGATTTTCAACAGCGGATCGTGCTGGCGAAGGTTGGGAAAGCCAAATTCCACCAACCCGCTCGCCCCGGCGATACCCTGCACTACACCGCCACGATCGACGATCTGCAGAACGATGGGGCGGTGATCACCGGAACCAGTTACTGCGAAGGCAAACTGCAGGCGGAAGTCCAGATGTTGTTTGCCTTCCTGGACGAGGAACGCTTTGGCACCGGCCAGCTGTTCAATCCAGCCAATCTGCTGACGATGTTGCGGCTGATGCGATTGTGGGAAGTTGCTCAGGATGCCGACGGAAATCCGCTGCCAGTCTCCAAGAATCTGCTGGACGACGAATCGACTCCGGCAACCTAAAGCCGCCAGCAAATCCAACCCGGCTGGCGGAAGAGGATTGACCACTGGTTCTCCCTGCCGCCACGCGGGGATCCGCAATTGTCGGGTCCTAGCCGGCGAGATCGCTCGGATCCGAGGGGAAACCCGAATACCAATCGGCGGCAAGTTCGGCTACGCTTAAGTTTCGCGATTCGGGCTCGCGATTTTCCCAACCGGTAAACTCACGTTTTCAGCTTTGGATCAAAAGCTTCCCGATCAGCCGTCCCGACGGTCTCCGTCGCTTCGCCACATCGAAGATCGGTAGGCTGCGGGAATCGCAAATCAAAAATCCAATCTGTCCAAATATTTGCATCTTCAAAGGTAACACCATGCGTCCACGCGTTGTCGTCACTGGCATCGGTATGATCAACCCCATGGGACATGATCCAACCACCGTATGGAAAGGCTTGCAGGAGGGTCAAAGCGGCGTCGGGTACACGACGTTGTTTAACGCCAAAGGTTTTCCGACCCAAATCTCGGCAGAGGTGAAGGGTTGGGACATCACAGATACCGGCGAAGATCCCGAATTGTGGAAGCACCGCGGCCGGCACACCAAGTTTGCCGCCGGTGCGGCGAAGCAGGCGATCAGTGAAAGCGGGATCATGGACGCCGGCGTCGCCCCGCATCGCTTTGGCGTCTACCTGGGCAGCGGCGAAGGAAACCAGGACTTTGTCACCTTCACCGACATGATGACCGTGGCGATGGAGGGGGGCGAGTACGACATGGCCAAGTTCCTGCAGAAGGGACTGGAAGTACTCAATCCGCTGGTCGAATTGGAACAGGAACCGAACATGCCGGCGGCCCATCTGGCGGCGATGTTCAACGCTCAAGGGCCCAACTACAACTGTCTGACAGCTTGTGCGGCCAGCAGCCAAGCGATCGGTGAAGCGACCGAGATCATCCGTCGCGGCGATGCCGACGTGATGCTTTCCGGCGGCACGCACAGCATGATCCATCCCTTTGGCGTCACCGGATTTAATCTGCTGACGGCTCTCAGCGAGAACAACGCCAACCCGACATCGGCCAGCCGCCCGTTCGACGCCCGTCGCGATGGGTTTGTTTTGGGGGAGGGTTCCGGCATGGTTGTGCTCGAAGAACTCGAACACGCTCGCCGCCGTGGGGCCCCGATCTACGGTGAGATCCTCGGTTATGGAACGACCGCCGACGCGTTTCGGATCACCGACATTCCACCCGATGGGCACGGCGGAATTGCAAGCATGCGGATGGCGATCAGCGATGCGGGACTGAATCCCGAGGACATCGATTACGTCAATGCTCACGGAACCAGCACGACGGTCAACGACAAGGTCGAAACGCTAGCATGCAAGCAGGTCTTTGGCGACAACGCTTATAAGACGCCGGTCAGCAGTACCAAGAGCATGATGGGGCACTTGATTGCCGCAGCGGGCGTGACCGAGATGATCGTCTGTTTGCTAGCGATTCGCGACAGCGTGCTGCCACCGACGATCAATTATGAAAATCCCGATCCGCTTTGCGATCTGGATTACGTGCCCAACGAAGCGCGGCAGGCCAAAGTGAAGTATGCGTTGAACAACAGCTTCGGTTTTGGTGGCCAGAACGTCACCCTCTGCTTGGGCAAGTTCGAAGCTTAGGCCTATAGAATGATCGATCGCGGTGGGCGGTTTCCCCCGCCGCGAGTGCTTCAATCGTCGTTAGCGTCCGCTGCGCAACGACTTCTTCAGCGTGTTGGGCGTAATGAAATCGCTCAACTGATTTTCGATACGCTCGAGATCTGCCTCGATCCATTGAGCCAAAGCGCTGGTATCGGCTTTGTCTGTCCGTTCGGAGAGCTCTGCCCAAGTCGCTTCGATAGGAAGCGTGGTGGCAGTTCCGTTTTTCGGATTGGAATAGATTGGCGACATAATTCGTCTCCCGGTTCGACAGTCCCTAGTATCGTTTATCGGCATTGCCGCGGTTGCGGTCGATGCCAATTAAGACCGATTCTTCTGAATAAAGGTTCGGAGCAATCAACGTGCCATGGTGACATGGCAATTCTTGCTGAGAACGCTTAACTCCTTTTGCTCTATCAAGTTAAGTCAACTTGCCTAAATTCTGACGCGGTTTACCGCGCTGCTTTTTTAGGACGCGAATGTCTCAAAAAGGCAGCATTGTCTCTTTAATACGGCTTCCAGCGTGCCAGGGTTCCCTCTCCTTTCTCGAACTTAATCGAGTTCGCCCAGCAAACCAAAAGAACTCTGCGGCAAATCAGGCTTTTCCCTTGGAAGGACGGGCAATTGTTCCGACCTGGAAAAATTTTCGGTTCGATTCACCAAGATCCCCGCGGCGGCGGCGAACTACTGGATGAATGGAACGTGGATCCTTGGTGGGGTCGCAAGAATTCAGGGAATGCAAAGTCAAATTTAGATAGAGAGTAAGTGTGATGATTAAGAAAACCCTAGTTGGCGGTAGCCTGGCCCTGTTGCTTTCTGGGCTCGTTTTTGGGACCGGAATGTCGAGCTATATGAAGACCGGGTTCGGTTACGCTCGCGATGCGGTCAAAGATGTCGTCCCGGTAAACGTGGAAATCGATCGTGCCCGTCAGATGATCGACGACCTGCAGCCGGAGATCGCCAAGAACATGAAGTTGATCGCGTCGGAAAAAATCCACGTCGCGAAGCTTCAAAAGCAGATCGATTCGAAGGCCGACATGTTGGCTTCGGCCGAACGCGACATCATGCGTTTGACCGCCGATCTGCAAAGTGGCGACACGCGGTTCGTTTACGCCAAGCGAACTTATAGTGCCGACCAAGTCAAAGACGATCTGTCGGGTCGCTTCAACCGATTTAAGACCCAAAAGGCAACCGTGGACAAGCTGCAACAAATGCTCACCGCGCGTGAGAAGACGCTGCAAGCGGCCAAGGACCGGATGGATGAGATGTTGTCGGCAAAGCGTCAGTTGGAAGTCGAAGTCGAAAACTTGCAGGCTCAATACGCAGCCAACCAAGTTGCCCACGCCGCCAGCTCGCTGAACCTGGACGATAGCCATCTGTCGCGAACCCGCGATCTGATCGACAGCATCCGCACGCGGATCGAAGTCGACGAAGAGCTGTTGGCTGTCGACAATCAGTATTACGGTACGATCGAGTTGACCGAGGAGTCGGACGAGGACATCTTGAATCAGGTCTCGACCTACTTCAACGGCGACCAACCTACCGCTGAAGATTCCGTTGCGATGATTCAGATCGACTGATCGACGGTGGGTGGAAGTCAAGCGATGACCTGTGGCCCGGTTGTTAATCCAACCGGGCTGCCGTCGTGGAACAACGAATTTTTAGCTGGTTCGACAATCGAGGTGAACAGCGTGGTGGAAGATCGACCGCACGACCGATCGCATGGCGACCGCGGCAGCGATAGCAAGAACGCGCGGATGCTGTGGATCGATGGTGTGGGGGGCTTCTTGATCGTCGCCGGCGACGAGTGGTTGATCGGTGGGCCGGGAGCGGGTTCGTCGGTCGAGATCAATGTCCAAGGCGATCTCTCGCGACGGGCTGCGGCGGTTCGCCGTCAGGGGAGCGATTACGTGTTGCAACCACTGGCGCCAACGCGTCTGCAAGGCGAACCGTTGGACCGCCCTACCCTGCTGCGAACCGGCGATCGGTTTCAACTGGGGAGCGTGGTCGAGTTCCAGTTTCACAAAACACATCCGCTGAGTTCGTCGGCGCGATTGAATTTGGTCAGCCGTCATCGCACGCAGCCCCGCGCCGACGGGGTGATCCTGCTGGCCGACACCTGCGTGATCGGGCCCTCGCAAGGGGCTCATATCCAATGCCCGCATTGGACCAGCGACGCGATCCTGTTTGTTTCGGGAGACGATTGGCGGATCCGTAGCGAGGAACCGTTGGTCGTCGATGGGACGCCGGCCGGGCAGACGGCGGTATTAAATCCCGACTGTCGGATCGAAGGAGAAACGCTGGCGATGTCGATGGAGCGGTTATGAAAAGCACGAAAAACGGGACTAGTTGAATGTTTTCGCGCCTCAAACGCAATTCGATCCGGCCTGTTAACTCGGACCCAACTTCCGATGGCTCGGCGCGCATCGGTGCTGCGACGACGCTGTCCGATAAGGAACACAACGCGATGCCCGCATTAGCAGATAAAATAGAATCGACGCGATACGCTCCTCATCCGCTAGGCGACGAGGATTTGCCGAAAACAGGCTCAACGATGAAATTCACCTACGCCACCGGCGACGAACCCTTAAAGGGATACACGATCAAGCGTGGGATCGGTGTAGGCGGATTTGGCGAGGTCTATTTCGCTGTCAGCGGTGCGGGCAAAGAAGTTGCACTGAAACGCGTCCAACGCAATCTCGATATCGAGCTGCGTGGCGTCGGGCACTGCATGAATCTGAAGCATCCCAACCTGGTCTCGCTGTACGACGTGCGGTACGACGACAACGATCAGGCTTGGATCTTGATGGAGTATGTCGCCGGGGCGACGCTCCGCGAAGAACTCGATCGCAACCGCCAAGGCCTTCCCCGCGAACAAGCGCTGCGTTGGTTCGGCGATCTGGCAGCCGGCGTCGCCTACCTGCACGACCACGGGATCGTGCATCGCGATCTCAAACCGGGGAACATCTTCGACGACGATGGGATCTTCAAGATCGGCGACTATGGACTCAGCAAGTTCATCTCCTGTTCGCGCCGCGGAGGCAACACCGAAAGCGTCGGCACGTTCCACTACATGGCACCGGAGATCGGCCGCGGAGACTATGGCAAAGAGATCGATATCTACGCCCTTGGGATCATCTTGTTCGAACTGTTGACCGGAGACGTTCCCTTCAACGGCGAATCGTCTCACGAGATCATCATGAAGCACTTGACCAGCGATCCCGATCTGTCGCAGGTCGAACCGCCCTTCCGCGGCGTGATCGCCAAAGCGTTGCAAAAGAATCCCGATGCGCGGCAGAAGAGCGTCGCCGAGCTGTTGGAACCGCTGGGGATGTTGCTCGATAAACATGGGCTCGCCCAACTCGATCCCGATGCGCACGCGCGGCCGATCCTTGCCGAATTGGTTTCCGATCCGCCAACGCCTCACTACGCACAACAAAACAATCCACGGAACCACGCTGCCGGGCCGGCGATGAACTCCGGGCCGGTCCACAACGCGAAGAAGGCGCCGAGTGAACCGCTTGCCTTTGCCGTGCACAAGAGTGCTCACGATCTGAATCACTGGTGGCACGATCGCAGTGCCAACCCGCTGGGCCGCTTGATCGTTGTCATCGTTGCGGTGGTGATCCTGTTGATGAACTCCGCCTGGTTGCTGCCAATGCTGTCGCTGTTGGCGATGCTCTACATTCCGTATTACGTGATTCGCACGATGGTATTAACCAATCAACGCCAGCCGAGTTATGCCGCGGCGCACGCGGCGGCGGTCGACGCCCAGCGGCGGCAGAAGATGGCGCCGACGCGGCAGCAGTGGCGAATGATGGCCCGCCGCGAATTGGCTGGCAAACCGCTTCGCACCCGCGCGGCGGAACTCACCGAATCGTGGACGACAGCATTGATCGTGCTCGGCGTTTTAGGCTGGGTGGCGGCGATGTTTGGCATCGCCGAAGGAGATGGCGGGGCCCGCGCGATCGCTCCCTTCGCCTGGGGTGCGGCGACGGCGCTCGCCGGTGCCTGGTTGATGCTGGGGTTGGGCAAAGCTTGGGAAAGCGACGAAGCCGAAGGACTTCCGCGACGCATCGTTCAATTGGGAGTCGGCGCGGCGGTTGGCGCAATCGCATATGGCCTGGGACGCGGGTTGATGATCCCGATGGATTCCGGCTTCGATCTGAATCGCGTCGCCTGGGATCTGCCCCGTCACATGTATTCCGGCTCGGGTGAGATCCTGTTGCCGGCGATGATGGCTCACTTTGCAGCGATCTTTTTCCTGGCTCGCTGGTGGCGAGCGGCCGATCCGCTGCGAACCCGACGGATGAGTATCTGGTCGGTCGCGGTCGTCGTCGTTGTCGCGTGGCTGGTGAACCAAGTCATCCCTGTGCCACAACCTTGGGGCATGCTGACAGCGGCCGCGATGGCGATCGCCATTCAGATGGCAGCGGTCTGGAAAAACCCGGCGCATCGGATCGCGCGCGTTCCCGGTGCGTGATAGGCACAACCGCCTCGCGTCCCTTGGTGAACCGTCGCGATCGATCGGTGTTGTGATTGAAAAAGGTTAGGAGCTCAGAGAGCCATGTTGATATCAAAAACGAAATCGCCCCACCTCGCCCTGCTGTTGGCGACGATGTTTGGCTTTGTCCTGGGTGTCGCGTCGAGCGGTATCGCGGATGAAGCGGACGATCCGAAGGAGCCGTCGAAAGTCGAAGTGGCGGCCGACGAGAAATCCGATTCGAAGCCGGAGGCAAAGATGGAAGCGAAAGTCGAAACAAAGCCGGAAGCGAAGGCGGAGCCGCGCGATGACGATTCGCAGCCTCATGAACTTTCCACCGCGCCGCAAGACTATCCGATCTATCCCGAAGACCGACCGATGTGGGTCGATCAACCCGACAAAATCGGCGACGACTGGGCGGAGCTGGTCGTCCAATCGGTCCCCAGTTTGTCGGCCGATTCGAGTCGCGAGAGCTTGCTGCAGCAGCAGAAGATCGCTTTGATCGCTTACATCGATCAAGCGCTTGGTTTTCCGGGGGCGGGTGAGAAGATCGTCGTGCCGGCCGAACAGATCGCGTCGGGGCTTGTCGATCCCGATCGGACCTACAACGGCAAATTGACGACGAGCACTGGAGAGATGTTCCAGCACGCCAGCGTCCTGGTTTTGGACGACGACTTCCATTCTCAGATCACGCAACAATGGCAGTCCTTGGAAGTCGCCCAACGCTTAAAAGGGCTCGGCGTGTTGGCCGCCTTGGCTTTGGTGGGGCTGTCGGGACTGACGGTGCTGCTAAAATCGATCTCGCCGCGGCCCAAAGCGGAACACGACGACAGGGCCGCGATGGCATAACCATTGTCACAAAGCATCGTGTTTGTCGAACGGCTTGCAGTAACGCCCTACTAATCTTCTATCGATCCTAAAATCCAAATTTGACGATGTCTGAAACCCAAGCCAATTCGCTGCTCGTCGATCGCATTCGCGAGGGAGACCAGCGGGCGTGGGAGGATCTGATCGATCGCTACGAAGGGCGGTTGTTGGCGTTTGCGGAGAGTCGGATTCGGAACCGGGCGGCCAGCGAAGACATCGTGCAGGAAGCGTTTATCGGCTTCCTGACCAGCCTGCCGAACTACGACGGGGCGCGGCCGTTGGAGAGTTATCTGTTTTCGATCTGCGCCTACAAATTGACAGATCACTTGCGTCGCGAGGGGCGTCGACCGGCGATCTCCTTCTCCGCCACCGGATCGCAGGGATCGTGGGATCTCGCCGGGACCGCCCGTCCGGCCAGCTCGATCGCCCGCAGCGGTGAGCGGCGGAATCTAGAGGAGACTGCGGTTCGGGATGCTCTGGCATCCCAGGTCCAACATTGGAAACAACGCGGCGATTGGAAGAAGCTGCGATGTCTGGAACTGCTGTTCGTCCGCGGCGTCGGCAACAAACAAGTCGCCGAGGAATTGAATCTCACCGAACAACAAGTCGCCAACTACAAGAGCGACTTTCTACTACGAGTTCGTACCCTCGTTAAACGAATGAACCTCGACGAAGAGGTTTTTCCGGAGCTGGCTGAGGATTGATCGAGCTCTCTCAACTCGGGCGGCAGCGCTCGTTTGGGGCTGATTCGCTTCGATCCACTCCACCAATCCGACTGGGATTCCAGCGACCTTCGATCTCCACAGAAGGTACAACCAAGGTTCGGATATATCTCTATAAAGATACGGAGAATCTTGGCGTTTGCGTCAGCTCGTCGTCTACAATTTGGCCGGATTCGAGTCACCTATTCCAGTAGAGAGATCTCATCATGAAAAAGAATTGCATGCGCGCCGTCGCTAGGCGTCTGTTCTCCGTGTTGGCTGGTGCATTGGTCATGACCAGCCTCGGCTGGTCTCAGGATGATGCCTCGTCGGCGCCCGGTCGCGGCGGCCCAACCGCCAATTCAGCATTTGTCCCGCAAGTCACCGGTGATCTTGGTTCGCCTGCGGCGACGACGACGATCGACGGCAAACAACTGCCCGCCCCGGCTGAGAAATTTGGCGGAAAGATTAGCGAAAACGCTGCTCAGTCGAAAGCTTGGTGGGCACCGGCCATCGTGCCTCCCAAAGATGCTCCCAACGTGTTACTGATCATGACCGACGACGTCGGATTCGGCGCACCAAGCACCTTTGGCGGCGTGATCCCAACGCCCGCACTGGATCGAATCGGCAAAGCCGGGCTGCGCTACACACAGTTCCATTCGACATCGCTCTGCTCGCCAACTCGGGCTGCATTGATCACCGGCCGCAACCATCACTCCGCCGGATTCGGCGTCATCTCCGAGCAATCGACCGGCTTCCCCGGCTACAACAGCATCATCGAAAAGGACAAAGCCACGATCGGCCGAATCCTCAAAGACAATGGCTACAGCACTTCATGGTTCGGCAAGGATCACAACGTTCCGACGTTCCAAGCGAGCCAAGTTGGCCCGTTTGATCAGTGGCCGATCGGCATGGGATTCGATTATTTCTACGGATTTGTCGGTGGCGATACGAGCCAATGGCAACCGAATCTGTACCGTCAAACAACGGCTATCTATCCCTATGTCGATAATCCCGAGTGGAACCTGACGACCGCGCAAGCGGACGATGCGATCGAAAAACTGAACCAGCTGAATCAGATCGATCCGAGCAAACCGTTCTTCTGTTATTACGTTCCTGGCGGCACGCATGCACCTCACCACGCGACGCCCGAGTGGATCAAGAAGATCAGCGACATGCATCTCTTCGACGAGGGCTGGAACGAACTTCGCAAAACAATTTTCGCCAACCAAAAGAAATTGGGAGTGATCCCGGCCGATGCCCAACTGACGCCGTGGCCCAATGATCTGCTGAAGCAGTGGGACGAATTAACCGCCGACGAGAAGAAGCTGTTCATTCGCCAAGTCGAAGTCTATGCCGCCTACCTGGCCTACACCGACCATGAAATCGGACGCGTCATTCAAGCCGTCGAAGACATGGGCAAACTGGATGATACGCTGATCATCTACATCAGTGGCGACAATGGCGGCAGCGTCGAAGGAACTCCTCTTGGAACACCAAACGAAGTCGCTGCGTTTAACGGCGTCGAAGTTCCCGTCGAACTGCAACTGGAGAAGTTCTACGACGTATGGGGTTCGGATCAGACCTACAATCACATGGCCGTTCCATGGTCGTGGTCGTTCTGCACGCCTTACAGTTGGACCAAGCAGGTTGCTTCGCATCTAGGAGGCGTTCGCCAGGGGATGTGTGTATCGTGGCCAGCAAAGATCAAAGATGCCGGCGGAATTCGTCACCAGTTCCACCACGTGATCGATGTGGTACCAACGATTCTTGAAACCGCTGGCATCGCGGCTCCCGAAGAAGTTGATGGCATTCCGCAGAAGCCGATCGAAGGCGTCAGCTTTGCCTACACGTTCGACGAATCGAGTGCTAACGCTCCGTCGACGCACAAGACGCAGTACTTCGAAATGATGGGAGACCACGCGATCTATCATGAGGGTTGGATGGCCAGCACGAAGGTCGTCCGTCCACCATGGGAAATCGTTGGCGCTGTCAATCAAGATCCCGTCAATAACGTCACTTGGGAACTCTACGACCTGACCAAAGATTGGACGCAGTGCAACGACGTTGCCGCTGAGAATCCGGAAAAGCTCGAAGAGATGAAGGCGTTGTTCCTTGTGGAAGCTCGCAAGTATCAAGTGCTTCCGCTGGACGCGACCGTCGCGACCCGGTTGGTCGCGCCGCGACCAAACATCGCCGCCGGACGGACCGAGTTCACTTACACGCAACCGATGACCGGCGTCCCACAAGGTGATTCGCCGGTTCTTATCAATTGTTCGTATTCGATCACCGCCGATATCGATGTGCCCGAAAAGGGTGCCGAAGGGATGTTGCTGACATCGGGCGGACGCTTCGGCGGCTACGGCTTCTACCTACTCAAAGGCAAGCCGGTCTTTCTGTGGAACCTCGTCGATCTGAAACGCCAGCGTTGGGAAGGACTCGACGCGCTCGCACCGGGCAAGCACGTGTTGGAGTTTGAATTCACCTACGACGGCATGGGGATGGGCACATTGGCCTACAACAACCTCAGCGGCATCGGCCAAAGCGGCACCGGCGTCCTCAAAGTCGATGGGAAGGAAGTCGCCACCGGCAAGCTTCCCCATACGATTCCACTGATTCTGCAATGGGATGAAACGTTTGATATCGGATCGGACACCGGCACACCGGTCGACGACAAGGACTACCAAACGCCATTTGAGTTCACCGGCAAGCTGAACAAGCTGACTTTGAAACTGCAGCGACCCAACTTGAGTCCCGCAGACATCCGCAAGCTGGAAGCGGCCCAGCGGAACAACAAGGCCAGCGAGTAGCCAAAGTCCAATCCAAGCGCCAGGCCCCGTTCGCGGGAACCTGGCGTTTTGGACAGCGAGGGTTTTCAAATAGAAAACGCTCCACTCTTCTTGAGCGAACTCGATCGCTAGGCACAAAAAAGCGGAGTGCAATGACACACTCCGCTTTCACGTTCTCTTTGTGTAGCCTCACCCCGATCGCTATTCCCCCAGTGCCCCTCCGACGGCGTTGCCAAGCGATCACGCGCGCCTGTGGGTGTTGGTGTTTCTATCGGGACGTCTCTTGGTTGCCAGGTTTTGCTACATCGCGGCAAAGGTTTGTTCTCTACCAATGTTGGGATCTGGATGAATCTTAGCGCAAGGGGATTGTGCCTTTTCAGTTGGCGCGATCATGGGTCGACCGGAGCCATGGGGCTGATTCAATTGGGGGGCGTGAGGGAGGGAATGTGCGGGTATTCCTTTTTGTGTCGCCTTCGGGGATTGCGAATCGAGCCGAATCGGAGGTGGATGGGGCCAAATTGAATTCGAGCGTGCAAGATGGACAGCGATAGATGAAATCCGCGAGTTCGAGTGGTGGTGCCGCGCCGGGGAACGATTTAGTTTGATGAGTGACAAACAGCGAGACGATCGAGCGCTTGCGGAGTCGGGATCACCGACCGCCGCGATCGTCCCTTTGGACGATCGGGTCGACGAATCACCGCCAGCGGAAGGCGAGTCGGTCGAAGCTCCGGTTGAATCGAGACTTCATCGAACGCGGGCGCGTCTGTTTCGCGAGAGCTTCTGGGTGGTTGGCGGTCGGTTGTTGGGGATCGGCACCGCGATCGGGCTCAACATCGTTTTGGCTCGGATTCTGCCCCCCGCCGACGTCGGCGTCTTCTTCTTGTTGGCCAGCATCCTGACATTTGCTGGCTTTGTGGCGATGTTTGGCCTCAACGCAGCCTTGGTTCGGTTTGTCTCCGAACGGATCGGTCTGAACGATGTTGCGGGCGCTCAAGCGGTTCTCCGCCAGGGAGCCCAAGTTGCTGCGGCGTCGATCGTTACCGGCAGCCTGCTCTGTCTGGGATTCTTGTATTACGCAGGCGCGCCGCTCTTTGGAATCGAAAATGTTGCGATGCTCGCTCCGCTGGTGGCGTTGAGTGTGTTGGGGTCGGCGACGATTCAATTGTGCGCCAGCCTGCTGCGGAGCTTTCACGATTCGCGATTGTCGATACTTTTGACCGGTCAATTTGGCGGCCCGTTGTGCAATCTTTTGTTCATCGGGTTAAGCATTGGGATCACTTTGTGGATGGTTCCGTCGTTGGAACAGGTGATGATCTTTTGTGCGATCTCACTCTGTTTGATGGTTCCGCTGGCGATCTTCAGCGTCGATCGAATCGCCAAAGCGCGTATGGCCCAGATCGAACCGGGCGATCAGATTTCCAACAATATGCCGATGTCGGCGCTGTTGATCGTCTGTCTGCCGCTGATGCTGACCCAAGGTCTTTCTTACATCACTGGTCAAGCGGACATTTGGATCGGCGGGGCAATCGTCGATCACGAACAGTTGGCGTTATATGCCGCCGCGCGGCGTTTGATGTTGTTGATCGGGATGCCTATGCAACTGGTGAATCTCACCGTGATCGCATCGATTGCCGAACTGAGAGCGCAGGGCCGATTGCAGGATCTACAACGAATTTTGCGCTCGGCGGCCACGTTTGCCGCAGGTGCTGCGATCCTCGTCTGCATCCCGATCATGATGTTCCCTGGTGATATCGCCGCCTTCATCTTTGGACCCTACTACGCGGGCGGCGCGATGGTGTTGCGGATTTTGTGTCTCGGCCAGGTCGTGTTTGTGTGTGTGGGCGCGGCGGAGCTGACACTGATGATGTCGGGCCAGCACATGAAGGCATTGTGGATCAACCTATTCACCTCGGTAGCGCTGTTCGCCAGCGGAGTATTGCTGACAGAGCGATGGGGAATCGTTGGTTTGGCAATCGCTTGGTCTTCGATCGTCTCGCTGCAATGTATCGGCTTTTGTCTGTTCGCCCGTTGGTCGGTTGGTGTCTGGACGGTGATGGATGTTCGGGTTTTGTGGACCGGGCGGGAAATGCTGGCCGCTGTTAGGCAGAAGTGGGGTAAAGCGGACAAGGGTGCGGTGAGATAACCGATCCGCAATTAGGATGCACTGGATAGCTTTCACAAAAAACAATTCAACAAGACGCTTCGACAACTTCGATCCGACCGACTTCCATGACAACCGACACGCTGCAAATCGAACCGCATCAACCCACATGGGTTGCGAAATGCGCGGCGGCGATTTGGCAGCCGAGTATGGTTTTCCTGCCGTTTCTTTCGATCGGTGTGTTGATGTGGTTGTGTCCGTCGACAGAAGGTTCGGGTGGGTATCAAATTCGCGAAGATTTGGCGTTCTCGAACCTGATGATCTTGGTCGGTTGGTATGGTTGCATTGGTGTCTGTGCCGCGATCGGTCAACGCTTTGCTACCGCGCTGCCTCCGATGCACATGATGTCCAAAGACGCGTTCGACACCACGATCTTCTACAAAACGCTGACGTGCTTAGCGTTTTTGGGGGTCGCGGGTGCTTGGCTGGCAGCACTTCGCAACGGTGCTTCGTTGGTCGAATTGATTAAGACACAACAGTTCAATCTGCTCAAAGATTCTCTCTACGCCAACTACAACCATCTGTATTCCTTGCGTTACACCACGTCGTTGGTTGGTGGTTACGCCTTGTACCGGCTGGTCTTCCTACAGAAAGTCAGTCGGTTAGACATTTTGAATCTCGGCTTGATGCTGGCCGCGACGGCGATTTCCGCGAGGATTCTGATCGTTCAAACGGTGATCTTTGCCGGCGGATTGGCGATCCGATTCGATGCTCTTTCCCGAGTTAAAACGCGCACGATCACGATTGCCGGCGTGGGGTTGGCGGTCTGTATCGTCGCCTTTACATGGGTCCGCAGCGCTGGCAGCTACCGCGATCATTTTGGCGTGGAAAACCCCCTCGCGATGACCTTCTTGGAAGTGCAGCGTTATGTCGGCGCCCCGGTGCAAGCGAGTATCGGAGTGGCGCGGATCGCGGCCAACCAGCCATCGCGCGGTTCGTTTGGGTACGTGATCAAATACATAACACCGACGTTTTTGCATCCCGTGGGGATGAAGGTCGACGACAATTCCGGTGGTGTTGCAACCCAGTGGTATCTGCACGAGGTCGATATCGACGAGACGTTAACAACCAACTCTGCCTTTGTGGAGATGTATGGTGATCTCGGCTATTGGGCGTTTCCCGTCATCGCTTGGGCTAGCTTTTTAATGGCCATGGTAGGCAGCTACTTTTGGCGTGCCGACAACCTGTTGTGTCTGATTGGATGTGTCGTCCTGTACGGATTTTTTGAATTGTGGCGGACCTATTATTTCGCCGCCGGTTCATTCACTTTCATGATCCTAGCGGTCCTTCTCGCCGCCGCTGTCGCAACGAAGATCAAGTCAGCGCCGAGGAACGAATCATGAATACACGCCAAGAGATTATCTACGATTCACGTTGGATCAGCCCCACGGGGATTGGCCGTTTCGCCACCGAATTGGACGATCGTGTCGCCTGTTTGAATCGCCCGTCGATTGGCGGTAGCCCGACAAGTCCTATGGATTGTCTGCGGCTGGCATGGTTGATGCGAAAGAAGAAATCCCCCCTGTTTTCACCGGGATTCAACGTTCCGCTATCCTGGCCGATGTTTGCCAATCGACCCTTTGTTTTTACGATTCACGATTTGATCTACGTGAACTATCCGGCCGAAGCTTCGTTGGCCAAACGACTCTATTGTCAACATGTGATCCGACCCGCAGCCCGTCGAGCCTACAAGGTTCTCACCGTTTCCGAATTTTCGAAAGCTGAAATCGTCGCCTGGGCCGGGATCGAACCGTCGCAGGTGGAAGTGGTTTACAACGGCGTTGGTAGCGCGTTCACCGCCGATGGACCTCGACAACAACTCGACAGCCGCTACCTGTTGTATGTGGGAAATCAACGCCCTCATAAGAATGTTGGTGGATTGTTGAAAGCGTTCGCGCAGATCTGCTCAACGACCGATGTCGATTTGGCACTGACCGGAAAAGCGACATCGGAAACCGACGATACGATGCGGCAGCTGGGAATCACCGACCGCGTGCACTTTCTAGGGAAATTGTCCGACGACGAACTTGCGGCCGCTTATCGCGGTGCGGAGGCAACCGTCCTGGCGTCGGAATACGAAGGCTTCGGTTTACCGGTGATCGAATCGATGGCCTGTGGGACGCCCGTCGTCTGCAGCAACGTGACCTCGTTGCCCGAGGTGGCGGGGGATGCGGCGGTCTTGGTCGATACCGATCCCGAAAGCATCGCCAACGGGATGCGTCGCGCGTTGGAAGACGACTCGCTGCGTCGCGAGTTGATTCCAGCGGGACTGCAGCGGGCGAGTGATTTCAGCTGGGAAGCGACCGCCGACAAGGTCAGCAGAGTTCTACAACCGCTTGCCGATGCGGAACACCATTCGGTACCAACGATCGTGCAATCTCTCGAGGCAACAGCGGAATAGTCCATGAAAAACGTAGCACTTATCCACGAATGGCTGACCACCTACGCAGGTTCCGAACGCGTGGTCGAGCAGATGTTGTTGCAATATCCCGAATCGGATCTGTTTGCGGTCGCCGACATCTTGTCGGACGAAGATCGCAGCTTTTTGCGCGGCAAGGAACCAACAACCAGTTTTATCCAAAAGCTCCCCTTCCTACGACGTTTCCTGCGTCATTACCTGCCACTGATGCCGATGGCAGTCGAGCAATGGGATTTGAGCGCGTACGACGTGATCTTGTCTTCGAATCACGCGGTTGCCAAAGGCGTAATCTGTGGACCCGACCAATTACACATCAGCTACGTTCACACTCCGATCCGATACGCCTGGGAGTTTCAATCGCAGTACCTGCGTGAATCAAAACTGACCTGGGGTTTGCGGAGCATGGCGACGCGGATGATTCTGCACTACATGCGATTGTGGGATAACGTTTCTGCGACCCGTGTCGACACATTTGTCGCTAACAGCCAATTTATCGCGAATCGAATTCAAAAGTGTTACGGTCGCAAGGCGGAAGTGATTTATCCGCCAGTCGATGTCGACGCCTTCAAGCCCAATTATGATAAAGAAGATTACTACATCGCTGCCTCGCGGTTGGTTCCTTACAAACGCGTCGATCTGATCGTCGAAGCGTTCCGGTTGATGCCCGAGCGCAAACTATTGGTCGTAGGCGATGGCCCCATGTACAAGACGCTCAAAGCGAATTGTCCCGCCAATGTGGAACTGATGGGATATCTGCCACATGAACGGATGAGCCAATTGATGCAGGGGGCGAAGGCGTTTGTGTTTGCCGCTGAAGAAGACTTTGGGATCACGTCGGTGGAAGCCCAAGCCTGTGCGACGCCGGTGATCGCTTACGGTCGCGGTGGCAGCCTGGAAACAGTGGTCGAAGGTGTGACGGGGTGTTTCTTTGAGGAACAGGTTCCCCAAAGCGTAGCCGACGCCGTCGACGCGTTCGAACGCCAACAAGATCAATTCGACCTACAAGCCACACGATGTCATGCCGAAGGATTTCGGCCACAGCGTTTTCGGGCGGAATTGGCTGAATTGGTCGATGCCGAGTGGGCCAAGTTCGCCGAAACCCGACGGCGACGTCCACAACAAAAACTTGGAACCCCCAGTTCCTCATCCGTTGAAGCACCCGGTCGGCATGCCATCGAAATTGGTTAACCTCGCAGGAACGTCAGTCCAATGACTACAGAAAATCGACGCACCGAAGATCATTTGGATCTTGTACAGTCTTGTTGGCAACACAAAGGAAAGATGTTGATCGTCTTTGTTTTGGTGAGTGCCGCCACGATGGGATACTTGTGCAACGTCAAGCCAAAGTATACGTCGGAAGCAAAGCTGTTTATCCGATTAGGAAAGGAGACGATCGGGCTCGATCCGACCGCTACGGTCGGTCAGACCGTGTCGGTTCAGGAGGCGCGCGAAAAAGAGATTTATTCCGTGCAAACGCTGGTCCGCAGCCGGAATGTCTTGGAGCGTGTTGTCGATCGGGTCGGGGTGGAGAAGATTCTCGAACAGTCAGGCGATAGGAAGCCGAGCTGGTTGCCGATCGATATCGAATACATCAAATCGCTCAGCCCCGTGTATGTCGACAGCCCACGAGACATGGCGATCGCAAGTCTTGAAAATAAGTTGGAGACCTTTAATCCAAGATCCACAGCGATCATCGGGTTGCGGTACGAAACGACCAGTCCCGAATTGGCGGCCGAAGTGATCCAAGAGGTTATCGAGTCTTCGATCGATGCACAGGTCCGGGTTCATCAATCGGAAGGTTCCAACGACTTCTTTCTCACTCAAACGCAGCAGTTGTCCGAAGAGGTGGCGGCGTTGGAAGATGAGTTGTTGCAGTTTAAGAATGAAACGGGTGTCTCCGAGTTGAACCAACATCGGCAAGCGAAAATTGCTCAATTGGCGTCATTGCAAGACGCGCTAATGGACACTATCGCAAAGGGCGAGGCGGCGGAGCGGGAGATCGAATCTCGCACGCAATTGATTTCAAGTTTGCCCGCTCGCGTTCGGTTATCCGAGACGACAGGTCTACCCAGCAGCGCCGCACAGGGGATGCGAGAGCAATTGTATTCGCTGCAATTGGTGGAGAATGAATTGATGTCGCGATACCAGCCCGATCATCCCAAAGTTCGGCAAACACGGGATCAAATCGCCGCGGCACAAGAGACGTTGGAATCCGAACAGATTCTTACCCAGGTCACGATGGGCGTCAACGAGTCGCGACGCGAGATGGAATCGGCGCTGCTCAATCAACAAGCGATCGCCGACTCATTGGCGACCCGTAGGTCGATCTTGTCGCGGCAGATCGCCGAGGTCAGCGAGGAACTGAAGCAGATCAACAAGAGTGAAATCATGCTCGCTCAGATTACTCGTAAATTGGATTTGGCCCGCACCAGCTATCAAGACTACGCGCGACGATCCGAACTGGCCCGACTGGATCTGGCGTTGAGTAAAGAGAATCTCTCGAATCTCAGCGTGTTGCAGAAGCCGAGCGATTCAAAAATTCCGTCCAGTCCCAAGGTGATGTTGACGCTGGCAACAGGAATGACACTAGCGGTCTTCTTGAGTGTCTTGGTAGGCATGATCGCCCAATGGCGGTCGATCCACATTCAACATCCGGCAGAAGATCGGTCGAACAATGCGGGAGCCGCTTGGAAATCACACCCCTTTGCGAATATAGCGAATCGCTTCTTTTCCTTCCGTTGGCTCTAAGTTCTGCTCTGGAATGTTTCGATGACAATCATCCACAGAGGATCGCCAATGCACCCAATTCGACTGAGCCGAATCGGTATGAATTCCGAATCGCTTGGCATGGGGCGTGTCGCCAGTCCATCCCTGGGTGACTGCGGAGATTTGTGCGCTCGATTGACCGCCGAAGAACAAGACAAGCTGGTGCAGTTGTGGAACCAAACCGAACACGGCTGGGACGATTCCCCTTGCCTGCATGACCTGTTTACCGTTCAAGCCCGCCGCACGCCCCAGGCGACTGCGGTGATCCACGCTGATCAACATTTGACCTATGAAGAACTCGACGATCAATCCCAGCGTGTCGCTTGTCGCTTGATCGATTTGGGTGTTGGTACGGAGCAGCCGGTCGGGGTTGTCGCCGACGGCACACCGGCAGCCTATATCGGTCTGCTGGGGATTCTCAAAGCGGGGGCGGCCTATCTGCCGATCGACCCATGCTTCCCGGCCGATCGCATTCGTTTCATTTTGCAAGACGCCGATGTCCGCTTTGTCGTCGGCGAACTGGACGCTGCCGTTGTCGAAGAACTTCCCGACGTGCAGGTCATCCCGACTGCTGGTTTGCCCGCCGCAGACGCGGACCGTTTGCCTAAGGTCTCGCCCAACAGCCTTGCGTATGTGCTGTTTACTTCGGGATCGACCGGTAAGCCCAAAGGAGTCATGCTCAATCACGAAGGGCCCGTCAACACGGTTCGCGACGTCAACTTGAGCTTCGATGTGCAGGCATCCGACCGCGTGTTGGCGTTGTCATCGCTCGGATTTGATCTGTCGGTCTACGATCTGTTTGGAATGTTTGCCGTTGGCGGGGCAATCGTGTTGCCGACGTTGGATCAGTCGCGCGATCCCGAGAGTTGGGGGATGCTGGTCCAACGGCATTGCGTGACGATCTGGAATACTGTCCCTGCGTTGATGGAGATGTTCGTTACGCATCTGGACGACGCGGCGCGCGTGCCCAGCCTGCGACGGGTGATGCTCAGCGGCGATTGGATTCCCGTTACCCTGCCCGCTCGCATTCGCAGCATCGCGCCCCATGCCCAACTGTATTCGCTGGGTGGCAGCACCGAAGCATCGATCTGGACCGTCATTTATCCGATCGACGATGTCGATCCCGATTGGCGGAGCATTCCCTATGGCAAACCGCTCCGCAACCAACGCTGCTACGTTGTCGACAGCGAACAAAAACTATGCAAGATCGGCGAGCCAGGTGAATTGTGCCTGGGAGGGATCGGGGTTGCAAAAGGATATGTGAATCGTCCCGAACTGACACAAGAACGCTTTATCCCGGATCCCTTCTCTCCCGGAGACACGCTCTATTTAACGGGCGACCTGTGTCGTTATGGTGAGGATGGGAATCTTGAATTTCTGGGGCGGCAAGATCATCAAGTCAAGATCCGCGGCTACCGAATCGGCCTCGGCGAGATCGATGCCGAAACGCAAAAGCTGCCCGCCGTTCGCGATGCGGTGGTGATCGCCAGCGACGAAGAGGCCGGAGCGCGATTGATCGCGTATGTGGTTTTTGAAACCGGGCAGCAGCTGACGCTTGAAGAATTGCAGACCCAGCTGGCGGCAAGCCTTCCAAAATACATGTTGCCCGCCGCGTTGGTCCCGTTGGATCGATTGCCGCTGACCGCCAATGGTAAGATCGATCGCAAAGGTCTTCCACCGCCAACGGTCCAGCGTGAACCGAGCCAGACTCAGCGACCGACCAATCCCACCGAAGCGTTCGTCTGCGAAGTTTTATCCGAACTGTTGCATCGCGACGACATCGATCCTCGCGATGGTTTTATCGCGCTGGGCGGAAACTCCTTGCTTGCCGTGGCGTTGGCCAGTCGGCTGAAAACCGCTTTTGGAATCCAGATCCAGTACTGGGATATCCTGGCCAATTCTCCCAACGCGATCCAACTGGCGGCGCGAATCGAGACGCATCACCAATCGCCACAGTCGGTGGCCAACACGCTCGTCGAAATCGGCAGCACGCCTCTCGACGAAGCTCCGTTGTCCTACCAACAACAGCAGATCTGGGTCGAACATTTCCTGAAATCGAACCGCGCTCGATACAACATCCCCCTCGTATACGATCTCGTGGGAGACGTCGATCTGTCGGCGCTTCAACAAGCGTTCACGTTGTTGATCGATCGCCACGCGATCCTGCGAACGCTCTATACACCAACCAGCTCCGGTTTAACGCAGCGGCCGATCGAGCCGACGCAGTTTACGTTGGATTCGGTCGACTTGCGGCAGATCGCTTCGGAGACGCAAAAGCAAACCTTGGATGCTCGGACGCATGCGTTTGTTTCGGAAGGCTTTGACCTCGACCATCAAATCCCGATCCGTGCGGCTCATTTTCAATTGAGCCCCAACCAATCGCGGCTGGTCGTGTCGGTGCATCACATCGCGTTCGATGGCCATTCAATCGATCTGTTGCATCGCGATCTGGCAAGCCTCTATCAATCGATCGTCGATCGAAAGCGCCCAACGCTCGCCGCGTTGCCCTACCAATACGCCAACTACGCGCTGGCGCAACAGACAGCGGGCGGGTCCGATTTGTTGGATGCCGACCGCGCGTATTGGCAACGTCAATTGTCGGGAGAGTTGCCACAATTGGATCTGCCCTGCGACGCATCGGACGCCGCGGAATCCGAAGGCGATACGATCTCGTTGCAGATCGATCGCAATTTGTTAGACGCGGCGAGAAAGTATTCTTCCGATCGCCAATCGACTCTCTTCGTGACGCTGTTGGCTGCGATCAAGGCAACGTTGTTTCGCTATACAGGCCAACAGGATCTGATCATCGGATCGGCTGTCGCGGCGCGTCCCGAGGCGGAGATGGAGGATCTGATCGGATATTTCATCAACGTGCTTCCGTTGCGAACTCAGTTTGCCGCCAGCGAATCGTTTGATGCGTTGCAAACGAAGGTCCGTGAAACGACCCTCTCGGCGATGGCACACCAGAACTATCCGTTGGAGTTGATGAAGCGAGAGATCTTCGCGTCGCAAGGAACGGGAACATCGCCATTCCGCGTCTTGTTTGTCCTCGAAAATGAACCCTGTTCTCTGGAGCTGACGGGTATCGAAGCGCGTCGGGTTCCGATGGAGACGCAGACCGCGAAGTTCGATCTGTTGATCGCTGCCAGCGAATCGGACGCGAGCCTGCGAATCGATCTGCAGTACCGCTGCCAAAACTTCTGCCGCGAACGGATCGTTTATTTTGGAGAACATCTGACGACGTTGCTCTCCGCCGCGGTCGAAGCCCCGGCGACACCAGTCGATCGATTGCAGATGCTTCCGGCATCGCATCGTGCTTCACTGCTGCAAGGCCCGATCGGGCGCAGCGCTTTGACGGGCGATTCAAACGCGACCGAACAATGCGAAGATTCGGATCGTCGGCTTTCGCCTTCCGTGCTGACGTTGTTCGATGCTCAAGTCGTACGAAGCCCCGACGACACGGCTGTCTGTTTTGAAGAGCAAACGTTCTCCTATGCGGAACTCGATCGCCGCGCGACGATCTTGGCATCGCGGTTGATCGAAATGGGAGTGCTTCCCGATCTACCGGTCGCGCTCAGCATCACGCGTTCGCCAGAGATGGTGATTGCGGTTTTGGCGGTCTTGAAGGCTGGCGGGTGTTATGTTCCGATCGATCCCGCGTTGCCACGGCACCGCCGCAAACAGATCCTCGACGATTGCCAACCACGCGTGTTGCTGACGCTGACGGGATTGACCGACGATTTGGAACTCAACGAATCGGCGACGCCGTGTCTGCGGCTGGATACCTTCGATTTTTCCAAGGATCCGGCGTCCCCGATCGAATCGCCGGCTCTATCGGCTGAAAATTTGGCATACATCCTGTATACCTCCGGATCGACGGGCAAGCCCAAGGGCGTGGCGATGACTCACGGAGCGGTCGGCAATCTGATCGCATGGCAGTTAGAAAACTCGCAGTCCGATCAAACGACCAAGACGCTGCAGTTTGCGTCGTTGGGATTTGATGTCTCCTTCCAGGAGATCTTTGCCACGCTGTGCAGCGGCGGTCAGTTGGAGCTGGTAAGCGAAGATCGGCAACAAGACCTGCACCGATTGTGGAAGTTCATCGTCGACGCGAAGATTGGTCGAATCTTTGTTCCATTTGTTGGGCTGCGAACGCTTTGTGAGATCGCGGGGGATTCGGCGCGAGAGGCGTCGCTTCGCGAGGTGATCACGGCGGGCGAACAGTTGCAAATCACGCCGGCGGTTCGCAAGTTCTTTCAACAACAACCCGGCTGTCGACTTTGGAATCACTACGGGCCGACCGAAACCCACGTTGCGACCGGTTATCGTTTGGCGGCGGATCCGAGCACGTGGCCTGCGATTCCGCCGATCGGCAAACCGATCGATCGTTGCGTTGCCGTGGTTCTCGACGAACACATGCAACCGCTACCTCAGGGAATCGAAGGCGAACTGTATCTCGGCGGCGCCTGTGTCGCACGCGGCTACTACCAAAATCCCTCGCTGACACAGAAACGTTTTGTGAGCGGTCCGTTGGCGACACCCGCGTGCGATCGGATGTATCGAACCGGAGACATCTGTCGACTCAACTGGGATGGCGAACTTGAATTCGTCCGCCGCAATGATGATCAGATCAAACTGCGCGGCCACCGCGTTGAACTGAGCGAGATCGAGACGGTGCTCAACCAGCACGCCGACGTGAAACAAGCCGTTGTTTGTTTCGACCCCAGCAGCCTGGGCGGTCATTTGATCGCGTATGTGTTGTCCGATTCGGAAGAGATCCGCGTCGATGACCTCAAGCAATTTTTACAGTCGCGGTTGCCAGCGTACATGCTGCCCAATGCGTTCTGCATCGTCGATGATTTTCCCAAAACCGCCAGTGGAAAGATCGACCGCAAACGTTTGCCCAAGGTCTCGCCATCGGTTGATGCTTCGGAAAGGCAAGCGACGGAAGCTTCGAGCCCCAACGATCCACTGATCGCACGCCTGTTGGAGATCTGGCGATCGGTATTGGACACCGATCAAATCGATGCCCACAGCAACTTCTTCGATTGCGGTGGAGACTCTCTCGCGGCGGCTCTTCTGTTCGCACGGATGGAAAGCGAATTTGGTCAGGCGTTGTCGATCACGAAACTCGTGGAATGTCCCACCGTCACAAAGCTGGCGGAACTGTATCGTCAGGACGATGATCGGGTCGAGGGCTGCTGGAACGAAGTCATGCGGATCGATCCGCAGCAATCCGCGTCGACGGCGGCTCCGCTCTTCTGTCTGCCCGGAATCGACGGCCATCTACTCAACTTCCGCGATCTGGCGGCCGCCATCGGACACGATCGTCCCGTTTATGGGCTGCAACCCTACGGCCTCGATGGCAATAGTTCCCCCTGCACAAGTATCGAAGAGATCGCCAGCCGACACGTTCAAGAGATCCGTCGCGTGATGCCAAACGGACCGTATCATCTGGCCGGATTTTCGTTTGGCGGAGTCGTCGCGTATGAGATCTCTCAACAATTGCGTCGTGCCGGCGAACAGGTGACCCTTGCGATCCTCGATGCCTATACCGGACTGCCCAAACTGGCGCCGTTGTATCAACGATTCGCATTCCATCTGCGTTTTGCGCGGCAGTGCGACGGGTGTCAGCGTTGGAAATACCTTGCCGAACGCGTGACCGGTTTAGTCGCCGCGATCCAGCATCGTTTCGGTTGGATCACGATGGAACAGCGGTTGGAACGGATCATCAACGCCAAAGGAAACTACGCAAAAGTTGCCGCCATGAATATGACGGCGTTGGATGAGTATCGCCCTACGGCCGCCCAAGGGCCTGCGACACTCTACCGTGCCAAGTTCCGCGCCGATTGGCCTGGCCAGGACGCCACCGATCCCAACATGGGATGGGGCAACGTCTTCGACACCGATGACTTGGACGTAATCGAAGTCGAAGGAGCGCACGCCAACATGCTTTCCGAAGCCAAACTGGCCGGCCTAGTCGAACATCTCCGCCGCACCATGTCGCGCGACGACGTTTGATACCGACGCGTTTCCCAGCAGCGTGCGAAGTTGCCGCGCCTTCATTCGACGGCGCGAGGATTTAACGCCGGAAGGGAGCGTTGACGATCGCAGCGTCGAGCCGACTGGGAATCGATCGCTTTGCGGAACGCTTGAGCCAGCGCTTGCCCCTGCCACGCAGCCGACCCTTCGCCGCGCTGACCGTAGCGCATGCGATGCAGTTCCGCCGCGGCGGCGAACAGTTCAGCGGAGGGTTGGTAACTTGCAGGCTGAGTATTTTGCCAGTCGGCCCATGCCGCTTCGGCAGCCGTGGCATCGTTGCGATGACAGGCTCGGATCAGATGTCGCGCGGCGACACGATCGGCGGGATTCAACCGCTGCCACACGGTCATCGTCCAAGATTGAATCCGGTCGAACTGCCAGACCACGAGTCCCAACAGCGCGATGCACAGAAACGCAATCAACACGATTCGCATCCGACTTGGTGGCGGAGGAGGCGGGGGAGCTGGCTTGGGTGCGGCAGCCACTTCGAATGTCACCGGGGGAAGCGTCTTGGTCCCAAACTCTTCTGATTTCGGATTCCACCAGATGTATTTGATTCCTGGGATGGTGAGCGTCCCCGCTACTTTGAGCATGTAGGTGATCGTGTCACTGCGCGTCCCGCTGAACTCCCCTCGCTGAGTCTTGTCGTCGACGGTCGGTTTGCCGACGTAAACGCTGATTCCTTCGGGAGCCGTGGTGGGTGGCGGAGCGAGCGCCATGCCTGATGTCTGTTGGGCGGTCTGAGCGATCGTGCGCCGGAAGACATCTCCCTGCTTCGCCGATCCCGGTTCGGGAGTCCACGTTTCGCTGATCGCTAGCTTCCCAGTCGTCACCAGAAAGACCGACTCCGGCAATCCCGGTGGCCGCTTGATCTGCAGATCGGTCGCCGGCACCTGTTCCACATGTTCTTGTTGAGGACCGGTGAATCCGTCGCGGTGGGTGAAGCGGACTTCAAACGCGGGAACCGTGACTTTTCCGGCTGCCTGCGAGAACAACGCGAACTCGTGCGTTTGCATGAACCACGACGTGTCCCCCTTTTCCTCCGACGAGACGACCGGGCTGCCGACCTTGACCAACAGGGCTCGGGGAATCTCGGGGATCGAAAAACTAGCGGCTCCAACAAACGGACCGTTGCCGCGCAGCTTCACAAAAATCGGCAGCCGCTGTCCCATCCAAGCCTCTTTGTCCGGCACGTCGATCGAAACGGGATCGCCATCCGCCGCCGGCGCCCCGGCGGCAAAGGGCATCGCCCAGAGTGCGATCACGGCCAGCCCAAACGTCATCCCACGCGGCACCTTCATTGCGTCTCTCCTGCGTCTTGTTCCGCTTGTTGGAACGCGAACTTCGACCTCAGGAAATCGGCCGGTTTGGTTTGCACTTGGCGCAACCAGACCGCTTGAACCGTAGCGTCCGACGCCGCTTGGTCCCCCGCGATTTCAGTCTCCTGTCCCTGATCGTCCTTCTTTTTATCGAAGACGATCTTGTCGGCTCCAACCTGCTGATCGCCCAGATCGCCCCCTTTCAATTCGAGCATCTTGGCTCGCGCGGCGGCGAGGTCGCGATTCTCTAGCGCCTGCGTCCAATCGGGGCGTTGGTCGATCGCTTGATCATAACTGGCGACCGCTTTGTCGTATTTACCCAACATCACCCAACAGTTTCCTTGGTTGAATTGCGCTTCGGGCGTTGCGACGCGAGCAAACGATTGAGTCGCTTTTTCGAATTCCCCCGCGCGATACCAAGCGACTCCCTGCCGCATTGGATCGTTGTAAACGGCCGCTGCGTCGGCAAATTTTTCCGCTTGCATCAAGCGATCGCCATGCTGATCGCCGGTCATCCAAAGACCGATCCAAGAGATGGCGACCACCGCAGCTCCGGTTTTCCAAATCATCACGGGCTACTCCTTGGGCTGCGAAGATTTTTGACGTCGAAACGATACGGCGACAAACAAAGCCAACAGCGGCGTCAACCAATAACCGGCCTCCTGCCAGCGGTTGCTCTCGCCCGAGACGCCTGCGGCGGCGCGACGTTGAGCGAAGCTGAGGATCTTTTGGATGTCGTCGTCTTCGATCGAAAGCGATTCGACCGAACCACCGATCGCCGCAGCGACGTCGCGAAGCGTTTTCGTCTCCGCAGAATCGGGATCGGTCAAAGCAAGGAACTCTATTGGCGGCGATCCGATCGAACGATGGGCTTTGGCCACTTCCGACGGATCGATCTCTGCGGCATCGGCGACGACCAACAGCGAGCCACCCGATCCCTGTTCTCGCAACAAGCCGCCCGCTGCCGCGATCGCCAAATCCAATCGATCCCCAGGAACGGGCATCACATCGGGGCTGATCTCCGCCGCCATCTCACCGATCACGGCGGTGTCTTGCGTCGGCGGAAGGACCAGGTGGGCCGAACCGGAATAAGCGAGCAGTCCCAACGGATCTCCCTTGCGCGCCTTCGCTAGATCGACGATTTTCAGTTGAGCACGCTCCATCCGAGATGGCGAAGGGTTGGTCTTCAACATGCTCTCGCCCGCTTTTAAGACGATCACCAAGGGCGGTGCGTCTTCGGCGAATGGATTGGGTTCCAGTTTCCAGGTTGGTCCTGCGATCGCGATCGCAGCGACGATCCAAGCGGCCAACATCGCATAACGCAGCGGATCGCGTTTCGCATCGCGATCGTCAACCAATGCTTCCAACAGATCGGGGTCGATCTGTTGCCGCCAACCGCGCAGCGGATCGAGCTGTCGCTGCCAATACCACCAGACCGCAATCGCGATTGGAATCATCCCCAGGGCAAGTGGGCGGACGAAATGCAAGTTGTGCAAGAGTCCCATCATCCGTCGACCTCCAAACTGCCAGTGATCGGATTGACGTGGACCCTTGTCGTTTGGGCGGCCAGTTCCGGCGGAGTCCGGCGGGAGAGGGCGGCGGCAAACTTGCTGGCCATCGAAAGCAGCAGCGCCACCGCTAGCGGCACGTAGTAAATATCGGTGCGTGGGCGATGGCTGACCGTTTTGACTTTCCGAGTTTCGATTTTGTCCAATTCGTCGTAGATCCCCACCAAGCTCTTTCGATCGGCAGCAAAAAAGTAGGACCCGCCGGTGGCCGAGGCGACGTCGCGGAGCGCTTGTTCGTCCAACACATCCTCGCCGACCGTCGTCGGATCGCCGATCGCGACGGTATGAATGTGGATGTCGCGTTGCGCCGCGACGCGTGCCGCTTCGATCGGCGGAATCTTGCTCTTGGTGTCGTTTCCATCGGTCAGCGCGATGATCGTCTTCGCCTGCGCATCGCTCTCGTCAAACAAACCAACTCCCAAACCGATGGCGTCTCCCAACGCGGTCCGCGGCCCCGCCATGCCGACTTGGCATTCGTCCAACAAGCGACGCGATAACTCGAGGTCGGTCGAAAACGGAGCTTGCAAATAAGCCGCGTCGCCGAAGACGACTAACCCGACGCGATCTCCCTGACGCCGGTCGAGAAACTCTCCCAGCACCTCTTTGACCGCCGCCAGCCGATCGACTTTCTGACCGCTCTTATTCGTAAAGTCTTTTTGGTCCATCGATCCCGACAGATCGACCAACAGCAGAAGATCGCGCGTTGGCAGTTCCTTGGTGATCGGCGGCTCGATCCACTGTGGCCGCGCGGCGGCGGCGAGGACCAGCGTCCAAAGAATTGCTGGCAGAATCCAACGCGTCGGCGCTGCCGCAGCGATCACGGCAACGGGACTGCGGGACATCGCTTCGGCAAGGCGATTGCCAAACGGAACGCGTACCGATACTTGTTGTGACTGGCGTGGCGGCAGCAACGCGCGCAACAACCACGGCAGCGGAAACAGCAGAAAAACCCAGAGGTAGTCGAAGGTCAGCATCCGTGGCGGTCCTCCGGCAATGAGTTCGTGGCGGCCGGAGTCTCGTGCGTTTGAATCCAGCCGCTGGCGTATTCCCGTAGCGAATTCAGTTCGCCGGTCGTTTCCGATTTGCGATAGATCGCCGATGCCAATTGCTCGCGGACCTGGGGCGGCATCGGCAGTGGAGCGGCTTCGGCTAACCAAGCCGCCCAACGATCACCGACCAAATCCGCGATCTCGCTTCGCGGTTGGATCGCCAGCGAGGTTCGACGCAAGATCTCCGAAATGGCCGCCGCGGAATCGGCCGACTGCAATTCTTGCAATGCCGCCCGCCGATAGCGATTCGCTTGCCAATGACGCCACGCGCGATAGGCAATCGCCAACACGCCTGCGGCGACCAGGATCATCACGGCGTACCAGCCCGGAGCCGGCGGCCACCAAGGGACCTCTGGCGGAACGACGATATCGTGCAAACGGTCTAGGCTAGTTGCGTCGTCCATCGTTACCGTGATTGATTGCCAAAGAGGGATCGGATCTGCGGAGCGACGGGCGAGGCGGTGGAGATCGGCAACACCGGGACTCGCAAGCCGTGAAAGATCTCTTTCCAATGATCCAGCAGCCGTTGAAACGTGGCTTGGAATTCGTCCCGAAAACCGGGGCTGTTCGAGATTTCCCAAACCCGGCCGCGATCATGGGCCAGCATTCCTGGAGCCCCGTTGATCGAGATCCCCAGCGGATCGTAGACCGCCACGATTAAGACATCGTTGTGCGCCGCCAACCGGCTGGTCAGTTGTTGCGTTTGGTCGTCGGCACCGTCGAGATCGCTGATCACGACGACCAAATGATCGTGCTTCACGACCTGCAGCGCATGTTCCAGAACGGCGTTCAGTTGGATCGGTTGATTGCCGGCATCGGTTTCGTTTTGCTTGGCGCTTGGATCTGCTAGCTGACCGTTCAATCGGACGACTTGGTGGAACAATTGCAGCACGCGATTTTGGCTGCGATGCGGACGCACCTCGGCGATTTCGTGGTCGTTGAATACCAGTCCACCGACGCGGTCGCCACTGTCCAAGGCACGCCAAGCTCCCAACGCCGCAACCTCTGCCGCCGCGACCGACTTCATCGCCCGGCGGCTGCCAAAAAACATCGGCGACCGTTGATCGACGACCATCAAAACGGGCCGCTCGCGTTCTTCGGAATAGACTCGGACGTGGGGCGATCGCAGCCGTGCTGTCGCTTTCCAGTCCATCAACCGGATGTCGTCCCCTTGGTGATAATGACGCAGTTCTTCGAACATCAGCCCCCGTCCGCGCAGCCGCGAAGCGTGCCGACCGGCCAGCAGCGAACCGACCGGCTGGCGAGGCGTCAACGAAAAGCCTCGCGCATCGGCTTTGAGCATCATTAAGTCTTCGAGCGTAATCGTCACCCGGGCTTTCATCGGCTGGCTCATACAGGGACGACGTTCTTCAACAGTTCTTCGATCACTTCGACCCGCGTAACCCCCGCCGCTTCGGCTTCGTAGGTCAAGTGGATGCGATGCGCCAAGCAGGCAGCGGCGACGGCGCGGATATTGTCGGGCGAGACGAAATCCTGCCCCTGCAACCAAGCGTGGGCCCGCGCGGCGGCGTCCAGTGCCAACGTTCCCCGCGGACTCGCTCCCAAGCGAATCCATCGCGCCAGTTGATCGCCGTACTGCTTCGGATTCCGCGTGGCGAGGATCAGGTCGACGATATACTTCTCCGCCGGCTCGGCGACGTGCACCGCATAGACCTCTTTTCTGGCCGCGAAGATCACATCTTGCGACAGCGGTGCGATCGGCTCAGCCGCTGCCCCCGACTTTTCGCCGCGGACCAGTCGCAGGATCGCGGTTTCGTTGTCGCCGACCGGGTAATCGACGCGAACGTACAACAGGAAACGGTCCATCTGGGCTTCGGGCAGCGGATACGTCCCCTCTTGCTCGATCGGGTTTTGCGTCGCCAGGACAAGGAACAACTCGGGCAGCGCGTGCGTCTTGGCAGCGACGGTCACCTGGCGTTCTTCCATCGCTTCGAGCAGCGCCGATTGGACCTTTGCCGGAGCCCGGTTGATCTCATCTGCGAGGATCAGATTGCCGAAGATCGGTCCGGGTTGGAACTCAAACGATCCGTCCTGCTCGCGGTAGATCTCCGATCCGGTGACATCCGAAGGGAGCAGATCGGGAGTGAATTGGACGCGGCCGAAATCGCTTTCGACAAGCTTCGACAACGTCTTGACCGACCGAGTTTTCGCCGTGCCGGGAAAACCTTCCATCAGCACGTGCCCGTCGGCCAACAGCGCGATCAGGATCCGTTCCACCACTTCCTGCTGGCCGATCACCGCCGCATTCATGGCAGCGGAAATTTTCAGAATTGCCTCGCGCGGCTCCATCATTCACTCCATGCATTTCCAGAGAATTCACCACCCGCGCCCCGAAGAGACGTACTTCAATGGAGCGGCGTGTTTGCGCCTCGACTTTGGGGCTTCGAGGTTGTCAGTTTAACGCCCCACCGCGCGGTGGCTACAACGACAGAACAATTTATCGATATGGATTCGCAACCGGTGCCGAGTCGCATTCAATTTTGCAGCAACAACGACGTGCGGCAGACCTATCGCGCGTCGGACGTCGTCTCGAGTTCGATCTTTTCTGGGACGTCGTCCATTCCCCAGTATCGATGTTCGATTCCGGTCTCAAGCACCGTCACGATGCGAAAGCCCGACGGGTCCTTCCCCAGCGGACGGCCGACGGGACCGGTGGTGATCATTTCCATCGATCCGGCGGTGCCGTAAGCGTTGCGGTGGTAATGTCCGGCGAAGACCGCGCGGACATCGGCCTGCTTCAGTTGGGCCAGCAAAGGGGTACGCCGCTGCAGCGGAATGTTGAAGTATTGATCGGGCTCATCCTCTTCCGCCAGAAAGAGCGGGTGATGTTGAAACATCAGGATGTGTTTCGCCTTTGCCGCGTTTGCTTCTTGCAGTTGTTGCTGGAGCCACGTTTGCTGAGCGGCCAAGACCTCGGGAGCCCCTTCGAGATCTTTGAGGACGCTGGAGTTGAGGACGATGTTGCAGACACCGCCGACCCAAAACGAAAAATAGTCGTCGCCAAAGTTCTCCTTGTAACGGGCGATTGACTGGGCAGTAGGTCGGTTGCCGACGTCGTGATTCCCACACACGCAGACCAACGGGATCTCCGCATCGACTTGGGAAAAGTCGCGATGGTACTGGGCTACCTGTTCGCGATAACGCGGATGCTCTGGCGTCGCATTTGTCAAATCGCCACAGACGATCACAAACCGCGGCCGCAGGCGGTTGATATGCTCGACAGCCCGGTGCACCAGATCGACCTCTTGCTCGAACCCCTTGTTGCCGCTGAAGAAGCCATACTGCGTATCGGCCATTTGCATAAAGAAGAACGGCCGCTGCCACGTTTGTTCCTCCTCGCGATCGAAGGCTTTAAACGTTCGATCGGCCGCCTGTTGAAATCGGCCGGTGGACGCACCGGCAAGTTCCTGTGCCGAGCAAAGATTCGCCATCGGTGTCGTGATAACGAGCGGTAAAAGGATCAAGAGTTTCTGGTGGATTCGCATTTAGATTGGGCCTGTGGATGGGAAGACAGACAACGGTCACAATCGCTGCTGCGCCGAATCGGAGCACCACCTAGGCTGCGGATTCTACAAAAAGAGAGGGGAGCGAAACCTATGGGGTTCCCGCGCGGGCTCTGTAACCTGGCAGTTTTTGACGACGAATACAGATCTTACGCCAGCGTCGAAAGGGGAGCAAACAGTAGCGTGTGGTGGCAACGATCCGCCGTCACGCGGATTAGCCATTCCCTGGGGCATCTGCAGATCAAACGCCAACATCGAATCGTTGGTACGATGCGGCATGACCGCCTGCGCCGACAAGGCATCTGTTGGAATCGGGAGTTTCTGGAAAGAATGCTGTCCGGATCGATCGCGATATCGTATCTCCATTGGACGAGGATCGTTGCGAGTCGCGGTGTGCGCGGAGAACAAGGGATCAGAGAGGGGCTGCAATGAATCACTGCAAAATTTGGAGTTTGGGATTTTTATCCCTGCTGACGATCCAAACGGCGGCCGGGCAAGAGGATCTCGCGATCGTCTTTCGCTTGGGCGACAAGGATGTCCAGTTGGAGACGTTGCCGCGCGCGGAAGCGCTCGATCAAAACAGCGGGGCGCTGACGATCTGGAGCCAGAACGGGATCGATCGATGGGTGATCGGTTCGCCCGATGCAACCGCTCCATTGGCTGCGGCAACGCGATCGTTCGACATCCAGATGACGCGGGATTCGAATCCTGTGGCAGCTTCCGCAGATGCCAACCCCAGATCTTCCTTGGACCAGATCGTGGGGCAGGTGGTGATTCGCGGGGAGGGATTTTTGACGCCCGCCCACGGAGGCCGGCATTTGGATGGAAAGCTGACTCTGCGTCGGCGGCCGCAACAAGGCGAGATCGCTTTCCCCCAAGACTCCATCACAATCTACCAGGGGAACAACCCATTACTGGAAGTCCCGCTTGCCGAAGGCGTCGCGAAGTTGTCGTGGGCTGAAATTCCCGATCTACCGCAGCAGTTCGCCGACGGCCTGCCGCCGGGCACCTATTCGCTGCGATACGCCGATGGCAAGAACAATACGTCGTTCACTGTCGAAGATGAAGAGACCGCCCAGTGGATGTTGGCGCGATCCGAGACGCTGGCCGACCTGCTGGGCGAATCATCGCATCCGCTGGTTCGCGTTCTCACGATCGGCGAAATGCTGTCGGCGATCGACGAGGATGGAAAGCCCAAGCCTTATCTGTGCGATGCGTTGGATCTGACCGAACAAGTCTCCAAAGAGGATTGGGCGCAGTACCTTCGAGAATGGAACGACAGGATTCTCCGCCAGTTAAAAGGAGAAGAGCCCGCGTCGACGCTCGAACAACCGACGGGGATCGCCACGATCGACGAAGCCCGGTCCTTGATCTTGCAGAATCGTTGGCAAGAAGCGACAGCGACGCTGCAACCCTTGCTCCAGGAGAGCGAGGACCGACGTGCGCAAGGTCTGGCGAATCTCTATACCGCGACGATCCTTTCGGAGTCCGCTGCCGACACAACCGCTGCGGCATCGGCGGATGAACATTTCGCGAAAGCAATCGAATGCCTGCAAGAAGCCCCCGCGTCCGACCGGTTTCGCGCGCACAACAACTATGCCAACTTCCTACTGCTGCGTTCTCAAGACCGCCTGTACAACTACGCCATCCAAGCTGCCTCGGGTGTCAGCAGCCCGCTGTTGCTGTCGGTCGGCCAGTGGCAACAGGCACGCGAACAATATGAGCAAGCTCTCCAACTTGCGGAGTCGCTGCCGCCGGGACAGATCGCGGCGACGCAAGTCAATCTCGCCCGAGCCTACGTGCTGTTAGCCGACATCGTCCAAACGCTGTGTCGCGATGAAGCCGAACTCAGCAGCGTCGGCCACGATCGGATCGTCGAATCGGCTCGGCAATCTGCCGCCGCAGCTAGCGAGAACGATCCCGACGCGATGACTCGAGGTGCCGCGGCGGAGATCCTCGCTCACTTAGCCTTTCGCGATGAAGACGCCGATACATGCCGTCGCCATCTGCAAGACGCTCTGAAAGCTTACACAGCGATTGGATATCTACCCGGAATCGAAAGCGGATACCGAACGCTCGGCATGATGAACCTGCGTTTGGGTTCGTCGGCGGCAGAGCAGAACCCTGCCGATACGCCTCTGAACTCGTTGATGATCTCTCAATTGCTCACCGAAATCTTGCGAGAACGGTTCGACAGTGGTCGAAGTGGTGCGATGCGATCGGGGTTCTTTGCACGACGAGCCTATGTGAACGAACAGATCGTCGAACTGCTGATCCAACAGGGCGATGCGATGGAAGCCCTGCGGTTTGCTGAACTGGGCAAAGCGCGTTCGCTGCAGGATGTACTGATGTCGAAAAACCTCGACGCGTCCGCGGCGATCGACGACAACGGCCCGGAACTCGACGAGCTACTAGAACATTGGCCCGATGACGTGGTGGGGCTGGAGTATTTTCTAGGGAGCGAAAACAGCTGGGTCTTCGTGATCGCCGCGGGAGAAGTTCAAGCCTTGCCGCTGGTCGACGGCGACGGCAATCCGATCGCTCCCAGGCAACTGATCGCCGAGGTCACTGAGTTCCTGCAGGGGATGAATTTCACGGCCCAGCAAATGTTGGCTCGATACCAATCCGAGGGCCGCTTCGACAGCAGCTGGCAAGACGCATTGGCAGACTACTATTCGATCTTGATACCGCCGTCGATTCAAAATCAGCTGACTGCCGCCGAGACCGTTGTGATCGTCCCGCATCACGTGCTGCACTACTTTCCATTTGCCGCGTTGGTCACCGAGGTGGATGTTCACAAGGCGGATGGATTCGAGACGGTGATGCCAAAGTTTTTGATCGAACAAGACCTCGCGATCACCTACGCCCCGTCGTTGGAATCGTGGGCACTGTTCCGCGATCGCGATCGACGGGTTCAGAAGGTTCACGCTATCGGGATCGCGGAATTCGAGGGTGCGGCATCGCTGCCCGGAGTGGAACAGGATCTGAAAAATCTGAAGGAACACTTCGGCGACCAAATGCAAACTTTCGTAACAGGTGATCAGGCTTTGGAATCCGAAGTTGTGAAGCTGCTGCATCAACCGGGGATGCTCTTTGCGGCGACGCACGGAATGAATCATGCCGATGCGCCGATGTCGAGCTTCTTGTTGTGCCATGCCGATGAGGTCGCCGACGGGCACCTGACGGCATCCGAAGTGTTCGCCAACGAAGTGGGAGCGGACGTGGTGGTGATGAGCGCCTGTTTTTCGGGCTTGGCGGATCGGTCGCCGTTGCCCGGCGATGACTTGTTTGGTTTGCAACGCGCCTTCTTGTCCTCGGGTGCCAATTCCGTTGTCTCCGGCCAATGGGACGTCTACGACGCAACCGGCCCGCTGCTGATGAACGCGTTCTTCGCCGAACTGAATCAAGGGATACCGGTCGCGTCGGCACTGGCTGGAGCTCAGCGATCGTTTCTTCGCGATCGTCGCATCGGCGGCCGAAAAGAGGTTTGGATCCACCCCTACTTCTGGTCTGTCTATACCGCCGCGGGAAGCGACCTAGTCCGCTTCGATGCCAAACCAGAACGCTAGCCGTTGAGCGCGTTGAATAACGGGAAGCTTGGACCGCAGTCAGTCGCTCGACTCATCTCAAAAAAACAATCATCCCGGCGCTTCCAGTCTCCCTGTTTGGAGTGTAGTATCGATTCACTCGGGCGAGTTGGTGGTTGTGGTTGCCGCCGGCGGGCGGTGACGCGGGCTCTTGCATTTCCAAGAACCGGCGTACAGCAGGAAGCAACCAGGCTCTAAGACGAAAAGCAGGGACAGGCATGATCGTGGGGTCCGCGATTTCGTCGCTCGTCGCGCAAAACGACGCTGATTCCGTCCGAACCTCGAAACGGCAGAGCTCCCTTCGCCTTTGGGCAGGGGACAACTTTGGCGGCCAACGCTCTTGCCGCCGACTGGTTTCTCCCACCTTGCTGCTCTACTGGACGCCGAAGCAGCTTCGACGTTTGTTCCGCATCAGGATGCATCCCAATTACGTCCATCTTTTGGCTTGCCGCTCTCCCGCGAAGCAACCATCTTCGGCGCTTGAGCCAAAAGCATCTTCAAAAATTTCGTCCGGTTTAAGCGACAGTTCAGCATATACAAGCCGAGGGCTAGCCGCTGCGCGGCCTCCCTTCGCGACGGGCAAGAAGAAGGTTTGTGGTTTTGTATAAATTTGAAAACGTGTCATTTCCTTCAGTCAACCAAACGTGCCGGGCTGCCAATCAGCCTGTAAACGTGTCGAGAAAGCTATCGATCGCCGCGGTGCCGTTCGCCTGGCTCGCATTCTTGTTTGGAGACCGACGCAGCGGGGTAACGGCGGGAGTGTCGATGCGTTGCGATAGGTGTCACCTGCAGTTCGCTTTGCCCTTGATCTTTCTGTTGCTATCGCCGTTTGCCTCCCTGGCAATCGCCGAGCCCAGCGATCGCCCACGCTTCGCCCTGCTTATTGGCGTTGGCCAATACGAACATCTGCGCGAAACGCTGGATGGTTGTGAAAACGACGTGCGGGCGATGCAGCAGATGTTGCAAAGTCGATTCGGGTTTGCCGATTCGGACATCGTCACGCTGCTGGACGCGGAAGCCAGTGGCGCCGCGATTCGCAAAGAAATGGCGCGGCTGCAAGAACGCGTCTCCAAAGTCGACAGCGGCCAGACGCCCGTCGTCGTTTTTCACTTCAGCGGCCACGGTTCCCAGGTCCTCGACCAACCGTCGGGCGACCCAGATTGCGATGAAGAGGATGGACTCGACGAGACGTTGGTTCCCTACGATGCGGTCCAACAGGGTGGCGAACAAGACATTCGCGACGACGAGATCTATCGATTTGTCGACAACATCTGCCGCGATGGGCGAGCGAAAATGTGGATGGTGTTGGACTGTTGCCACAGCGGCACGGGGGCCCGCGGGGTGACGAAGGTCCGCAAACTGCAACGCGATTTGCGTCCCGAACCGACAACCAAGAAACGTCGAGTTCAAGCGAAACGGCTCCCCGCCGGGGCTGTCTTCCTTTCGGCCTGCCGATCGATGGAGGTCGAACCGGAATACCACGACGGCGACAAACCGTATGGGCTGCTGACCCGGTTCCTGGTCGAAGTCCTGAATCAGGAATCGGCGGTTTCCAATTTGTCGTACGACCTGCTGCGCGAAGCAATCGTGGCTCGCTATCGCAGCAGCGGTTCGGTGGCTCAAGCCCCAACGCCTACGCTGGAATACGGCGACCCAAATTCGCTCAAGGAGACGATCATCGATGGCGTCGGGCTCGACCGTCCCTCCATCTGGCCCGTCCAAGCGATACCGGGCGACCGCGAGCAAGTCTTGATGACGGCGGGGATGCTGCACGGGGTGACGGCCGGATCGCTGTTCGAATTGTATGAATCCCCCGATTCGGCTCAGTGGGATGCGACGCCCAACGCCTCCAGCAACGGAGATTCGATCGGCTGGCTCGAGGTCGAAACGGCTGAAGGTGGTTCGGCGACGTGTCGAGCCTTTCAGTGGCAAGACCAGCAGAAAACGCCGCTGCGTCTGCCCGCTGATTTTCGCAAAGCGTTTGCGATCGAGCGGCACCATGAACATGGCGACGCGATCCTGAAGATCCGCGTCGTCAGATCGCTCGACGCGGCACAGGACAGTCGCCCGCTGACGAGCGACGATGCTGACCTTCCGGAGGTTGTGCGGACGTCGCTGCTGTCCGCCGTGCGAGGACAGGAATCTCCTTGGCTGAAATGGGTCGGCGGCGAATCAGCTTGCGATTACCTGCTGAGGATCGATGGCGATTATGCAGCCATCTTCCCGGCAACCGGTGTGTCGCACATTCCAGACGTTGTGGCAAAGGACCGCGACGACGAAGTGCCGAAGAGCTTGATCGGCGGATGGGGGCCGTTTGACCTGCGACGCGGCAGCGAAACCGTCGCGCAACTGCAAGACTCTTTGCGGCGGATCACTCGAGCAAGAAACTTGATCGCGTTGGCCAGTCGCCAGGAAACTTCGACATCGGGCCTTCCGCAAGGCGGACAGTCACCGGTTGACGTCGCGTTGGAACTATTGACTGTCGAAGAAGCTGACGCCGACTACAACATCACCCGATCGAGCGTCTGGGAACCCGAAACATCCGACATCGCTCACTCGGCAAAATTGGTGATGCACGACGGCGACGAGTACGGTTTTCGCATCATCAACAAGGAAACAGCGGGGAAACCGATCTACGTGACGGTGTTGCACGTCGACAGCAACATGGGCATCGACCAAATCCATCCCTGGCAACCCGAAGCGGGAGCTGCGGCCGAAGGCGAACAGAAACTGAAACCGGGCGAATCGCTGGTAGTTCCTGGTTACTTTGTCTGCAACGGCGAAGAGGATGAGAAACCGATCTACGGCTCGCGATGGGCGATCGTCTTAGCTACCCGCACACCCAATCGGTTTCATCTATTGGCCCAAGGCGGCTTGCCCGTAACGCGAAACTCCGCCTCACCGCTGGAGACGCTGTTGCTGGAACAAACCGAATTCAAGACGCGCGGCGGCTTCGGTCGCCGACGGCGTCCCAGAAATCAATACGACGATTCTTGGGGAGCCACCGCGGTTCCATGGCAAGTGGTCCCGCAACCTCAGCAGTTCACTATCGGTCCGGCCGAATAGGATCACCCCGGCAACGGACCGCTGCAAACTTCAGAACATACAAACCGCTTGTCGCGTGCAAATTGGAATACGACGTCGCAAAGCGGTAACAGAAAATAGAAATCGAAAATAATGAAAACCGGACACAACATGATGCCATCTACGCAGCGGTTGATCGGAAGTTTGACACTCGCCTTCACCGCGTTCCTGCTTACTCCTGCATACGCCCAACCGGTGATCGGGATCGACGAAAAATCGGCAGCAGCGATGCAGCAATTGATCCAGGCAGCTCAACCATTTATCGCCCCCGTTCACTTCGTGTGAAATTGGAGATCGTCCATGTCGATGAACTTGCCGTTCCGCTTGAATTTTTTGCTGTGGCATTTCGCCTGTGTCTTTGCTGTCGCCGTGTCGATTTGCCTGAACGCAACAGCATATGCGCAGCTGCGTGAAGTAGAAAGCGCTCCATCGCAAGAGAAGATGGAGGGATTGATGCAGCAGGCCCAGCAGCACTATGAGAATGGTGAACTGGGCACTGCGATTGAAACGATGCAGCGGTTGCTCACCATGCAACGACGGGTTGCTGGCGGGGCGAGTGTCGACACCGCTCAACTGTTGGTAATGCTATCGGATCTTCAGCGACAAAATGAGGATTTTGCTGGTGCCGAGACATCGGCCACCGAAGCGTTGCAAATCATCGAACCAGCCCTCGGGAAAAATGACTGGCGAACCGCAGAAACTCGATTGCATCTCAAGGACGTGCAAATCTATCGGGAACTTACACCCAAACAACGCGAGAGCCTCAAGCAAGCCGAGGAATTGCGTCAAAAACAACGGAAATTTGAAGAGGCAGGAGACTATCTTAAAGCGATCGATTTCGGCAAAAAGGCACTTGAGATCGAGCGTTCGATACTCGGGCTTGAGCACCCGCAGACTGCCGAAACGATGGGATCGTTATCGCTGTCGTACTCCACAATTCACGATTTCCAAGCCGCCAAACCCTTCGCCCGCGAAGCGCTTCGAATTCGCGAACTGTTGTTTGGTGATGAACATCCCGAGTATGCCGACAGTCTTGTTGCTTGGGCCACTCTCGCTACAAGCCGTGGCGACTATCAGGATGCGATTAAAAGTCTAGAGAAGGCGTTGGAAGTTTACCAACAGTCTTTCGGCGAAGCAGATCTGAAAGTACTGCAAACCTTAGATGATTTAGCAAAGAACAACGCATCGATGGGCAGGTTCGATGAAGCTGTAGCGCATTACGACAGAGCTCTGAACATTGCGGAACGGGCAGTTGGAAAAATGGCCCCCGCATACCAACTCATGTTGAATAATCTTGCCACCGTCTACAGCGACCAAGGACACTACCAAAAGGCGGAGCTCGTTTACAAGGAATCGCTCGCCCTGATAGTACAAAGCCAGGGCAAACAATCCTCCAGCTATACCTATTGTTCAAACAATCTTGCCTCGCACTACCAAACAATGGGCGCCCACCAAAAAGCTCGCAAGCTGTACGAGGAATTGCTGTATCTGCAAGAGCAAGCTGGTGGAAAGTCGCACCCAGCGTATGCTTTAACCCTTAGCGACTTGGCGAGTCTGTGCTCGCTTGAAGGCGACTTTGAGCAAGCTGAAGCATTGCTGCGACAAGCTCTCGAATTGTTTGAAAGTCGTATTGGGGTGCAGCATCCGACCTACGCAACGTGTCTCGGCAGACTGGCTGATCTGCGATTAGCTCAGGCCGATTTTGTTGATGCTGGACGGCTTTTCCAAAAGGCACTCGAAGTTCACAAGCAGAGCTCGGGCGAAGGTTCGCTCGAATACGCCAGGAGTCTCAACAATCTTGCCAGCTTCTATTCATCTATGGGGGATGAGGCCAAAGCAGTGGGTTTGTATCGTCAATCCAATACAATCGTCCGAAAAATCCATGGCGATGAACATCCCGACAGTGCAATCAGCGCTTCCAACCTTGCCTTGTCATTGGCTTCCATGGGCGAAACGGAGAAGGCAGATGCCACATTGCAACATGCGTTGTCTGTATTCAAAGTGAACTTTGGCGAATCGCACCCAAAGTATATTCAAGCACTTGTCAGCCTCGGGCGACTCTGTCTCGATGCCGGTAAATACGAGCAGGCGAAAACTCATTTGCAACATGCGCACGACTTGGTCCTAGAAGTATTTGGGGACGAAAATCATGAATATCTTAACGTGATACGCGAGTTGGCCAAGCTTGCCTTCTGGACCGGCGATTTTGAGACCGGTCAGCGGTTGCTTCGTCAAGCCATTGAGACTTCCACAACCATCTCAGGGGAACAACATCCGCAAACCTTCGGATTGCAAAGCGATCTTGCGACACTGTTCTATGCCCGCAAAGACTTCGCGCGGGCTGAGCGATTGTTTCGAGACAGCCTGCACGCTGCCCGTGCCGGATTGGATACCGCCGCGATGATCCAGTCGGAGCGTCAGCAATTAGCGATGGCCGCTAATATCCGCGTTCAACTGGACACGTATCTTGCGATGGTCGTTGATGCCGAACAGTATCAGACGCGAGCATTTCGCGAGGTCCTCCGTTGGAAAGGTGCAACATCGGTGCGGCAACAGCAAATGCGAACCGTTGCCGACGATAAGGAGCTGGCGCCCTTATTCAAAAAACTTCAGCAAACCGCCACACGTTTGGCTTCGTTGTCGCGGATCTTCCCCGAACCAGAAAATCAAGATTCGTGGAAGCGGCAAATCACAGAGCTGACGGCGGAGAAAGAGCGGCTCGAGGCGGAATTGAGCCGGCAAAACGCAACGTTCCGCAATGCCCAAGATCCCGTGACGCTGGAGGATTTGCTCACCGCATTTCCGCCCGACGCAACGCTTGTCGACTTCGTTGAATACTCCCGCCCCAACCCCGATGAAGTCACGAACAAAGACCATCGTTGGGTTCGCAGTTTAGTGGCATTTGTCATCCGGAAGGATCAACCGATCGCATTATTCGACCTCGGCCCCACCGCTCCCGTCGTCAAAGCGATCGACACTTGGCGACAATCGTTTGGAACTTCCCGCGACGGAATTGCGGCGGGACAGAGCCTACGCAAAGCGATCTGGCAACCGCTGGAAAAGCACCTCGAGGAGACCGAACTTGTATTGGTTTCGGTCGATGGTGTTTTAGGGCGACTTCCATTGCAGGCACTGCCGGGGAAGAAACCGAACACGTATCTGGTCGAAGATCATCGCCTTGCGTTCATTCCCGTCCCCCAACTGTTGCCCTCGTTGGTCGCTGGCCAACCTCCTGAGCCAGCGGCAAACAGCCTGTTTGTGATGGGCGACGTGAACTACGACGCCGATTCGAACCAGGCAGAAAAAATCGCATCGAATTCCTTGAGCACAGCAATGGTTCGCGGATCCGATACATATTTCTCCAACCTGCCGGGAACGGTCGGCGAAATCGCGACGATCCAATCGGTGTTCAGCCAACAGGCAGATGCGAGTTCCGCAGATGTGATGTCGCTTGGTCAAGACGAAGCGACCGAGCAAGCGTTTCGCGAGGCGGCATCACAGTATCGCACGTTGCATCTGGCGACTCACGGATTCTTCGCCGCTGCGGATAAACAATCTGCGTTGGCGAGCGACGCAAAACGCACGGGCGCGCAATCAGTTGCGTCGGAGCGAGATCAGATACTTCGTGGCTTCAACCCTGGATTGTTGTCGGGATTGGCCTTCAGTGGTGCGAATCGAAAACCGGAACTGGACCAAGACGACGGCATCCTCACCGCGGATGAGATCGCTGCGCTGCGTTTGGATCACGTCGACCTCGTCGTCCTTTCCGCATGCGAAACCGGACTGGGCGAAGTTGCGGGCGGCGAGGGTTTGTTGGGCGTGCAGCGATCGTTTCAAGTTGCCGGTGCGCGATCGACGGTTGCCAGTTTGTGGCAGGTTGGCGACGTGGCGACCAAGTTGCTGATGGAACGCTTCTATCGCAATCTGTGGGAAAAGAAGATGAGCAAACTCGACGCGCTGCGTGAGGCTCAGTTGCATCTACTCAATCATCCCGAAGAAGTGCTGGGCAACGAGGCATTTCGCGGTGACCGCCGCGTCCGCCCAACAAAAAACAAAACGCAACCCAACCGCCTATCGCCCCAATTCTGGGCAGCGTTTTCACTCAGTGGAGATTGGCGATGAATCGGCTCAAGCGACTAGCGAGACATTTTTCAAGTTGGTTGCGCACCCTAAAACGCAATGATTTCTCGGCCGTTGGCGGCTGGGCAAGCGATCGAAGCCAAGGTCTGAAATCTGGTGACGCCAACATGTATCGATCGGGGCTGAAGAGAAAGGACTGGATCTTGCGACAGAAAATTCTGCTTGGTGCATACTCGGACTCCGTCAAGTGTTACTTGCCCAACAGAAAGCAAGGTATCGAGATGAGGCAGATAGAACACCGCAGCGTCGCTCTCATCAGGTCGTGTATCTGCAACGTCATCCTGTTGGCGTTGCTGGGCGGACTGCCTTGTAACGCCGACTCACGGCGCGGTGGTGTCAAACCGCTCCGTTATCGGCAACAGCATGCGGTTATCGTTGGCATCAACTACGACTCGCTCGATCCCGACTCGCAGATCGAAGTGCCGCGTCTGGAGACGGCGGAACAGGATGCCCAGGCTGTTCGCGACATGTTGGTCGATCACTACGGATTCGCTGACGACAACGTGCATTTGCTGCTCGGCCAGGATGCCACGCTGCAAAAGATCCGCAGCCAATTCGGTTCCGAATTCTTGGGTGATCCTTCGATCGTGCATGAAGACGACAGCGTGCTCGTTTTTTACGCCGGACATGGCGTGCGACAGCAACGGTACAGCCAGAAAGAAGAGGCATACGTCGGGATGCTGTATCCATCGGACCTGCACGTTATCGAAGGGAAAGGTGTCGATCCCGTCAGCTGCTTGCGTATCGATGACATGATGCGAATGCTGCAGGACTACTGCTTGGCGAGACATAAACTGGTGATTCTGGACAGCTGTCATTCGGGCGAGGTGTTCAATTTCCACAGCTCTCGATCGGCGGGAGTGAACCGCGGACTGCGTGAAACGTTGTTCCATGCCCCGGCTTTGCAAGCGATCGCAGCCGCGCAAGCGACACAAGTCGCAGCGGACTCTGTAGGTGCCAGCGATCATTCGCCCTTCACCAGCGTGCTATTGGATGCGTTGAAACATGGCCCCGGTGCGGAAGAAGATCGAAGACTGTTCACCGCCAGCGAGCTCTTTGCATTTATTCCTCGCCGCATTCGACAATTGGAAAACGTTCGGCAAGATCCCCGAGGCGGCTGGCTTGACGGCGAGGGGGACTTCTATTTCTTCCCCACTGGGTTGGAAGTCGGAGCTGCGGAGATGCAGCTTGCAACATCCGCCATGCCTGAGCCAGTAGTTGCTACCGTCCCTGCGGGCCAATCGACAAGCGGCCGTTCCTATCGGTGGTTTTTGGTCGGTATCGCGATGTTTGTGTTCGCGGCGACGGCTTTGCTGCTGCGTCGAATGACATCGCAACCAACAACCACCTTCGCGTCGACACAGCCGCCGATCAACACCGCCCAACCCTTCCCCTTCACCCCGTCGTCGGCTGATGTGACAACTCATCCGACGACGCCGGCAGTTCCTGTTTCAGCAGAGGAAACGAAGAAGTGCCTTGTCTTTGTGGCGGGAGCTAACTGGGAAGCCCATTGTGCGTTTGGACCGGAAGCAGTTTTTGGCCGAGACCCGAATTGTTCCTTTACGCTTCCAGGAGCTTCAAGAAACGTCAGCAACCAGCACTCTCGCGTGACCATCGATCGACAGAACCAATCGATCGCACTCGAAGACTTGAACTCTCGCCACGGTACGACCGTCGACGACCAGCCCATTTCCGGGAAGCGGCAATTGAATTCGGGCGAGCATGTGGAACTGGCTAACGAAGTGCGATTGTTGTTTCAAACCGCAAACGCCGAGAAGCAGCAATTTGCTTGGTTTGCCACGGGCGAAGGAGCAGAGGAAACATCCCGTTGGTGTATCGCAAGCGAAGATCGGATGCCGCTGGCTTTAATTCTTCGCGATTGCGATCGATCCGCATTGCCGGAAGAAGCAGAGAACTCTGGGTTTATCGTCGATTCGAAACAGGAGATTCGCTGGCGGATGAATCTGGACGAATCGAATGATGAGGGGCAATCGATAGGCGAACAACAGAATTTTCTCCTCGGTGAATTATCGATTGAGGTACACAGTTGATGTCTGCGTCCCTACCTGCCGGCGAAGCGATTTGCCCTCATTGCCAATCGGAAAACAAAGCTGACGCTGTCCGCTGCGTTCAATGCCGGAGAGTGCTGAAAATTGAGATTGGTCCTACGGCTGAACCGGAACAAGACGGCACCGACCAACCGCAAACCTGTTCTCATTGCGGCGAGACAAACCCTGCAGACGCGGTGCGATGCTCGGGTTGCCGCCGAGTTTTGCAATCGAATTATGGGCCGACCCAAGAAGGCGATCAGACACAAAGCGCTGCAGCGATCGGGCCCGGCGCTAGCCCGCTGCCAGCGTTTGACATCCCTACCGTATTGCCGCCGAAGCAAGATGAACTGCCACCCGCAATCCGCAAACACCGACTGGCGTTGATGCTTGCAACGATCGCCGTGACCGGATTGCTGGGATTTGCGTTTCGCATTGACCGCACGGCTCGGTTGCAATCGTGGTCGGACGATTGCGAGCAGGCGTTCTCGAATTCCGGCGAAGCGAGTTCAACGCACTGGACCACGCTACCGTCGGGTCTCGTCGAACGCGTCAAAGTTTATCTGGTTGCGGATTCCCCCGGCGACATCCAGGTGGCGAGTGATTTGGCAAATCGTTTGCCGTTGGAAATCGTTTCCGAAGAAGCGATTGGAATCCAGCAATGGCGAGAAGCGACATATCCGCAAATTCAAGAGAGTGGCGGCAACCATTTGAGTGTCGTGATAACAAACGACTCGGCGCAACTGCGTTTGGCCGTGCTGTACCAGATGCGAACACAGCGTCGTTTGCCCGCGTTTGAGTATGTGGCATCGCTAGGCATCATGGATCTATATGGTCCGATCTTGCTATTGTTCTCGCTCTGTTCGGCCTTCGCTTACGGCGTCGATGTTTGGAACATTCATCAGTATCGCAACCAACGCCGAATTGCGTTTTCAGGCTATCAAGCAAAACGGGCGCAATGGTTGTTTCAGGTTCAGACGCACATGGCGCGTGCCGAACAGGCAACTGCCGGTGGGGACATCGAGACCGGGAAGCATCTGGCGAACGAAGTCCTTCGCGTCGCTCCTGGCTTTCCCGACGCGGTCGCGCTGTTGGCGGAACAGCAAAGCCCGTCCGATGCATCCTCCAGCGAATCGCAAACTTCGGCCAATCGACTCTTCAGTCAACTGTATCTGCAGGTTGCCGGATCCCCATACGCATACCATGCCCCGCGGAGTGCAAAAATCGTTCGGGTCGGTCGTCAGCGTCGCAAGCCGGGCCAAGGGCCCGAAGAAGGAAACGACTTTGTGATCCGGGTCCCCGGTTCCGAAGCGAAAACTCGCAAGCTTAGTCGGCAACATCTCGAAATCCACCGAATTGGAAATGACTACTTCGCAATCGACCGAAGTGCAGCGGGCACCCATCTCAACGGTCGCCGACTCTCCAACGATCAGGCCTCACTATTGGCAACCGGCGACCGACTGATGATCGGCGGCGTCTTAACCCTGGAAGTACTGATTCGCCGCGAAGAATTTATCGGAGCCTCTGCCGTGCAAACCGAAGTTGAGATGACGCCTTACAACAATCCAGGAATTGTCGTGGACGCTTCGGTTGGTGATCTGGTCACCATTGAATAACGAGCCCTCGACAAACCAAACTTGAAATCAATGACTTGAACAACTTTGACAAGGTGAACATGACTACTGCAACGATGCCCGACAAACCTGATTTGGATAACCGCGGTGCGCCCCCGCCCGAACGGAAGATTGGGCCATATATGCTTCGGCAAGAAATTGGCAAAGGGGCTCACGGAACGGTCTACCTCGCCCATCACGTCGACGCTCCCGAAACCAAGGTTGCATTAAAAGTGGTTGAAAACCGCGGCAACTTGGATCGTTTGCTGATGGAGCCGGAGATTCTGTCCAAGCTTCGGCATCCGGGAATCGTCGGACTGTTAGATTTTTTCATCGACAACGATCGATTGATTGTCGCACTGGAGTACTTGGATGGGCGAGATTTAAAAGAATACGCCGAGCAGCACGGGACGTTCAGTGCCGCTGAGGTTCGCGAGTTTCTACGCCAAATGGCGTCGGCACTTCAACATGCCCATGCGGCAGGAATCCTGCACCGCGACATCAAGCCTGCGAACATCCTGGTTATCACCTCCGATGACGGGCAACCACGCGATGTCCCACGTTTTGTGTTGACCGACTTTGGGATCAGCCGCGTCGCCGACGGAATTCAAGTTTCACGAAACACCGGCGGCACCTATCAGTTCATGGCTCCGGAGCAGTTGCGTGGACGCGCGACGACCCAATCGGACCTCTGGGCATTGGGGGTGGTGGCCTATCAAATGCTTACTGGCGATTTGCCGTTTGTCGGCGAAACCGTCAAAGAATTGGCGTCGGAAGTCTTTTACAAGACTCCGGTCCCGCTCGAAGAGATACTGGGAAATTCGAACGATGATCAGCTAGCCACAATTATCTACGGGCTGTTGGAAAAGCAATTGTCCACTCGAACTGGATCTCCGGCCGAGCTTTTGAAGCTGCTGGGAGATGAATCGACATCTTCGACCGGCGAACTGAATCAGGGGATTGACCACAAACTGACCATCGACGATCAGACAAACCGCGCGATTCGTTTGGCCACCATTGGTTGCGTGATCAGTGCGATCTTTTGGGCGGGCCCGCTGATGATACCATCGACGGTGATCGTTCTGCTGGGGCTGTGGTTGTTCTATACAGGACAGCGAGCGGCGTTTTTCAAACAACAGTGGGGACGGTCGCTGATCTATACGGTGCTTGGCCTATTGACGCTCGTTCTGGGGTATCTCGCAAGTGAAGCTGTTTTGCCAGCAATGCTTGCTGGACTGCAAGGAGGAGGGATTCAAGTCGACGCCGGCACACTTCGCATCGGAGTGCTGGGATCGGCTATTTTCTCGCTCATTTTTGTCCCACTGACCTGCTACCTCTTTTCACGAATCCGATATTTGCAACGCGGGCGTGACCTGCGGCGGTCGATTACTGAAAACGCAGGCGATTCGAGCATGCAGCTCAAAATTCTGGAAACGATGGCGCAAGAACGAAGCGAAGACCTCGGTGTTCGGCAAAAGTACGCAGAGACACTTCTGGCGAATGACAAAGTAAAACAAGCGGCGGTTGAGGCCAAGTTGATGCTCGATGATGACCCTTACAACATGGAAGCTGGCATGTTGTTGGCACACAGCTATTTCGAACTACGGCTGTACCAGGAAGCCATCGGAGTCTGTGATTCGTTCCTCGCCGTCGCGGGTTACTGTTTCGAGTTTCGCGAACTGCGCGATCAGTCGGCTAACCAACTGGGAGTGCAATCATGAAATTCAACGTTAAATTTCAAATACCACGCATGTCGTTATGGAATTCGATATTTGGTAAGCGCCTGGACTTTACCGGAAAGGGTGATGTCAACTTCCAAGAAACCGCGATCGTGGTGTGTGGCGACCTGCCCAAGTTTAGGATTCCATTCATCTCTCAATTCTACACGGCGCTTTTGACCGAACGAACAACGCGAACGGTGCCCTATGCGCGGATCACAAAGTACCGAACAACGGGACGTTGGGTGTCGCTTGGACTTCTGAAAATCCTGTTCTTGTTGCTTTGGTTCCTAGGAGTTGCCGGATTGCTTTTCGCTGGCATGGAGCAATCAAATCCAGTCCTTCAAATCGTGTTAGGGATCCTCGGCTTTGTTATCGTCCCGTTGATCATCCTGATGTTTGGACGCGCCACACACTATGTGACGTATTCGCTTCCCTCGGGAAAACAATCTCAATTCGCCTGCCGCGTCGCCCCTACGTCTAGCGAAAACATGGAAATGTTTTCTAACCGTTTGACAGAATATCAAACGGCAGCGACTGCTTTTGCACAAACCGATTCAACTGGAGCGACCACATCATGATCCGACAACCAATTTTCGCGATCCTTTTGACGGTGTTAAGCCAGGTCGTCACGGGAACTCTTTGCCAAACCTGCCATGCCGATGAGCGTGAGGCAGCCAACGAGATCCTTATCTTGGCTGATCGAGCACGAATCGAAAAACGCTTCGAGGAAGCGGAAACTAACGCCCTGCAAGCACTCAACGCTGCCGAGCAATTGGCCGAATCGGGCAAGCTCATTGCAGATGCCAATAACATGCTGGGGCTGATCGATATCGATCAAGATCAACCTGCCGAAGCGATGGCACATTTCCAATCCGCCCTCGATGCGCTCGAAGCAGCCAAAGAGGCTCTCGATCCCAGCGTGTATCTGCCGAATCGAGACACGATGCTGACAAACCTGGGAATCGCGGCCTATCGATCGAACAAGCTCGAAGTCGCATTGGAAGCTTTGAAAACGCAACTCGCATTGCGAATAGAGGACATCGGGGCGAATGACGCTCGGCTGATTCCGACGCTCAATTCGCTTGTCACAGTGAATAGCGAATTGAAACAATTCGATGACGTCATCGCAAACCTTGAACAGATCCTTGCGATTCAGAAGGTCGTTGCAGGACCTGAGTCTGCCGAGGTCGCAGCGGGCACTGACAAGTTGGCAACTCAGCTGGAAACTCATCGTGGACCGGCTGCTGCGCTTCCGTATCGCCAGGAATCGCTACGCTTGATTGAAAGTGCACTGGGGCCGATCCATCTAGAGGTGATCAACAGCCGATATCGGTTGGCTATCACGTTGGAGTCGGAAGAGAAATACGAAGAGGCGTTGATCGAGAACACGCTTGCGATCGAAGCAGCAGAGAAGCTGATGGGGCCGGATTCCAATGGTTACCAAAATCTCCTAACGCATCAGTTGGTCCTGTTGGAGCATCTTGAGAAGCCGGATGCTATCCAGGCGATGCAGCAGCGGATCGATCGCATCGCATCGATTTCCAAATGGAATGAAAAGCTCGCCGAAAACGGCGAAGCAGCTCGTGCGGACAAACTGGACGAAGCGATGCAACGACTAGATGAATTGCAGAAGGATGCAGCTGCGTTCGGTGAAGTTTCATCACCGATGGCTTCGATCAAGTTTCACGAAGCTGCCTTGCTGGGGATTAGCGATCGACCGCAAGAAGCCGCCGAAGCCATCCGTGAGGGGATCGCTATCGAACAGCAGATGCTAAGTGAAAACCATCCTGATCTTGCAAAATCGTGGATGCTGCTTGCTCGGTACCAACAAGCGTCAGAACAACCCGCAGCCGCGGTGGAAAGCTATCGTGCTGGCTTAGATTCGAACGAAAAATCAGGATTCCCTGACCAGATTCTCAAGCAAGAGCTGTTGTATTCGCTGGGGATTGCGGAGACCGAACGGGGGCAATCACTTGAGTCGATGCAGGCGTTGGACAAGTGTTATTCATTGCGGCGTGAGTTGGAACTTCCGTATGATGTTCGCGATGCAGATATTGGGAATCGCTTCGGGGTGTATCACGCCAATGTCTCTGGCCCAGCCAAAGCATTAACGTTTCTTAATCGCGCCCGCGAAATCTTGCTCGAAGTGGCCCCCGAACACGCTCTACTGACCACCGTCAACGCAAACATCGCGATGATGAATGAAGCGATCGCAAACCCGGCACCCACGGAAGAATCCAGCGGCGCCACGCCCGACGTCGCAGCGATGCCACCCGCTGAGCCCACTCCCCCAGCGTTGCCATCTGCCACAAGCGATGCGATGCTGGATGAGAGCGCGTCTGGGAATGCATCAGCAAGCGGTCGCGATTGGTTTTGGCTCGTGATCTTCTGCATCGTCGCAGCCAACTACGCCGAGAAAAGAGGATACTCGTTGTTCCTGTGGGTGTTCCTAACACTCACTACCAGCATCATCGTCGCCCTTTCGGTGCTGGCTATCTTACCGAACCGAAAGTTGCAAAAACGTCGCAATAAGGAACTCCGACAGTTAGAGAAACTGCTTGCGACCACGACGGCGGTTGCAAGTCCGGCTACGCCCGGGGCTGTTGCTCTGGATGTATCGATTGGCGACCAGGTTACTCAAAACTAGAGACGATTCGATGCCTGACAGTAGATCGAAGTAGGCACGAATGATTGCGACATTCGCGATCACATGTTTGAATCCCACGAGCCCTTTTGCTTTCGCCACTTGTGAACGGGAGGCTCGTGGGAAAGGCGGCAGAGGCGATCTGCATTGATTCGAAACCCAACCAAGCATTCAGACCGCCGTCCATCGACTTCGGCTTGAATACGGAACCATTCGATGCGGCTGAAGCCCGCCGTACGGCAATCGATGCTGATCCATCCTGATACCGTCCCAGGAGAAGGATTTGAACTGCCTTGCGATCCGGCGGGTCAATTCGCGTTCCGACGAAGCATTTTCCATCACTACCTTTGGAGACCGACACCGTGAAGAAAACAAGTTGGAAGAAGAACCTCGTTTTAATGTCGCTTGCGGCGTTGATGTCGACATCGACAACGAGTGCAAACGAGGAGGCGGGGAAGCCCGTATCGTTGCCGGTGCATGCCGATCAAGCGTTGGCCGCGCTGCAACCGGGATCGGGACCGATTGATCTGAATGCGAAGCCGATTCCCAAGGGATTGGGAGCACTGCTCGGTCAAGCGAGTCGTGGTCCCGCTGCAAGCGTGTTTCCCAAGATCGCTCCCTCCGTTGTTGTGGTACGTGCGGGAGGCGGTTACGGGACGGGATTCATCGTCGATGCCGACGGTTGGATCCTGACCAACAATCACGTCATTGAATCGGCTGGAATCGATATCAACACGGCTAGCCGAATGGCGTACATCCATTTTGGTGACTTGGAAGATGGGATGATGACGTTAAACCAGCAGGCCACTCCGGCACTGGTTTATGCAGCGAGTCCCGAGAAGGACCTGGCGATTCTGAAACTGCTGGCTGTCCCCGAGGGACGCGAACTGAAACCGATCGTGTTCGCGACGAAAAACGCAACTCCTGGAACCGATTGCATCACCATCGGCCATCCGAAGCGAGGCGTGTTTTGGGCTGTGCGAAGCGGTGAAGTTGTCGGTATCGCCAAGTACCCTCACGATATGATCGACACGGTCATGACGCAGATGGTGATGGCGTCCGATGCCAAGCAATCGTTTGCCAATGCGCTCAGCCAAAGCCGACCGCGGAAGGCGTTGCTTTCGACTTGTGGAATTAATCCAGGCGACTCCGGCGGCCCGTTGCTGAACAACGACGGCGAATTGGTCGCGGTGAACTTTGCGATCCCGAAAAGCGAGAAGGACTCACAGGTCAACCTGGACAAATTCAGCTACCACGTGCATCTGGACGAAGTCAAGGAATTCACAGCAAACCGACCTGAAAAGTCGGAAGTCTTCCAACCAAACTATTGGCCCCCCGCCGCGACTAGCGACTTCTTGGACGTGGACGATGACGACGTCTACGAAACCTGGCGTTTTTCAATCGACGATGAAACTCCATTCACCGGAGTTGTCGTCGACTTGGACAGCGACACTCCCGCAAATTTCATCGAGGACTACAAGGCTGGTAAACAGGATCGGAAGCAATTCGAGTGCGAGTTCGCCCTTGCTGTCATCCCCAACAATCGCGTCTTTTACGATCGCGATAACGACGGCGAATTCGACCTGATTTTGACCGACGTCGATGAAAACGGAACCAGCGATCTAACCATTGCTAAAACTATCAACGGATGGGAGAGGCTGGAATTGAACGAACAACCCATGTTCGATCCGACCGTGTTCCGAGACGCCAAACTGCAGGAACGGTTTAAGGTCTTGATGATGACCCAAGCAAAAAAGCCCGAAGGAACGACACCCGACGCAGAGTCGCCGGAAGAAAAGAAGCCGGAAACGGAGACACCGCCAGCCGAACCCGATCCTGCGGAGGCTGGTGATTCCAAGAAGTGATCTGAAGGAGTTCCAGAACGTCACTGTTGGTGACAGACGCCGCCTGATGATACGCACGTCAGGCGGCGGATGAGATCCGAAGAGCCGTTGCGTCGCATGGCGTTATCGATGGTATAGTGCTTTGATTGAGATTCCGAACGGGCTGAGTGAAGCAATTCGAGATCTCCCCCTCCACTACTAACGAGGATCGTCCTTCCAGCTATGAGTTCGCTTGAGCCATCTCTGCTATCTCAAATCATCGACGATTGGGAGAACGCAACCGATCCGCCGTCGCTTGATCGAATGTTGGTGCAGATCGCCGACTGCTCGCAACGCGACCGCGCCGATGCGCTGTTGGTCGATCAAAAATACCGCTGGGCACGCGGTGATTCGATCAATGCAGAGGAGTACCTCAAGCGTTGCCCCGATATCGATAGCGACCCCGAATTGCGGTCCGAACTGGTACTTGGCGAGTTCCGTGCACGTGGTGGAGCGACCGGGTTGCGAGAGGAATTCGTTAGCCGCTTTCCCGATTTGCAAGCCGATGTGGATCGCCAGTTGTCCGTCGATTCGGGGATCGATGCCGAGGCCGACCTGTTTGGAACGATCGTCGGATCGGTTTCAAACGATTTGGCACGCGACACATCGGAATTCAACCCCGCACCGCTTAGCCTGGATGACTTTGAATTGCAGCGTTGCCTGGGTCAGGGAGGCATGGGATCGGTCTTCCAAGCGATTCAAAAGAGCTTGAACAAGCCTGTCGCGATCAAGATGCTTCGCACGAACAACGCGCCCCAAAAATTGGTCGACCGCTTTTTGCAAGAGGCTCGCGTTACCGCATCGCTGCAACATCCGAACATCGTATCGGTGCATGGGGTCGGTCGTTGTCCCGATGGCGGTTATTTCTTGGTGATGGATTTAGTCGACGGCCAGAGCTTGCAGGATGAGTTGTCGGAGGGGCCTCTAGATGTCCGGTCTGCCGCCGAGATCGTTCGCGACGCATCGGCGGCCGTCCATTACGCGCACACGCGCCAGTTGATCCATCGCGATCTTAAACCCAGCAACATCATGCGGCATCGCGATGGCCGTGTGATGGTTGTCGACTTTGGGTTGGCGAAACTACTGGCCGACAGCGAGCACCAGATGACAGTCGACGGCGCTGTCCTGGGGACACCCAGCTTCATGGCGCCGGAACAGCTGGAATCGAAGCGTGGAGCGGTTTCTGCCGTGACCGACGTCTTTGGTCTCGGCGGTGTCCTGCATGCGCTGCTTACCGGTCGGCCGGCGTGCCAAGGCGATTCCGTCATGCAAACCATTGCCGAACTGATGTCAGAACGGCCGATCCAGCCGCCGTCGAAACTGCGTGCGGAGATCCCATCGGAGATCGATGCGATCTGTTTGTCCTGTTTGCAAAAAGAACCCTCCCAGCGGCCCGCGACAGCTGCCGCGGTCCAGCAGCGTTTGGCGGACTGGCTGAAAACATCCGAGGCATCGCCGGGCGACTCCCGCCGATCGACTCGCTCGCGATGGCTTGCACCGGCGGCCGCAGTCGCCGCGATCGTTCTCGTGGGAGCTGCTTTATTTCTGCCTTCGCGAATGAGCCCGAACTCCACCGCTTCGATCGATCCGACAAACACCGCAGCCAATCCAGCGCTTGACGTTCCGCCGATACTCGCCGATCGCGATGTGCACCTGACCTGGAACCTGCAAGTCGCAAAGGAGCCCAACGGTGTCGAACTAACGCCGTTCCAAAGTACGATCAAGGAGGGTGATCGCGTGCGGATCGATGTCACTCTCGAAGAACCACGCTACGTCTATGCCTATTGGATCGGCAGCGATGGGACAGCGCAATGGATCGATAGCGACGGGCCTCCCAATCATCCGGTCAGCCGCGTATCGCTCCCTTCCACCGAAGGCCAAGTCTTCCCTATCTCCGGCCCATCGGGGATGGAGATCTGTGTGCTGGTCACCCGCAGCGAACCGCTGGACCAACCGGAACGCTTGGTAAATGACTTCTCGATCGAAGCGTTCCCCTCGCTGCCCGAGCCGCGATTTGCGTTGGTCGACGGCCAAGCCTATCAAACGCCCGCCACCGATCCTTCCCTGTCGGAAAACCAAGAGACAAGCTTGGCGATGCTGGGTGGACCGAGCCGCGTGATCGGTCGCGCCGAATCACTCGCGGCCGGATCCGCAGGTAGCGTTCTCGCGAAGTGGCGATCGCAATGGCCGCGCGACGTCGGATACGTTCACTATCTGGCCATTCCACACAAAGATCGTTAGATAGAAGTGTGAAATTGAAATGCCTCGATATCTTCTTGGTCTAAATTGGGGATCGTCAGCGTGGTGGCATTACCACGGTCCCCAACGGCATCGTCTGCCGGTCGTGGCATCGCAAAGGCCGAGGCGACGCGCAGCATAGCGGCAAGGGATTGGGGAAGGGTCCCCCTGATTTCCAGGAATTGGGACCCTGGTTCGCCAGCTCGCGAACCCTATCAAACGCTTGCCTCACGCCGGGGCGAGCAACATGGAAAAGGTGTCAGCCGATTTTGTTGAAGGTCATACTGATGCTTCCGCCGACAAGTTTGTCGTTGAACAGACTCCCAGGCTCTTGTTTAGGACGCAGCCCGAGAATGGAGAGCAGCGACAGCTAGCCTTCATCTTCGGCAAGTCGTCCGAAGTAGTCGCCCCAGCTTTGGTGAGGTCGTCCGGCCGCTGTTTCGAAGTCGCTTTTGTTGTTGGCGGCACCGTTGCGGATCCCCTCGTAGATCCCAGCGATCACGTTGCCCAGAAAGTCACCGAGTTCGGCAATCCGTTCTTCGCGATATTCCGCAACCGACATCCCGCGGGATTTCAGATCGGTTCCGAAAGCGGAATTCAAATAGTCTGCTAGCTGTTGTTGCGTGATCGCTTCACCGTGCAGGTTATACGTCTGCCCGTCGTGCTGGGACTGGGTGAGCATCCGTGCGTAGGCGACCGCCAATTCGCCGCGCGTGGTGTAGCCGCACAAGGCGTCGCCGGCGCAGTTGGCGATCTCGCCTCGCTGCTTATAGGTCTCGATGTAATCGACGTCCGGTTCGATGTAGATTCCATTGCGGCCGATCGCCCACAACAGTCCGCTGCCGCGAACGTCGGCTTCCGTCTGGCGATTGCTTTGAACAATCGGTGAGAAGGCGGTCCCCTCCTCCGCCCCTTGGATGCTCGTGTAAACGATCTTTCGGACGCCGGCTTGTTTGGCCGCCTGGATCACGTTGCGGTGCTGACCGATTCGCTTGTCGGGGGCGTCCATCCCGGAAACCAACAGCACCGTGTCGACTCCTTGCAGAGAGCTTGCCAAGTCGCTTCGCGATTCGTAATCGCCGGGGCGGATCTCGACGCCAAGCGATTCCGCTTTGCTGGGCGTTCGCGCCAACCCGACAACATTGTCCGCGCGGACGATCTCGACCGTCGCTCGAACGATTTCCGCCCCCAGCTGACCGCTGGCTGCCGTCACTGCAATTTGATTCATGAGAAGCTCCTCGTACTCGTTGGATTCACCGTAACGGCCGTTTGCCGTCCAGGCTTTCGTCGCCCAGAAAACAGAGCCGATCCGTTTTGATCCTAACGCAAATCATCCGCCACGCTAACGTGTGGCGGATGATACATTGAACCGAAACACTGATTCGCCCTGGCTGGAATGTCCGATGCGATGACTCCGTTGCCATCGTTGCACTTACGCTTCCGCGTTGTCGTTTCGGCAAGCAACAACGTGGCGATTTCAGCTAGGCGGTCAGCACCAACCGATACCGAGGCGATCCGTTGCGGAGTTTTTCAAACGCTTCGTTGATGTCGCTCATCGAATAGACTTCCGTCATCGGTGCGATCTTGTGTCGGGCGGCGAAGTCCAACATCGAACGCGTCGTCACGATGCTGCCGGTCGGCGACGCCGAAAACGACTTCTGCCCCATAATCATAGGAGAGACCGACGCTTCGACTTTCGCTGCAGCACCAACCGTGTGCAGCACTCCACCCGGAGCGAGCGCGGCGATATAGGCGTCCCACGGCAACGCAGCGCTGGTCGTATTCAAGATCAAATCAAACTTGCCCGCCTGCGTTTGAAGCTTCGGATCCTCTTCGGTTGCCACGAAGTGATCCGCTCCCATTTTTCGAGCTTCTTGCTCCTTGCTGCGTCCGCGTGAGATCGCCGTGACCTCGCATCCCCACGCACTGCAGAACTGTAGCGCCATATGCCCCAGCCCGCCGATACCGACAACGCCGACTCGCGCCGTCGCCGACAGGCCATGTTGCACAAGCGGACTGAACACCGTCACGCCACCACATAACAACGGCCCCGCCGATGCAGCGTCGACTCCTTCGGGAATCTTGTTGGCCCAGCCCCAGTGGCAACGCACGCGATCGGCGAACCCGCCGTGTTGATGCGTGATCGTCCCTTGAGCACCGCGGCACAGATTTTGAGCGCCCGACAAGCATTCGTCGCAGTGCATGCAACTGCGACTGGTCCACCCCAACCCGACCAAGTCCCCTTCGGCCAAGCCGAGTGTGTGCGAACCCAATGCCACGACTCGGCCGATGACTTCGTGTCCACCGACGAACGGGAACTGAGTGATCTGCCAATCGTTGTCGAGCATCGAGAGATCGCTGTGGCAGATGCCGCACGACTCCACTTGGATTTCGACGTCGTCCGGCCCAACCTCCCCGGCGTCATAATCAAAAAGCTCGAAGGGTCCGCCGGGCTTGGTCGCGGCGTAAGCGTGAATGGTGGTCATGAACGACTCTCTTGGATTGGGACAGCAGAACGGTAATGTGAGGAATCCGGCCTCCGATACGTTGCCGATCACTTCAATGTAAAGCAAAAACAACACCACGACTCTTCTCGAATGCTGCGAACCCAGGGCTCTTTTAGGCAAATCAGCCGGCACGCGCTAGCGCGCTTGTCGGTTTAATCACAACGAGCTTCCTTGCATTAGCCGTTTGGGCGTTAGCCCCGGTTTAGTGGCAGCGGAACCGGGGCTAACGCCCAATCGGCTGATAAAACCGACGAGCCGCTAGCGCGCCGACTGATACCTCATATCGAAACACTGATTAGCCCTGGCACCGAACCACGGTTTCCTGGACGGATTGGTCGTCGGGAGCAACGAGAAGGTCGTTAATGCAAGAACGCGTGGAATAGACGAATACACCTCATTGATTTGAAGCGTTTTCGATCTTGCCGAACGCAACGCGAGCCCCCGCGTCGCCGGTCGGTTGCGTGAACTGGTCGGCTTCGGCGTGAATCACGATCGCACGTCCGACGATCGAATGTTCGCCTTTCAACGAGATCACCGAATCGTCGATTTTGATCATCGCGATCCCCTCTTCATTCGCTTCGATGTTGCCAAGATCGCCGACGTGGCGTTTTTCATCGGTCATCTTTCCGTGTGGCTGATCGGTCGGATTGAAGTGACCGCCAGTCGATTTGCCGGTCTCCTTGTCCGAGAGGTCTCCCTTTTCATGGACGTGGAACCCATGCTTTCCAGGAGTTAACCCGGTCACCTCGCCACGGACTTTGACGACATCACCCTCCTGAGTGAATCGCACCGCGCCGCGGACTTTGCTGTCGCCAATCGGTACCAATTCGCAGATCGCAACAGCTGACGTCGACTCCTCGACACGTGCTGCTGGATCGCCAGTCTTCGGATTATTGTTCGCCGGAACATTAGTCGCCGGATCGACCGCGACCGGATCGACGGTTATTGGATCGACGGGCAACGCGTCGGTCGACGTCGGGCTCGCCGCGTTGGGCGTTGTGTAGTCGCCCGGTTCCTCACAGCCCACGACAGCGAGTGCAACCAGTGCCGCGCAAGAATAGATTCGCATCTTCATCATCGGTCTCCATTTGCAAGTTGGTTTCGTATCGTCCAGTTCGGTAGATCCGACACCGCGAGTGGTCGCCGATAACGCTCTACGAGCTTCCAATCGGGACGATCGCGTATCGGATCCGATACGTTGCAAACGTCGCAAACCACGTGCCGACAAGGGATGAAGATCGAGGCCGCCGGGCGATTCGAGATGCCCCGGCGCGGCCGGATCGCTTACACGCAATACCGTTCAACGAAGCGTAGTGGACGAGGTTACGAGTCCTTTTGCATCAGACCAAATCGCTGGGACTCGTAACCTCGTCCACTACGTCCCGAGGCTAATTCTTTCGACGGTCCGAGGCTCCTTTTCGTTGAACGGTATTGCGGCGCTTACACGAGGCCGCGGCGAATTTCTTCGAGGATCGCCGGCATGTCGGCGGTCGTATCGACCTTGATCCCAGCCATGCTGAGAGAGACCCGATCCGCCTGGGCGACCTGCTGCCGGTAGACCGTTTCGTCGGCATCGGACAACGAATCACTGCGGCGTTGCCGATGGCGGATCCGGTCGATCGCAACCTCTTCGGGACAGACACACGTCGCGACGACGACCTTGTCACCCGCAGCGGCCAACCGCTGCTGGGCCTCTCGTAATAGATCGGCTTGCAAAAACGTGCCGTCGACGACGACGGGAACTCGGTTTTGCAGATGCTCTATCGCCTGGTCGAACATCTCGCTGTAGACGTGTTGGCGCGACTGCGCGTCGTAGTTCACATCATCGTCCGGCGAGTTTGCCTTCCGCAGCGCATCGGTCGACAGATGGACCGCTCCCATTTTCTCGGCGAGCGCCTTGGCAACGGTTGTCTTTCCGGTCCCGCTGAGCCCACGAACGATCACGGCGGTTGGGCTTCCCAATTGCTGCGCGTAGCGGTCAGCCAGCTCGATCAACCGCATGGCTCCTGGCTGGGAATCGGCTCCCGACGCCTCCGTGGTTTGATCGGATCGCAACGCTTCCACCTTCGCTCGCACGCAAGCGCGATAGCAACGATAGAAAGCCACCAGCAGCGGATCGGGGACATCTCCCAACGCTTGGCAACAGCGCCGCAGCACCGCTTCGCCCAACTCGTGGACACCCGCATCGTCGCATGTCATCGCAAAGAAGCTCAATTCATCGGCGGTGTCGACCAACCGCAACTCGCGGCTGAATTCGATGCAATCGATCGCGACCGGCGGATCGGTCAGGTAGATGTGTTCGGCTCGCAGATCGCCATGCCCTTCGACGATGTGGCCATCGGCAACGCGCTGCTGCAGCAACGCATCGCCGCGCAAGAACATGAACTGCAGCTGAGCCGCTTGCACGCGTTGGACCACGGTTGGCGGCAATTGATGTTTTGCATCGCGTAGCTCTTTCCCGTTGTCGAGCACATGCTGACGATAACAATCGCGATACGTTGGCATCTCGACCGACGGCAACTGGCGGTAGAACGTGGTTAACATATCCACGATCGGTGCGACGTCTTGATCACCCCAATCCTTTCGTTGGATCATCTGCGTCAGGCAACGTTCTTCGGGCAGCCGCCGCATCGCAACCAACCAATCGACGGGAGGGACCTCGCCGCCGATCCTCCACTTCCCGTCGTGATCTCGGCCGACCGGAAGAACGCCCCGATAGATGTTCGCCGCCATCCGGCGGTTTAGTTCGACCTCGGCCTCACACGCTGCATGCCGCTTGGCAACCGTCGAATAATCCAAGAATCCGAAGTCGACCGGCTTCTTCAATTTGTAGACATGCGCGTCGGTTAAAAACAGATACGAGATGTGCGTTTGGATCTCTTGCGGCGGCCCGCTGGCGTCGTTGTAAACATCGGCCGACCGCAATGCGTCGATCAGGTCGGTGTTGGTTTTTGGCGATTCATCCTGCATGATGCCGTCTCCATGGTGGGCTCGCTTCGGTGGGGAATGCATCTCTCATTGCATCACTCTTACGGTTTCGGTGCAATCGTGCTCACCACCGCTGTGCGGCGTGCTGCGAGCTCTCTACAGCAAAACCCTCGCAAGATCTGGACCAAACGTGAGGGTGAACTGGTAGCGAGCAGGTCGGAAGCAGGCCGAGCAATCGACGGCGTCGAAGGTGCGAAAACCGGTCCCATCGATCGATGGCGCGATTGTTGCAGTGGGTCATCTTCAAAAAGCTCACCCCAGGAATCGTCAGCCTCGAATGTCCAAAGCCAAAACCTCCCTATTTGCTCTGCTGCTGATCGCCCTCGTCTTGGCGACGGCAGGTCTGTTGGTCCCAACACTGAATGTCAGCCTGCTAATACTCGCAGGTTTGTTGTTTGGAGTCTTCGTGCATGCGATCAGCGCCTGGTCGGCGAAAAAGCTATCGCTCTCCTACCGCACCACCTATCTCGTGGTCGTTGCCCTGATGCTGGTCGCCATCGGGCTGGGCATCTTCCAATTGGGATCTCAGGTGGCCGATCGAGCCGATGAACTGTGGAGCCAATTGCAGTCGGCGGCGCAAACGGCAAACGAGCAATTGGAGCAACACGCTTGGGCGCAGAAGCATCTGCCCGACGTATCGGATATCGAAGAACAACTGACTCAGTCGAGCAGCGACATCCTGCCGGCGGTGCTTCAGCGGTTGCAGTCGTTGGGGTGGGGAATGACCGCGGCGTTGGTGATCTTCTTTATCGGATTGTACGCCGCTTACGATCCCGATCTCTATCGCGACGGCCTCGTGAAATTGATGCCACCAGAGAAACGGGATCGCACGCAGAAGGTTCTCGATCGGATGAACGGTTCGTTGCAACGCTGGATCGTCGCCCGGTTTGTCTCGATGGCGATCGTCGGAATCGCCACGGCGATCGGAATGTGGGCGTTTGGAATTCCGATGCCGATCACACTCGGCGTGCTCGCAGCGCTGCTGACCTTTATTCCCAATATCGGTCCCCTGTTGGCCGCCGTTCCGCAAATGCTGTTGGCTGTGAATGTCGGCACGCAGATGGTGCTGTATGTCTTGCTGTTCAATTTCGTGTTGCAGACACTGGAGAGTTATCTCATCACGCCGATCGTGCAACAGCGGGAGGTCTCGTTGCCGCCGGTCCTGACCATTGCAGCTCAGTTGTTGATGGGTGTTGTCGTCGGGATCCTCGGCGTGATGCTCGCCGCACCGATGGTCGTGGTTGCGATGGTGTTTGTGAAAACGCTGTACATCGACGCTCGGCAGCAAGAGCCCGAAGCATCGGCTGCGCATTCGTAGCAACCAGTGCGAAGTGGAACCCTGGCATCGAGGCGTTCTACAAGCGGCAAAGGCAACGCGTCGCTCACGTAGCGGAGCCGCTAGTCGTGTTGGATGTAGGCGATGATTCCCAGCTGAGCTTTCGGCGATCCGCCCAGCTGAACTCGGCGGGCGAAGACCTTGGTGCCGTCGCCAAATTCGCTGGCCGTTGCACCTTCGGCGAAGAAGGTTTTCAGCTGAGTAAACTCGTCGGTAATCGAAGCGTTATCGACAGCTTGGACGCGTCCATTGTGGAACTGCAACACGATACTGCCAGCGACATCGGTCACGTAGATCGTCACCCGTTCGGGAGCGACGGCGGTGAACAGTTCCTCCAAGCGACTGCGGAGATCGAGTTCGATAATGTTCAAGCCAAACAGGAGGCCGTTGCTGTCGAAGGTCGCCTGGACGCCACTGACGACCAACGGCGATCGGTTGTTGACCGGCACGTTCTCGCTTATTTGGTCGTTGGTGATCAGCACCACGTCGTCGGGACGCAGCGAATGGATCACTTGGGTTCCCTCCTCGTCGCGCTCGCTCGCCTCGCGTGCTAAAAGATCTCGCTCGGGCACACGAAAGACGCGTCGCCCGACTCCGCTACGTTCGGATCGAATCAGTTCGCGGATCCCCCCTCCTTCCTCTTCGATGCATGAATACGCGACCAAGTAGGCGGGGTTCGCCTTTAGCAAACCGCCGAACAGATGCGCCTGGCGGTTCAGCAATTCGACTGGCCCGACTTCGGCCATCGATCCGTCCGACTGCGGAGCGATTGCGGTGCCACCTTGATGCGATGCAACGACAGCTTCCATCAGCGGCAGCTCGGAAACGAAGTGCAGGTTGCGGACCATCCCCTCGGTCTCGAAGTTCAAATTCACTTCGAGTTCGCGTGTGAACTCTTGAGCCGACGCATAACGCGCCTGCTGCAGCGCCGACCTGCCTTGACGCGCGGTGTAAGCGATCGCCGCGCCACCGATCAACAGCAGCGAAGTGGCCAACAACAGCGACTGCGTTGCCGTCGGATGATCGGCCATCCAGCGTTTGAGGCGTTGTTTGGTGGGAGGCTTGTAGGCCTGCACCGGTGTCCCCGCGATAAATCGCTCGATCTCGACCTCCAGCGCCTTGGCCGATTCGTACCGCAGATACCGCTTGCTCGAGAGGGCTTTGACGCAGATCGCGTTCAATTCCGGCGGCACCGACGGCACCAATTTGATCGGCGGGACGACTTCGCCAGCAACGATCTGCGACATGATGTCCGACCGACTGCTCCCCGTCTCCGCGTCTTCGATCGCCGATTGATGCGGTGCGACGCCGGTCAGGATCGCGTACAGCATCCCGCCGAGCGCGAACACGTCGGTCAATTCGTCGACTTCATCGAGCCGCCCCGACGCCTGTTCGGGAGCCATGTAGAGCGGCGTCCCCAGCACGCGGCCGACCTGCGTCGAACCGACGCTGTGCAAATCGCCCGGTTCGGTCCGGCCGTTGACTTCGTACATCCCCGACGCGTCGTTGATCATCGCCAAGCCCCAGTCCAACAGGGTCACTTGGCCGAACTCATCGAGCGCGACGTTTTCCGGTTTCAGATCGCGATGGATCACCTTTCGCGAATGCGCGTGCCCGACCGAATTGCAGACGTTGATCAACGCCGACAGCAATCGGTGCAGCATCATCGGGTCGTCGTTTCCCGCTTCGCGTCGTTCGTGGTATTCGGCGATCGCATCCTGCATCGTCCGCTTGCCAAGAAACCGCATCACGTAAAACGACTTGCCCGTCGCTTCATCCTCGCCGTATTGATAGACCGGAACGATCCCGGGATGTTCCAGCCGGCCGGTGATCTCGGCTTCGCGGCGGAAGTGGTCCAAAGCGACATCGCCCGGAGCCACTTCGCGGGAGATCTCTTTCACGGCTACATAACGTTGCAGGTTTTGGTCGCGAGCCAACCAGACGATTCCCAGACCGCCCTGCCCCAACTTACGCAGCAACGTGTAGCGCGAACCGACCTGCCGATCTTGGACCTCGCCCTGCGACAGGACCGACGTATCGGCGATCCCCAGCAATTTGGCGACCTTGCCGTTGGGATCCAGTTGAGCCAGCCAGTGCCGCTCGCGATCCGAACTGGTCATCGGGTCTTTGTTTCCGTTGGCACCGCCGCTGCGAGCATCGCGATCCAGCTTGGCGATCGACGTCAGCATCTGTTGAGAGCGGCGTTGGACCGCCGTTCGCTGGTCGGCCGAGATCGTCTTCTGCTCGAATAAATGATCGGCCAACGACAGATTGCCGTGCGTCGTCCAGCTCTTCGCCGCTCCGGCAAGAGTTCGCACGTTGGCGTGCCCCATCTTCAGCAGCGCAACAGCAAACGCCAGATCGCGACTCTGTTTGGTCCCCTTCGCAGTGTCCGCGTCGCCCCCCGCCGACGGACTTGCTCCATCGTGCGCCAAGGTTTGCTCCAGTTCTGGCATCGCCGCCGAACCCTCGTCGGTCGCACTGCTGTCGGTTGTTTTCATCAAATCGCTCATCATGTCTCTCCCCAAGAGATTGTAGTTCGCAAAGGGGCGTGTTCGCGATCCCAACCCGTGTTTTGCATTGTTTCCTCGCACCAACGCCCGCCTCGAAACGCCGGCACGAGTCACATTGGCTGCGGTTTCATGTAAGCTCCGCACGATTCGCGGACGATCAATTGGCTTGCCAACAGGTACTGACGCGGCGGCACCACCACCTTCTCGATGCAGTCGAGCATCGATCGGAAGGCGACCATCGCGATGTCGCGGCAAGGTTGCCGGATGGTTGTCAGCGGGACGGTCAGCAGTTGCGCATACTTCACGTCGTCGAATCCAATCAGCCGGATGTCCCGGGGCACTTCGATCCCCAGCTTCGCCAGCGTTTGCATCAACGTGGCAGCAACGCGGTCGTTGGAACAGATGATGGCGTCCAGTGGATCGCGAGCGTCAGCGGCCGACGCATCGGCCACCAAACGGAACCGGGCGATCAGTTTTTCGATCTCATCGACGTCGTCCGGTTCGAACCGGGCAACCTGCAGCGGGCGGGCGGACGGCTCTTGGGAGATCACCGCCTCCCGCGCTCCGGCGATTCGTTGAGCGATGGTCGGCGCCGTTTGCGGCGGCGCCAAAAACAGCAGCCCGTTGCAGCCGAGCTTCAATAGATGTGATGCCGCGGTAAAACCAGCGGCAAAATTATCGATCCCGACCAGATCGAATTCGCTGCGCTGCGGGAAGGGATGGATGTCGCGGTCGACCAAGACGACAGCGATCCCCGCCTGCCGCAACCGATCGGTGATTCGGAAATTTAGGTTTTGGCTGTCGGGATGGTGCTCCAGCGGAACAAAAAAGACTCCCGGAACACCCCGCTGAATGAACGCGTCGCACAGCTGTCGCGAAGCTTCGATCGGATCGGCGCCAACGGTCACCGATTGGGCGTTGGTCGGATCGGCAAAGGCTTCGTTAACGTTGGGGTGCACTCCTTCCCTGCCCCACAGCAAGGCACAGTCATGCAGCCGGGCGAGTCGCGCGATGTCGCCGCAGATGACTTCCAAGATCTCGGTCGAACCGATCTCCGGCGCCAGCAGCCCGATCACTCGCTGCCCCTCTTCGACCACCGCCGCCTGCTGACGGACAAACGTTCCCGAACCGGCTCGCCGTTCGATCAGCCCCTGGTTCTGCAGCTCGCGAAGAGCCCGAGCGGCGGTCGGACGCGAGACGTCGAAACGCCTGACAAGCTGCGTTTCACTTGGCAACCTACCGGTGGGTTGGAACCGACCAGCTGTAATGTCGGCGAGCAGTTCATCGGCGATTTGACGGTACTTTGTATCGGCCACGATTCCCCTTACGTTTTCCGAATGCCTGCAAAGCATTGATTGCAAAAGATGTTATTGGATGCTAATCCGGCGCAAACTCACCTCAAGGGCTTGTCACTAACAGGTTGCCCGCACGTGCTTACAGGTATTGTGACATTCTCGGGGAGTCTGTCCATGGTAACCCGCCGTCACCTGCGTAGGATTGCCGACGTAGGGACGCAACACCACGTAATCGAAGACACCACCTCAACGGAGGCAAAGATGAGTATCGCGGTAACCCAATCCGATCGTTTCCATTTGGATAGCGACACGCGCAGCGAGCTGCCCGAACCGGCAAAGGGAGGACGAGCCAAGCACTATCTGTTGGCCAGCGATTTTGATCAGACACTTAGCTTCAACGATTCGGGGGAAGTTTTGAGCGAGATGCTGGGGCTGCCGGACTTTGAACGCAAAGTCAAAGGACTGGCCAGTTCCCATCTGGTTCAACAGGGGGGCGAACTGACCTATCTGCTGCTGCACGATCCCGATTACCGCCAGGTCCGCCGCGAACACCTGGTCGAAGCGGGACGGCGGATTCGGCTGAAAAAGAACCTGGGGCCGTTGATGGATCTGCTCGATCGAGGCATCGACGGCCATCGGTTTACGTTTTATGTAGTCTCCGCATCGCCGGAAGAGGTCGTGCGGTCGGCGCTCGAAGGAATCGTGCCGGCCGATCGGATCTTCGGTACCCGGTTGAACTTCGATCCCGATTCGGGCGAGATCAGCTCGGTCGCTCAACTGACCGCCGGCTACGGAAAAGTGACGGCGCTCGACGAACTGCAAGCGCAGCTTGGCGTCAGCTGGGACCGGATCGTCTACGTCGGCGACGGCAGCTCCGACGTGCATGTGATGCTGCACGTCAACCGCTGCGACGGATATACGATCGCGGTCTCCGAAAACCAACACCTCGCCCCGATCGCCCGCCGGACGGTGCTCAGCGACAACGCGTTCAGCGTCCTGATCCCGATCCTCGAAGATGTGATGGGCTGGACCGATCGGTCGAAGATTCGCGAGCTGTTCGAAGCGAGCGGGTTGGATGTACACGGCTGGGAAAAGTCGCAAGTCGATCGGCTGACGATTCTGCCGACCGATGCCGACACCCGAGATGCGTCGTCCGCGGCTGCCGCTTCGTGAGCATGGATGCTTCGTCGACGACCAACATTTGGCGTCGTCAATTATCAACACCAATTTGGATCCACGATTCGATTCTCCTATGAACAATATCGCCGTACCTCAATGGATTGTGCGTAACGACTCGGGAAATCTGCTAACGGCCTCTCTCTGGGCAGTGCGTGGATTGTTTTTCCTGAACGGTTTTTTGTATGCGACCTGGGCGACGCGAATTCCCGCCATCCAGTCTCAGTTCCAACTATCGCACGCTGCTTTAGGCGTTGCGTTGATGATGGTGGCGTTGGGAGCTGTCGTTGCGATGCCCACCGCCGGTTGGCTCTGTTCGCGTTGGGGCAGTCGTCGCGTTGTCGCGATCAGCTTGCTGCTCTACATCGCGGGGCTGCCGTTGGTGGCGCTGATGCCCAGCTTGACCGCGCTCTTTATCGCGTTGCTGTTGTTTGGCGTCGGGCACGGAATGCTGGACGTGTCGATGAATGTCCAAGCGGTGGAGGTGGAGCGGCGGTGGCAGAGGCCGATCAATTCATCGATCCATGCGCTCTGGAGTGTCGGCGGATTGTCCGGCGCGATCGCGGGTAGCGTGATCGGACTCTGGGGCCTCGCGGCTGGCCTGCACTTCGCTCTGGTTTCGGCGCTCCTTTCGCTTGCGATCGTACCGATCGTTACTCGCCTGTTGATCGAATCGCCAACCGCCGCATCGGACGCGCGGGACGAGTTAACCCAAGTGCCGTCCCAGCCGCGCGGCAGAAACTGGGCGTTGATCCTCTTGGGAGCGATCGCGTTTTGCATCATGGCGGGTGAAGGAGCGATGGCCGATTGGAGCGCAGTGCTATTGAACCAAGTGCTGGGAGTCAGCGAAGGGCTTGCCGCAACGGGCTACGCCACCTTTGCGATCGCGATGGCGGCGGGACGGTTTGTCGGCGATCGCTTGTCGATGAGGCTGGGGCCGATGAATCAGGTTCGGATCAGCGGGCTCGTCGCGTTGGCAGGGTTGTTGATCGTCGTCACCTCATCCCATCTCGCGTTGGCATTGTTGGGGTTTGCGTTGATCGGTGGCGGCTTTGCAACGATCGTCCCCGCTGTCTTCAGCGCCTGCGGCCGGTTGGACAACATCCCGGCGGGAGTGGCCTTGGCGACGGTATCGACGATCGGCTACTTCGGCTTCCTGTTGGGACCTCCGTTGATCGGATTCGTCGCTGAACTGTTCAGCCTCCGGATCGCGTTGGGATGCCTGTCGGTGACGACCCTGGCATCGGTCCTGCTCGCGACAACCCTAGCCCCACGCACCCCCGCAACGCACGACACCAGCCAACACGATCCCTGCGCCGCATGATCACGCTCGGCCATTCCCAAAGAGCAAGCCAGTTGTCGAAGCGAACGGCTGGAGTCGAGGCTTCAGACGAAACGGAAATCCCGCAGGGATTCTAAGAAGGTAGCCGGTGGTTTGAGCGCAGCGAACACCACCCCCGACGGGGGCGCATGAATCATTTGCCACAGAGGTCACCGAGACCACAGAGAGAAATAGAGACCATCCGCAACCCTCGGTGACCTCTGAGTCCTCTGTGGCCAAAACATTCACGATTTACCGGATCACGCAATCGAACGCCGCCCCCGACGGGGGCGCATCTCATCGCAAAAGAATCATTTGCCACAGAGGTCACCGAGACCACAAAGAGAAATAGAGACCATCCCAACCCTCGGTGGCCTCTGAGTCCTCTGTGGCAAAACCACCGATCTGCGATCCCTCCGGGATCATCGCGTCTCGGGGCCCTCAGATTCCGGAGGTGCGCCGCTGCGCGGCGACCTCCGGCTACCATCTCGCATCCCTTCGGGAGCACCTCACTCTGAGATTACCGTGGGCTCACACTCTCACCGCCGCTTCGATGGGATAATTCGACTCTTGGGTTCACCGATGGTATCGTTACGCGTTTCACGAATCGATGAATGCATCGGCCTGACGGGCCGAAAGAACGATGGAGTCCCCACCGATGAACCCGCGACAACTTCTTGTCCCGCTTGCCTTCCTGTCGCTCGCTATCGCCGGCGAGCAACTCTTCGCCAACGACCCGCTGTCGGTCGCTGCTGATTTCGAAGGGGGATCGGTTGCGGAGGTCGAAATCGATCCGGCGGCTGGCAGCATTCGATTTATGCCCGGCGGAGATCCCGCTCGCGGCTGGCCTTGCTGGTGGTACTTTCGCATCGATGGTATCCAACCCGGACAAGCGATCACGCTCCAACTGCGTGGCTCGACAGCAACCGTCGGCAAACAGCCACCGCTGGGGGCGTCCTGGGCAATGCCGAAGCGAGCGACCTATTCGACCGACGGCAAAACATGGCGACAAACCGATCCGGGGCAGCGCGACGGTCATATCATGACCTACAAACTCACTCCCGATGCATCGTCGGTGCTCGTCGCCTGGGGACCGCCTTACACACCCAAGACCGCCGAAAAACTTGCGACTCGATTGAGCGAAGCATCTCCGCACGTCGAAGCGATGCAGTTGTGCCGATCGCGCGAAGATCGCGAGGTTCCGATGCTCCACTTCCGCGAGGGAACGCGTGCGGCGGAGCAGCGTTTTGGCGTCTGGATCCAAGCCCGGCAGCATGCTTGGGAGAGTGGTTCCAGCTGGGTCGCCGAGGGTTTCGCTGATTGGTTGGCCGGCGACGATCCCCAAGCGGCTTGGTTGCGACAACACGCCGACGTCTATCTGGTTCCGATCATGGACATCGACAACACAGCGACCGGCAACGGCGGTAAAAACGCGATCCCGCGCGACCACAATCGCGACTGGTCGGCCAAGCCTCATTGGAACGAAATCCTCGCGGCTCAGCAAAAAGTGGGCGAGCTGATCGACCAAAACCGGATGGATCTGTTCATCGATCTCCACAACCCAGGCCCCGGAGATCCCACCTTCTTCTTCGTCCCGCCGCGGGAATTGTTGAAGCCTCAGGCGGTGGAAGCAGCCGAGCAATTCATGGAACTTGCCTACCAGCGGATCAGTCGCATCGAGCCTTCGATTCCGATGAACAACAAGCCGAGGGTGACGGGATCGAATTATCATCCGCTGTGGCGACAGATCAGCAAGAACTGGGTCAGCCTGAACGGCAATCCTCACACGGTCAGCGTCTGCCTGGAAACGGCCTGGAATTCTCCCGCCAGCACACAGGCGGGCTACAAAGCTGTCGGCGAAAACCTCGCCATCGCCACGCAACAGTTCCTGGCCAAACAACCCGAAAAACCGTAGCGTCGCGGGCAGCTTTCGATCGATAAGCGATCTCGCTTCCCAACCGAAGTGCCCGCGTTTAACGCGCGACGCCGACGAGTGGCGGCGCCGAGCGGCCGGTCAGTCGTACTTCACGTGAACGCGTTGGCAACCGGGATCTTCTTCGGTCGCCACGCCGACTTCATCGACGGGGTGCGTGTACAAATAACGCCAGACGGGATCGAACTTCAATTTGCCGTCTTCGTTTTTGGGCGAAGAGCGACCGGGGGTGACCGAGCCATGGGCGCGGCCAGCGTCCCCTCCCACATCCGCTGCGGTGATCAAGCTGCGCGAGTTCTCGTAGGGAGGCGTGGTGGAATCGACGTCGACGATCGGGCCAAACGCATTCATTCCTAACATTTCCCAAGAGCGACAATAATGGTCGCCGGTCCAACCGCCATCCAGGACGTGAGTGAACCCGAAGAATCGGTTTGCGGGAGTGGCCGAGGGCAAGCTCTGCCAATCCTGATCCTGGTCTCGCGGCCCGCACAACATCACAACCCGATCGACGCGTTGATGTTTGGCGAACCGAGCGGCGGTGGTGCTGCCGTGCGACGCGCCGGTCATGATGATCTTGTCCCAACGCAATCGCGATCCACCGTCGGCCAGAAACTGCTGCCAGTTCCCCTGCGGATTCTCCTTGGACAACCACAACAACAATTGACGCGATCGCTCCGCCGCTCCATCGGGAGGCAACAGATCCAATTCATCGCTGAAATCCAATCCGGTGGCTGCTTCCAACCGAATCCGTCCGCGGGCATACGCATCCGAAGGTTGGGGCTGAGCGAGTTTGCCGAACCATCCCCGTGCGTAACTGACTCCGATCGCATGGATTCCATATTCGTTCCAACGCTCGAACAGTCCGCCGTTGTGCCCCATCAACCAGATCGCCAACTTACCCTTGGGAGCGACGCGCGTGTCGACCGACGCGAACTCCAGATCGGCAGGCTTCTTATCGGTGCCCGAAACAAAACCGATCGCCGGATATTCACCGGTTCGCGAATCGATCTCGCTGGCGCGGACACGAAACTGATACCGCTGCGGCGAAGGATCTTTCACCATCTTTGGTTCTGCAGGGATGCCATGCACGACATCGCCACCTTGCTGAGCCGCCTTGTGAGCGACGGTTTGCAAAAACGCGGCGTACTCTGGGTCGAGCTTTTCGGGAACATAGCCGTTGCCGACCGCACTCTCGGCGAACAAGCCCTCGAACCAGACGCAGGCTCCCAGATATTCACCCGCCAAGTTGGCGTGATGGCCATCCATTCCGAGCGTCCGTTTGCCATCGCGATTGTTCCAGCGGTATCCGGTGTGCAGCGAATGCGTTTGAGCGGGCAGTTCGGGGTACTGCAGTTTCCCGGCGTCGAAGTCCTCCGCCGCGCGATACCCAAATTTTGGATCGTTATCGGCGATCCAAAACGCATCGCCGACAGGAATCCGGCTCGCCGACAGCTCGGCAGCAATCGTCCGGTACGCATCGCTCAACCCTTCGTACATCGCCTGCTGCGTCATCGGTTCGCCATTGGATTTACGCGAACGACGAAAGCGAGGATCATCACTTCGGTAAGCCCATGTTTGATGCACCAACAGCTTCGCCTGCGGCGCGTAGCGATGGATGATATCAGCCAACTGGGCCGCGTACGGACGATACGTCTCGACGTCATGACTCCGCACGCTCAGTTGTTGGATCGTGACGAAATCCCAGTCCTCGCTCTGCAACGCCTGCTGCAAACTCTCGCCTTTCGAATAGAAAGCCGATCGATCGCTGCGATCCTTCTCAAACGCAAGTGCTTTCGCCGCATGCAGCTCCAGCGGCGACCCGCCGATCGTCAGCGATTTGTGAGTCAGCTTGTGGCCGGCCGCCTCGGTGATCTCATCGAGATAACGCGTTGCGTTATTAGTAAAACTGTTGCCGATCGTGAGGATGCGAACGTGCTTGGGCGAATCGTCAGTCTTCGGATCCGCACCCACCGACTCGCCGATCCCGATCGTGGTGAGGGCGAAGAGCCAAAGAAATATGCGTGCTCGAAACATAGTGTCGTCTGCTGTGGGGTAGGAGAAAGGAGAGTGATGTCAGGGTCCAACAATGATAACTCAAACCGATCCCGATTGGAGACGCCCCGTTTGCTGGAGTCGAGGCTTCAGCCGAAACGGAAATCCCGCAGGGATTCAAAGAAGGTAGCCGGTGGTTGGAGCGCAGCGAACAGTTGGAGTCGAGGCTTTAGCCGAAACCGATGAGTCAGCGGATCCCATACGGTAGCCAGTGGTTTGAGCGCAGCGAACACCACCGGTACGGATCGCGCAATCGAACGCCGCGCCCGACGGAGGCGCATCTCATCGCAAAAGAATCATTTGCCACAGAGGTCACCGAGTCCACAGAGAGAAATAGAGACCATCCCAACACTCTGTGCCCTCTGAGCTCTCTGTGGCAAAAACATCGATCTGCGATCCCTCCGGGATCATCGCGCCTCGGGGCCTCACGTTCCGGAGGTACGCCGCTGCGCGACGACCTCCGGCTACCATCTCGCATCCCTTCGGGAGCATCGGTTTCGCCATAACCGCAGCAAGTCGAAATGGGCACCGGATCCCGCAGGGGATCCCAAACGGTAGCCGGTGGTTTGAGCGCAGCGAACACCACCGGTACGGATCATGCAATTGTTCGCCGCCCCCGAATGGGGACGCACAACCTTCGCAAAAGAAGCGTTTGCCACAGAGGTCACCGAGCCCACAGAGATAAACCAGAGACCACTGCAACACTCGGTGGCCTCTGAGCTCTCTGTGGCAAAAACATCGATCTGCGATCCCTCCGGGACCATCGCGCCTCGGGGCCCTCGCGTTCCGGAGGTACGCCGCTGCGCGACGACTCCCGGCTACCTTCTTGCATCCCTTCGGGAGCATCGCGTCCAGCACACCTGCCGCACGATGAACACCAACGAAAACGGTGTCGCAATAGAATTCACCGACACCGAACCCGCGATCCACTAGATCACGGAGCCCATGGTTTGGGGCCGTTCTTTTTTTGCTGGAGGAATTTCGCGTCGACCGATTGGTACCACGCGTGCAACCGACGGCGCATTTGATCGACGCGGTCGGGATCTTCGGCGGCCAGATCCTTTCGCTCGCCAATGTCCGACTTGAGATCATACAGTTGAACGCGGCCGTCTTCGTAGCGTTCGATCAATTTGAAATTGCCTTCGCGAATCGCCCCCGCCGGAATGCCTCCTTGGTTGCTGTAGTGAGGATAGTGCCAATAGAGTGATTGACGATCCAACGAACCGCCTCGCAGGGCTGGCATCAGATCGACTCCATCGACCGAGTGTTGATACTCCACGCCTGCGGCCGCCGCGACGGTGGGGAACAGATCGATCGAACAGACCGGTTCATGGCTGACCGACCCCGGACGCGTCACGCCGGGATAGCGAACGATCCACGGCTCGCGGATCCCTCCCTCGTAGACCCACCCCTTCCCGCCACGCAGCGGCAGATTGCTGGTCGGTGAACCTTCACTGGTCGACAGCCCGCCGTTGTCCGACGTGAAGATCACGATCGTATTGTCAGCCACGCCCGACGCTTCGATCTGTGCAAGCACCTTGCCAACCGCTTCGTCCATCGCCTCGACCATCGCGGCATAGACCGCGTGCTTTTGCAAAATCCGCACCTTACGCGGCTGGTTGCCAAAGACCTGCTCTTCGTCATCAAATTCCAGCCCGTTGATTTTCGCCGCCTTCTGTTTGTATTTGGCAACCAGATCGGGACGCCCTATCAGCGGCGTGTGAACCGAATAGAACGACAGGTAAGCGAAAAAGGGCCCCGCTTTGTGAGCATCGATAAAACGTGCGGTGTCGCGAGCCAATCGATCGGGCAGATGGTCGCCGTCGGGACTCTCCACCGCCATCTGCGGATTCTTAAACGGTGCGAAATATTTCTTTCCCGTGTAGGGGCCCCCTTTACTGTGACCGCCAACATTGATGTCGAAGCCCTGGTTCTGAGGGTAATACTCCTCGGACTCCCCCAGATGCCACTTCCCCGCAAAGAAGGTTGCATACCCTTTGGACTTCAGCGCCTCAGCGACCGTGACTTCGTCCAGTGGCATGTTGTCGTTTAACGGAGCCGGTGCAAAGGTGCCGCTTCGTTTGCCGGAGAAGAAATTGGTGGCATCGACGCGCGACGGATATTTACCCGTCATCAAGCTGTATCGTGTCGGTGAGCAGACCGGATTGGCTGCGTATCCATCGGTGAAACGCATCGCGGAGCCCGACAGCGCGTCGATGTTTGGCGTTTCATAAAAACAGTCCGGGTTGTTCGCACCGATATCCATGTAGCCCAAGTCATCGACAAGAAAGACGACGACATTGGGAAGTCGAGGATCGTCGTCAGCTCGAACGTCCCCATCGAGAGAGAAGACCCTCAAGACAAGAACCAACAGCGCGAGCGAATCGCGACCAACAGATTTCAGAAGCTGCATCATTACCGCCATAAAGATGAAAGATTTGGTTTCGTAAGGAACCAGGGAAAGAAAAGATTGTACATCGCCCGAATCCCCAAAACGAATACACCCCAAAACAACAACCGCGCTGGAGTCGAGGCTTCAGCCGAAAACGTTCCCGCCACCCCCAATAGGGGCGCAGACGGTGTTCGCTGGTCAGAGCGCAGCGAACAGTTGGAGTCGAGGCTTCAGCCGAACGAAATGAGTCGTGCGACGTTACAGAATCTCGACAAAAATCCCAAACAACAATCCACCGCCGCCCCCAACGGAGTCGCACAACCAAAACGCCAAAACCGGCCCGCGAATCACACCAACACCGCGAATGCCATCCGCGACACACATGTGGGGCATTCAAACAAAATCATTCAGCCACAGAGATCACCGAGCCAATAGCTAAACAGCACCCCCAACTCTCTGTGGCCTCAGAGTCCTCTGTGGCAAAAACATCCGACTGTGATCCCTCCGGGAGCACCGCGAGATTGAGTCCTCCCATTCCGGAGGTGCGCCGCTGCGCAACGACCTCCGGCTACCTTCTTGCATCCCTTCGGGATCATCGCGTCCGACACAACCGCAGCACGTTGAGATGCCTACCGGCCCCCCGCAGCGAACCCACAAACGGTAGCCGACGGCAAGATCGCAGCGACCCGCTGGAGTCGAGGCTTCAGACGAAAAAGATGAATCAATCGCCCCATCGGATCCCGGCGGGGATCCCATACGGTAGCCGGTGGTCTGAGCGCAGCGAACACCACCGGTACGGATCACACAACCGATCGCCGCCCCCATCGGGGTCGCACACCATCGCAAAAAACAATAGCCACAGAGAGCACCGAGCCCACAGAGAAAAACATATCCAAACGCAACTCTCTGTGTCCTCTGAGCCCTCTGTGGCAAAAACATCGCCACCGGATCCCCAGAAGGCATCCGGTCGTTTGAGCGTAGCGAACGGCTGGAGTCGAGGCTTCAGCCGAAATAGATGAGCCACCTGATGCCCGCTCCAATTCGCGATTCAATCAAAAACCATTCAGCCCCAGAGACCATCGATCCCACAGAGCAAACAATTTAATTGCAACCACAACTCTCTGTGGCCTCAGAGTCCTCTGTGGCAAAAGCATCCGTCTGCGATCCTCCGGGATCATCACGTCCTGCCCAACCCCAACACGTCGCAACCAACGGATCCCTCAGCACTTGAGAAGGCAACTGGTGTTCTGAGCGCAGGGAATCGCTGGAGTCGAGGCTTCAGCCGAACGAAATGAGTCGTGCGACGCCAAAGAATCTCGACGAAAACCCCAAACAACAATCGAACCGCCACCCTCTAACGGGGTCGCAGATCCACAACGCCTCAAACCAGCCCGCGAATCACGCCAACACCGCGAATTGGTGAAAACAGAATCGAACTGTCACTTCAACGCAATACACATCCGGTAGTCCCGGCAGGGACGACAGCAGGTAGCCCACGGTGCAAACCGTGGGAACCGCAAAGCCCAAGCACGCGCAAAGCCCCGGCAGGGGCGACCGTAATCGATTCCGTACAATCGCACCAACACCGCGAATTCTATCCACGACACGCATGTGGCATGCAACAAGACCTCAACACGTCGAACCAATCGGATCCCGCAGGGACCCCAGACGGTAGCCGGTGGTCGAGCGCAGCGAACACCACCGGAAACCCAAATAACGATAGAAACGCCGCCCCCAACGGGGGCGCAGATTCCCAATGACGAACTGACCCTCGAATCACGCTAACACCGCGAATTCCAACATGCACTCACAAGCGGTCTTAGACAGCTAGGATAGCGAACAACCGCCAACAGTCGTTTCTCGGGCTGTGATGAACTTCTGTTGCTTTGCGTCGAGATAGCGATACTGTTGGGGCGGCTGAAAACCGTCCCAACGCTGGCGAAGCTCCCCAAGAGAAACGGGTTCTTTAAAAACAGCGATACTCGACAGGTGAATGCCGACAGCCTTGCCAGCACCGTCGAAGTAGGCGTTGAACGCTTGCACTGAAACAGCGGACAGCTTGCCACAATTTCGCCAAATAATCGTTGGTTCCCCAACCTCGATTGCCTCGACAGTGGCGACCGCGACCGCTTCACACTTCGGCATGGTCGCGTAGATGACTACCGCGGATCCAGGATCAATACTTGGTTTGCGTTTGCGAAGCTCAACCGTCTTACGGCCTTCAACAATCGCTTTGACGTGCTCTGGATGGATAGACAGAAACAACATTGGTCAAGGCTCATGTTGTGTGGATTGCGAATAGATTTCTTGAAAAGCAGAATCGGGGATCAGCACCGCGGAAATGAACTGCTGTCGCTTCATTCCGTGAGACTCTAAAACGTCGTTTACGACCTCGAACGTGATCGGGTTCTCAAACAACTCCGTGCTCGTGAATTCAATCGCCAAGCCTTGGGCGTCGGCGTTCTTGAAGTGTTCCATCAGATGACGCCATTCGTAGACACCGAACCGTTGAAACTCACGAAACAGATTCTTGACTGTACCTTGGACACGTTTGGTCAATGCCGAGCATGCCCGAACCCGGCCACCACCTTTTCGCTTGTCGCCGCTGACGTACCACAAAATCCGTCCAAATGGGGTGCTAGGCCCCTGCCGAGGGCTCTTGTAATAAGCCGAGTCCGGGTTGATGACCAATGATGTTTCAGGATCAAAAAGAGGCATATTCCAGAGCCGGAAATCGAAAAGTTCCTGTGCCCAACGGGGTTGTATCGGTATTACCCAAGTTGGGAGTTGACCGAAAGTGACCTTGCCTGGATGAATCAAACGCTCAAGTTGCTGCGTTTCAGCCTCGTTGCCTAAGCAATTGTGATCGATATCGATCGATTTTGAAATCTGTTCTGCAAACTCCATCGGGACAATTCCCGAATCACTCATTGCTGAAAGCTCGGCACACAGGCTGGATTGACTCCACTGTCCTGGCAATGAAAGCCTCCATAGCGATCCATCGGCGTGAGACCAGCCCCGCCGCGAACATGCCCCCAAAACAAGCGGCGTCGCATAACGATCCGAAATCGTAACTATTCTACGCTGTCCGCTTCGCCATGCACCGAGCGGTTGATCGGCAATGTACTCTGCAAGGATTCGTCCAAAACGAGTGCCAACCAGACGCCGACTCAAGCGAAGTAGGTGGATTTCACGGCCGCCGCCGTCCAAAATCCGAATTGCGAACAACGCAATACATTTATCGCTTCGCGAACAAACACGATAAATTTCCCACTCACGTGGAGCGGCAAGCATCGCGATTAGTTTAGCACGGAAGACTTTGAGAGTCTCGCCGCCTGCTGAGTCAATAAAACACTTCAGATCAAAGTCGTCGATCGAACCTACTCGGCATCGTTCGATTCCCGATCGAGTCAGTTCGCGGTACTGATAGCGATGCGAGTTCAGCACTGCGTCGTATTCGGTTATGAATTCTGACGGCGGAAGCAAACGTAATCCAAGCGAGCTTTGGATTTGTTCGCGGAAGCTCAGGACCTCCTCGTCACGGGTGACGAATGCTGCGGACTCAATGGCTGCTGCAATAGCGATATGTCTTTGATCTGAAGCGCTCGCATCATCCTTTGGCTCGCCCATGACCTGACGGACCTCCTTCAACTGTCGCTCTACCTCCAGCGGATCCACTGCCACCTGGTCCCAACCGTTCTTCACCGCCGAACGCATATCGCTCCGTAAAGGCTCTGCCTGACGACCGAGATCAGCAAAAATTTCAGGCGTAACTTTCAAATTGATTTCATCAACTAGCCAATCAGATCGTAACCCACTGCTTGCTTTATGGTGCGGTCGGTCTTGGTCTTCAATGTCGATGCAAACCATCGTGTCACACACAACGGTTACCGTTTCGCTTGGCTCGTCTAGGGCGTCGAACAGCGGTGTTTCATTAATTGCCAGCGCAAAAGCAATGAGTTCACTGCCTCCTTGCTTCTTACCAGGAAAACGACGCAGTTCTGAAAATCCCATCCGACGGTATCTACCGGCGGCTTCGTAATCGACTCTGCAATTGAGGCGGATACGAGAATGGTTCGGGTGCGCCTGCACTAGCGCCGCGATTAGCTGTTTTGCAATTTTCCGATTTCCATACTCAGATTTCACGCATAGGTGAGTGATGCGAACCTCATACCGCTGATTGGTCGCGAACAGCACGTAGCCAGCTGCGTCGCTACCGGACCATGCGATCAAAATTTGCTTGGCATCAGCACGCTGTTGAAACGCTTCATCAGGAAAGAAACCCAAAAGTGCCTTTTGGGTGCGGTAAATTTCCTTCACCACATCAAGTTCGTCAGCCGTTTCAATTAGACGAACAGCAATTTCGTGATTCGTCAAAACCTTGTCCCCACTAGCTTAAATTCTTGACCACGCAACGGTTCTACAACTTGTTGTATGTTCTTGGCACGTTCTATGGTGGTGAATCGTGCGCCGGAAGCCTCGGCATTCGCGTCGCTTGACCTGTTTACTCCAATCATTCCATCACGCTGGCTGCTGCCTTCCTCTGCGGCTGCCGCCTACCTCTCCGCTTCTCCGCTCGCTCCGATTCCAACGCCTCGACCCGGTCCATCAGCTCTTCACAGATCTGCTCGTAGATCCTGCCAAACTCGGTCCCGTATTTCGCTCGGAACGTCTTGGGTTGCTTGTCAGTTAGTTCGCCGGCGTGCGCGATGTTGGCGGCTAATGGGACCGTTGTTTCGAAGGGGGTGGGGAGGTTTCGCAGTTCGGAGTGATTGCTGGCGGCCCCTTCGATGATCGCTTTGTGCAGCCGGTCGTTTCCGCGGCATATCGACCACAACGTGCCGAGACACGCTGTTTTGTAACCGGCCGTCTGGATTCGCTCACCCAGCCACAGCAGGCCGCGGATCGATAGCCGGTTCGGCTGGCACGGGACGACGTAGGCGTCGGCGATACCCAGGAACAGTTTGACCTGCAGCGAGAGGCTCGGCGGGCAGTCGACGATCACATACGCAAACTGCTTCAGCCAGCAGCGGAATTGCAGACGGTTTGCATTGAACAACTTGCGGAAGTCTTGCCAGGTATGGAACCCGTGGCCCCCTTTGGCGTAGTTGGTTTGAAAGTCGTCGATCCGGACCGAGCAGGGGATGACCGACAGGTCTTCGATCCCGCCGCCGATGTTCGAAGCGCTCGGCCTCACGTAGGCATCAAACTGTTTCGCTTCAAATTCCGGCTTCAACATCTCCGACAACAGATCGTGCAGCGTCCGCTTCTTCCGATCCAGCTCGATCAGTGCCTGTTCGCCAAGCAACAACTCGCTGGCGGTGCATTGATGGTCGGCATCGATCAACAGCGTCGGCTTGCCCGAAGAAGCCAAGCACTCCGCGACCGCGATCGCATTGGTCGTCTTCGCCACGCCACCCTTCAAATTGGTAAACAGAATAACCGCCATCTATTCCTCTTCCTTGCATTTCCCCATCGACAAACCTCGCCCCCGCCAACCTGTCGGGGATTGTCCACCAAAACAATGGCCGATGATAGCAGATGCTCGGGAGGTTTGCCGTCGTCGACGACAGGGTGTCGGGGGCTACCGAGTGTTTGTGCTTAGGCGGGTTAGCCGGCGTGTGCGAACACTGCGTTGCCCACGAGAATCGGACGCTATCGCGTGCCGGCTGATGCTTTGCATTGAAACCGAGATTCGCCCTGACAGGATGGCAAGGCCCGCCCTCGACTTACAGCCCGGAGCCATCGCGAGCGATAGAGACCAAAGCGGCGGAGGGGGAATCATTTTGCATCGGATCTGCTTGACGCTAAAATCATTGCATGACACCTAAACCGCTTTCATCGGACATCACCGACGCTTTACACGCAGCCGGTGACCAACCACTCCCCGTCGTCGATCCATCGAATCAGAAGGTCTATTTCCTGATCGATGAGCAGTTGCATCGACGGGCGATGGCGGCGCTACAACAGCAAAATGCAATGGTTTCCATCGATCGTGGGCTCCAGGGGGAAGGCATGACGCTGGAGGAATCGCAGCGACGCAACCATCAAGCGTTGCAGCAACCGCAATGACTTTCGCTGTTGTCATCAAAGACGAGGCACATCGCAACATCCTGCGGAACACTAAGTGGTGGCAGGAGCATCACTCAACGGAAAAGGCAACGGAGTGGATGGATGCTGTATACCAGCAGTTAGCGGAACTATCGACGATGCCCGAGCGGCATGGACTGGCGGCTGAAGATGGCTCCTATCCATTTCGCCTCCATCAAAAGCTCGTCGGGCTTGGATCGACGCCTAGGTACCGCGCTCTTTTTCGCATCCAGAGCGATACCGTTGAAGTACTAACTCTGCTCGCCGCAGAACAGGATCAATGGCCGGGCTGATTCGCCCGGGAGCCATCTGCGAGGCGGCCCAAGTCGCAGTTAGCATGCCTGCCTGATTGGCTGGAGCAGAACGATCGGGATCGCAGCGAAAGTGCTTTCAATGAAGAGATACACCGTTGTTTATTCTTAAAATCCCCAACCACATTCATTCTGCCCCCATCATCCTGCCAACGTTCCAACGCCGGCTGAGCAGAACAATTGCGCGCCTTATTTCAGTTGCCTGCGAAGACGGAAACGGCAGTTGATGTTTCGCAGAATGATGGGGGCAGAGAGTGCCGGGATAAAACCGGTTTGGAATAGGGAATGAAAGTGTCCTACGAAGAGATTGTAGCCAAATGCTTCGGCCTCCAACGGAGGTGCGATGAAGGTAACGACATCGTGCTGAGCGTCCGGGACGAGGGAAGCGCAGGCCAGCCATTGAGCTCCGAAATCAAGCCTTTCGCGTGCCGACCTCGTTCTGCCGTAGGGAAGGCAAAATCGATTGTACCGCTAAGGGCAAGGTGCAATCGGACGCGGCGGAGTCTGAGACCCTGTGCATGTGCGGAAATTCCAAACGCGAGAACCGGGAGATCCCATCGGTTCCTCCAACGCAAGGACGGTCAGAGAACCTCTCCGAGGGCAAGGCTGACATGAACGCCGATGGGAAGTCAGATGAGTCCGTAGTACCGCCGACACAGGCGAACAATGCTGGTGCTGAACCAGCGGCGGAGCCTGCCGAGGAAAGGGACTCAGCCAAGAGGAACGTCGATCAATCCGACCTCGCCCGCGCACCGAAGCGGAATCGTCGAAGGTCACTCGGGTTGGTAGGCGTGCGCGAAACAGCTCGGTCCAACCCCGAGCTGAAGTTCACAGCGTTGCTGCATCATGTCAACGAAGACCTGCTGACAGCGGCCTTCTTCGATCTGAAGAAGACTGCGGCAGTCGGTGTCGATGAGGTGACGTGGCACGATTACGAGCAGGACCTAGGCGACCGGATCACCGATCTCCTGGGGCGAATTCACCGAGGAGCGTACCGAGCGAAACCGTCGAAGAGAATCTACATTCCCAAGCCCGATGGACGCAGGCGTCGGATCGGGATTGCATCGTTGGAGGACAAAATAGTCCAGACAGCGGTCGCCTGGGTGTTGCAGTGTATCTACGAACAGGATTTTCTCGGTTTCAGTTACGGCTTCCGACCTGGGCGGAGTCAACACAAGGCGCTCGACGCACTGAGTGTTGCACTGACCAGTAAGAAGGTGAATTGGGTATTGGACGCCGACGTCGATAGCTTCTTTGACACGATCGACCACACATGGTTGCTCAAGTTCCTGGAGCACCGAATCGGCGATAAGCGTCTGCTTCGGCTGATCCAAAATGGCTTCGGGCTGGGATTAGCGAAGAGGGTGAATGGTCGGAGACGAACGCAGGGACACCACAAGGCGCGGTGATCTCGCCGCTCCTTGCAAACGTCTACTTGCATTACGTTTTCGATCTTTGGATCCAGTGGTGGCGGTGCCAAAAGACGCGTGGTGATATTGTTGTCGTGCGCTATGCCGACGACTTTGTAATCGGTTTTGAGCACAAGGACGATGCGGAGGTGTGTCTGGATTCGCTCCATGCCCGCTTTCGCAAGTTCGGCTTGAAACTCCACGCTGAAAAGACTCGCCTGATCGAGTTCGGTCGCTTCGCCACCGAACGTCGACTCAAACGTGGTGAAGGTCGACCGGAAACGTTCGACTTTCTTGGCTTCACGCATCGCTGTGGACACACCCGCCGTCATGGCTGGTTCACTGTCCACCGCGAATCGGTAGCCACGCGAATGCGTTCGACACTTTCGGCGATCAAGCAAAAGTTGATCGAGCGTCGACACTGGAGGACCGGTGCATTGGGTTGTTGGTTAAGGCGTGTGCTCCGCGGTTGGCAAAATTACCCTGCTATACCGGGGAACATGAACCGCCTGAGGCAGTTTCACAATGCGGTCTCGAAGCTGTGGCTTCGCCAACTGCGTCGGCGGAGCCAGCGTCACAACTGGACGTGGGCACGGATGCGTCACCTGACGCAAAAGTACTATCCCGAGCTGCGAATCCTTCATCCCTACCCTAGTGAACGCCACCGCGCCCGACTCAAGGCAGGAGCCGTATGAGGTAATTCTTCAAGTACGGATCTGTGCGGGGGGCCGCCGGCAACGGCGGTCCCTACCGCGATATAAGTCGGGTCGCAGCAGGAGCGGTTTCAATGGAGAGACGCACTACTGAACGCTTCAAAGGCCTCTGATCAAATTCATTCTGCTCCCGTCATTCTGCATCGCTCCGATGGCCGCAGAGCAGAACGGTTGCTTGCGACGGCGGACTAGACGCCGGGGGAACCGCTCATTAAGCGGACAAGCCGACCGGTGGATAACAGCTGGCCTGATCCGCTTTTCGACCCTTTTGATGCCCATGAAACAATGATCAAAACGCGAAGCTGGCTCCGAAAATTACCGAATGCAAGTCGGGGGTGACGGTATAAGTGCGGTCATAGCTCATTTCTTCTGTGCCGAAGTTGCTGTATCGATATTCGCTTCTTACACGCAAACGCTCGGAAACAGCGTACTCGAGGCCGCCACCATACGTCCCACCTGTCAGCGTTTTTTCGTCGCCGTATGTGACGCCAGTAGCGACCACTTGAGTAAATCCTTCGTAGTCGGCGAACGCAAATCCTGCGGTGCCAAACAGCAGTAGCCTGTCAAATGCGAAGCCAAATCGGCCGCGCACCGAAGCATTCCAGTCAGATGAGGCTCCGCAGTCATATGCGGGATTAAAGCAAGGCGCTGTGGCATCGAGATCAGTCAGTGTGTAGTCCAGCTCGATTCCATAGACGAGTTTCCCTCTCTGACGATTGAACCCACCGTGAACACCGCCAGAAAATCCATCCGAATCCTCTTGAACATGGGTTGACACCACGGGGTTCGGGTCAAGGAACGACCAGCCGCCTTGTAGCCCCACGTAGGCACCCGACCAGTCGTAGTCACAGCATTCCCGCCCATCAGCATCGCAATAGGAATCACATTTCGATGCACCGAAAAATCGCGGTTGCTGCGCGTGCCCGAAACTCGACATGGCAGATACGCTCAGCAACAGTCCGCCAAGAGCAGCAAGACATTTTGTAGGTGAGTTTTGATGAAGCTTTACCAGCATCTAGTTCATTCCGTTGAATGAGGATTCTCGATCCGTTAATGTGTAACAGCTGCCGCGGTAGGTTCTTCCGCAGACGCGAAAGTGAGCGGCCCTGCCACACCTGATATAGGTTCGTGTGAAAATGCGTGCGGATTCAGGATTTCGTTTGCTCCTGCCCTAGCCCGCCTAACCGTCCGCACCTGAGCATTCAGCAAAAAAACGAGCAGAGTGAACGCTTGGGCTTCACAGGTGCCACAGCAAACACTGGCACTCAGGCGAAGACTGAAACGAGTCGTCATGAAAAGGCGGGGCACCCCGCTTCAGCTAGGGCTTGCGGTTTCGTTTTTTGCCGACTTGGATTCCATCCATGCCCCGCAGAATGCGGCACCGATCATCCGGCTGTCTTTCAATCCGAGCTTCCGATGTCGGCGCAGCAGCGACGCCCGATGAAATCGAAACGGAGTGTTTCCGGAGAGGGTCAACCCGAAGGTTGTCCGAGCGTACTGACACGAACGCAGAACCAAACGCACCCGCGATAGGCCCGTCTTCTGCGGCGAGATCTTCTTGTTCTGGAGCTGCCGGACGCGCGATTGAACATCCGCCCAAGCCGACTCATCAGGCATGGGGATCGAGCTCAATGCGAGAACAATCCAAAGAGCAGAAGCTTCGCGCGAAACAGAGCGAAGAACAGGGCAGGCAATCGCCCTATGAAAAAAGTGTACCCAAAAAAATTGGATACACTTCAGATGGAGAATCGACGTAAGTCGAGTACACCCCAGTGGATTCGAACCACTAACCTTCGGTTCCGTAGACCGATGCTCTATCCAATTGAGCTAGGGGTGCGTTGCTGCGATGAAGCATAGCTTTTTTGATTTACGCTGGCAAGCCGGACTCGAAGTTCTGGGACTCAATTCTGCTTTTCTTGCAGCGCCCGTTGCCGTAATGCCCGCCATTGCTCTCCGGATCGGCTGCTCCTAGCCGGAACCGCCCGGGTCGTCTGTGAATCCATGAGACATTGCGGGGCACGCGGTTCGCAGAAATCGTGATTTTTGCTGCTTTGACGGGCTCGCGGATCGACGATGTTCCGCTCCGGGGGGGCTCGCTAGCAAAAGGCGGGGAGAACTGTAGAAGTTCGCTGCAGGATTTGCTTGCTTCATCGCCCACCAACGATTTAAATAGGGGTTCGCTTTCTGCCATTTTTGAGTTTTTGCGCGATCCGATTTACGTCTTGCGGGGTTTTACTCAATTGCCTTCCGCAGGGATTCGCCGCCGGTTGTCACGCCAAAGGTGACCACCGAATCCGTTAAAATGACAAAGCCCCCGCCTCGCTCCCACCGGCCTACCATGCAAAGTCCCACGTCGTTAGTTACTGCTTCCCGTCGCGCGCATTACATCGGTGCTGCCGCCTGCCTGGTCCCTTGGCTGTTATTAACAGCGACGGGCTGCGATTCCCCGGCAGCGGCGATGAAGTCCGAACCGAAGCCGGAGCCGATGGAGACGATCGAGGCGGAGCTGATCACGGTGGCGCTGCAGCCCTGGCCGACGATCGTCCGCAGCCAGGGGAGTTTGGATGCCGACGAAGAATCGGTCGTGGGGGCGAAGGTCGCCGGCCGCGTGGCGGAGGTGCATGTCGACCTGGGCGATTATGTCAACGTCGGCGATCCGTTGGTGACGCTGGACCAAGCCGAATTTCAACTGAAGGTCGACCAGACCGAAGCTCAATTGGAACAAGCCCGCGCGGCGGTTGGGTTGCGGGCTGGCGTGCCGGTCTCCGAACTAAATCCCGAAAACGCTCCGCCGGTTCGCCAGCAGCGGGCGCTGTGGGAAGAGACGCAAAGCAGCCTCAAGCGACTCGAGAGCCTGAGAGTTCAGAAGGCTGTCTCCGAAGGGGAATACGAACTCGCAGCGGCTGCGGAACGGGTCGCCGAAGCTCGATACGCTTCAGCACTGAACGGCGTCTACGAAAAGATCGCCGCGATCGGCAGCTACCAAGCCGAACTATCGCTCGCTCGCAATCAGTTGACCGACGCGATCATCCGATCACCGCTGGAGGGCTTCATTCACCAGCGGCTGACCGCACCGGGGTCCTACATCTCGGTAGGCCAGAGTATCGCTGTCGTCGTCCGCACCTCGCCGCTGCGTTTCCGCAGCTCGGTTCCCGAGCGACGCGCTCAGGCACTTTCGTTGGGCCAACAGGTGCGGCTGCAAATCGAATCGGTCCCAGAACCGCGGACGGCAACGATCACGCGGATCAGCCCGATGTTGGATCAGCAGAGTCGTTCGTTGGTCTTCGAGGCGGAGATCGAAAACGAGGGACAAGAGCTTCGAGGCGGGCTGTTTGCCGAAGCGGAGATCGTGGTCGACGACGACGCCACCGGCTTGGTCGTCCCGCAATCGGCGATCAACGAATTCGCGGGAGCTGAGAAGGCCTGGAAGGTTGTCGATGGTGCGCTTGTCGAGCAGGAGGTGCTGATCGGAAAACGCCGCGACGGGCAGCTGGAAGTTCTGCAAGGGCTGCAATCGGGAGACGTGATCTTACGCGATGCGTCGCAGGGTCGGATCGCGAAGATCAAGCCTTAACTTAACAAGACGATCAACCGGTGGGCGATGTTTTTCAACGCTCTTCGGAATCCCGCCCGCCGTGAAATTTCTCTGGGGCTAATCCCCCAACTCAAAATAGTCGCTCATAGGGAACGAGAGCTTTGTATTGGCTAGCTGAAGTTTGCGTGAAGCGTCCGGTCTTCGCTTTGATGTTGATCACTGCGTTGGTCGTCGCTGGAGCTGTTGCGTTTCCACAGCTGGGCGTCGACAGGTTCCCGAACCTCGACATGCCGCAGGTCTTTGTCCGCACGACGTATCTCGGCGCGGCGGCAGAGGAGGTGGAATCGGAGGTCAGCAGCGTCATCGAAGACGCGGTTGCGACGGTCGCGGGGATCGACGAACTGCGATCGATCTCGGCCAACGGTCGCTCGTTTGTGATCGTCACCATCGAACTGGATCGCGACATCGACGCGGCGATTCAAGACGTTCGCGATGCGGTGGCGGGAGTCGCCAACCTGTTGCCACCAGGGATCGATCCACCGATCGTGCAGAAACGCGATCTCGATTCATCGCCGATCATGACGCTGGCCGTCTCGGGCCCGCGGTCGGCTCGCGAACTGTACGTGATGGCCGATCGGTATGTCAAAAACGTGATCGAATCCTCCAGCGGCGTCGGCGAGGTGAAGATCTCCGGAGCGGCCGACCGGGCGATCCAGGTCGACATCGACGCCCGCCGATTGGCGGCACACCGGCTGTCGATCCTGCAAGTTCGCGACGCCCTGGTGCGTCAAAACGCCGAGGTGCCGGGCGGATTGATGAACGAAGGACAACGCGAACGGTCGCTGCGAACGCTGGGGCGAATCTCCGAATCGCATCGGTTTCCCGACTTAACCGTCGCCACGGTCGGCGACACCGCGGTGCGGTTGAGCGAACTGGGGACAGTGACCGACGGAACCAAAGAGGTCCGCACGCTGGCGCGACTCAACGGCGAGCCGGCGGTCCTGTTGGAGATCCAACGCCAGAGCGGCGAGAACACGGTCGCGGTGATCGATGCGATCAAAGAGCAATTGCCGCGCAGCCAGGAGTTGCTGCCCGACGACATCCGCGTCGAAGTCATCCAGGACCAATCGCGATACATCGTCGAAGCGCTGCACGAGATCGAACGCCACCTGATCTCCGGAAGTATCCTCGCCTGCCTAACGGTGATGTTGTTCATGCGGTCGTGGCGGTCGACGATCATCGCGTCGGTCGCGATCCCGGCATCGATCATCGCGACGTTTGCGTTTATGAAATGGTTTGGCTTCACGCTAAACAACGTCACGATGCTAGCCCTGGTGTTGATGGTTGGCGTGGTGATCGACGATGCGATCGTGGTACTCGAAAACGTCTTCCACTGCATCGAAGAGAAGGGGATGGCGCCGGCAGAAGCCGCCGTTACGGGAACCAAAGAGATCGGCCTGGCGGTTCTGGCGACGACGATCTCGCTGGTGATCGTCTTCCTGCCGGTCTCGTTTCTGTCGAGCGTCACGGGGCGACTGTTGTTCGAGTTTGGCGTGACGGCGACCGTGGCGATCCTGATCTCGATGCTTGTCAGTTTCTCATTGACGCCGATGATGTGCAGCAAGTTGTTGCGGCCGATCGACAAGCCGACCGAAGACGAGTCCGGCAAGTCGAAAAAGAGTGCGGCTGTCAAATCGCGTGGCGGCGTCTACTCCTGGATCGAGGGAGCTTATCTATGGATGCTGGCCCGGGCGTTGCGGTTCCGTTGGCTGGTGTTAGTCGTCGTGGTGTTGGTGATCGCGTCGAACATTCCGCTGAGCCAATGGGTGCGCCGCGATTACATCCCGTTGAACGTCGACGAATCGGAGTTTGAGATTCGAGCGGAGGCGAAACCGGGGGCGAGCTTGCTGGCGATGCGGGAGACGATCGATCGCGTGGAGGCGGAACTGGGGAAGATCGATGGCATCGAGACGGTGATGACCACCGTTGGAACCGGCGGCTACGGCGATGTGAATCGGGCGCAGATGTATATCCGTCTGCAGGACAGTCGCGAGCGAACGTTTTCGTTCGGGCGACTCTGGGACGGCTTGCTGGCCGGTGATCCGAAGGCTGCGTTTCGTGGAAACTTCACTCAACGCGAAAAGATGGGAGAGATCCGTAAGCGATTGTCTCCGATCAAAGATCTGCGGCTATCGGTCCGCAACCTGACCTCGCTGCGGCAGGGAGCCCCGGTCGACATCGACTTTGCAATCATGGGCCCCGACGCCGAGAAGCTGCTGGAATTCAGCGACAAGATGAAGGCCAGGGTCAAAGAGATCCCGGGAATCGTCGACGTCTATTCGACGCTGCAGATCAACAACCCCGAACTGCTGGTATCGATCGATCGCCAACGGGCGGCGGCGCTTGGGGTCGAGGTGCGTGAGATCGCCGATACACTGCGAGTGGCCGTCGGCGGCGACGACCGCGTCTCGCGATACTTGGATCAATCGGCAGGCGACGCATACGATGTCGAACTGCGGCTTGTCGGCCTGGACCGGAACGACATCCAATCGATCTCTCAATTGTACGTGCGGACCAATCCGATGCTGCCGACCACGTCGGCGAACGATTTAGTCGTCGCGGCGATCGAGACGGGGCTGAGTGGTTCGATGACGCGGATCGATAACGTTGTCGATTTCGAATACAGCCAGGCGGCGTCGCGAATCGACCGATTGAGTCGCCAGCGGATGGTGTCGGTGCGAGCAAACATCGCCAACGGTTACGCGTTGGCCGACCGGATCGAAGCGATGGAGCAGGTGGCAAACGAAATCGGTCTGCCCGAAGGCTTTAACTATGAGATCCTCGGCGGCGGCCGCGAGCTGGAACGAACGATCACCGACTTCGGTTGGACGTTTGTGTTGTCGTTCATCTTCATGTACATCGTGCTGGCGGCTCAGTACGAGAACATGGTCTACCCGCTGATCATTCTCCTGTCGCTGCCACTGGCGATTCCGTTTGGTTTGATCAGTCTGTATTGGGGGGGCGAGACGTTGAACCTTTATTCGGCGCTTGGCATCTTGGTGCTGTTTGGCGTGGTCAAGAAGGCGGCGATTTTGCAAGTCGATCACACCAACGCGCTGCGATCGCAAGGGATCGGCCGGCACGATGCGATCATGCAAGCCAACCGCGACCGCTTGCGTCCAATTCTGATGACGACGGTTTCGTTTGTCGCCGGCCTGCTGCCGCTGTTGATCGCAACGGGGCCGGGAGCCGAGGAGCGGCGTTCGATCGCCGTGCTGGCGGCCGGCGGCCAGACGCTGTCGTTGATCCTGACGCTGCTGGCGATCCCCGTGCTGTACACCTTCTTCGACGACCTGGGCAAGCTGCCCGGTTGGTTGATGAAGCCGACCAAGAACGAACCCGCACGGGTCGACTCCGCCAGCAGCATCGCGTCGTAAAAGTTGGTCGCCTTTCGCTCCGCGAAAGTGCGTACCCATACCAGCACGAAGCGCAAGCAAGTGATTTTTCTCTCGAGAGTTCACTCGCTTGCGTTTCGTGCTGGCATTTCGTGCTCGCGTTTTTGGCGGCGATTTAGGGGAGAGGATGTGGCGCGGACGCACTTTCGCGGAGCGAAAGGCGACCATCGCCCATACTAGCACGACGCGCAAGCGAGTGATTGTTTCTCTCGAGAGTTCACTCGCTCGCGCTTCGTGCTAGTATTTCGTGCTCGTGTTTTTGGCGGCGATTCGTGAGAGAGGATGTGGCGCGGACGCACTTTCGCGGAGCGAAAGGCGACCATCGCTCGCTTCCTACCTGCAAGGCACCGGGGCCTTACGACCCCGGCAGGAGATGTGTCGGCCTCCGGCCTTGGTCGCTTCCTCGAGCGATGTTGTCTTGGTGACGGATGATCGGTTGGTTGGTCGCCTTTCGCTCCGCGAAAGTGCGTGCGGCCCATACGAGCACGAAGCGCAAGCGAGTGATTGTTTGCCGAGAGTTCACTCGCTTGCGCTTCGTGCTGGTATTTCTCGCCCGTATTTTTGGTGGCGACCTTTGGCTAACCGATGATCTCGCGGCGGTTGCTGACGTAATCCCAGATGACGAAGCGATCGAGGTCTTTGCCGCTGGTAAAGATCACCCGGCCTTTGGTGCTTTCGGCTAATCGATACGCAAACCGGATGTCCGCTTCGCTCTGCGACCAACTGGGGATCAAGAAAATGTTGATCGTAATCCCCTCGCGATGACAGAGCATCGCTTCACGCATCGTCGCTTGTTCGGTCTGCGGATCGGGCGGGTAGAGCATGAACAGGTTGTTGTCTTCGAAGTGGGCTGTCGGCAGGCCGTCGGTGATCAATACGATCTGACGGTTGGGCGTGTCGGTCGTCACCAGATTCTGCCGAGCCAATTGCAGCGAGCGTTGGATGTTGGTGAAGTGAGGATGGATCTGCGATTCGCTGATATCCTCGCGACTCATATCCGCTCTCAACCGCACCCAAGGATCGTGGATCGTGACCGGCTTGGGCATCAGTTCGATCAACTCGCTGGCGTGCCGCATCTTGGCGAAGGTGTACATTTCGATAAACCGCAGGAAGTCGCCGGGGTATTCGCTGGTGATCAGTCCCTGCAGCGCCAAGGCCATCCGTTTGACGTTGATGTATTGCCCGTCGTACCGCATCGAACCACTCATATCCATGATCACGCACGTGGCGCACTTGGGATGGTTCCGCGTCTTGTGGATTTCGATATCCTCGCTGCGCAACTGTAGCGGCCGCGTGTCGCCATGCCGCAACAGGGCGTTGATGACGGTCTGCGGGAGGTCGATGTTGGCAACGCTGTCGCCGAATTCGTAGGGCTTGGTCTGCTGCAGTTCCACCGCTCCGTCCCCTTCGACCGCGTCGGGATGCCGGCCGCTGCGAGAGGCTTGCAGGTCGCTGAAGATCCGCGACAGCAGTTTTCCCTGGAACAGCTTGTAGGCGTGCGGTGTCAGTCGGTAGTTGCCGGTTTTGTTATCGCGGTCGAGCCCCTGCCGTTCGGCCTGTTCGCGCATGTAGTTCTCGACCTGCTGGCGGAGTTCTTCCAGTTGATTCAAATCGCCCGGCTCGGTGAACTCCTGCAACAGATCCATATCGATGATCCCGATCTGCGCCGTCTTGGCAGCTTCTTCGAGCTGCCGCAGCAGTTCATCGATCTTCTCCAACTCCTCCTTGATCTCCAACGCCTTGGGGACCGACATCGGTTCCCGGCCGGTGAACTCATATTTGCTGACAAGTTCAGCGATCTGCAGCTTGTCGTTCATCCGCTGCATCACGCCCAGCAAACCGAGAGCAAAAGGAGAGTGATCGCTGTCGGCCCGATACCACAGCCGTTCCAGATCATACGGCTGTTCTTCGGCGATCCCGCGGCGGTACGCCTTCTCCAGATCTTTGGGCGGACGGACAGCACTGGCACTCTGTTGGTACGCACGGCGGGCGCGCTTTTGAGCCGCTGCGGTTTCGTAGGTCTCCAGGATTTTGCGTTTCCGCTCTTCGAGCATCTGGCGCAACATGTCGATGCTCGGCCCCAGGCCGGCGATCTGGCTGGGATCGAGTCGCACCGCGCGGGCCAACTCCTCTTCGGACAACTCGCGATAGTTGCCGAACATCATCGCGTGTTCAAACGCCGACGAGACCAAATCGGGAGGCGGCTGCGTCGGGCTGGGGAATTGCGCCGGATCAAATTTCTGATACGAATGGATGATCCCGCCAGGACGTTTTTTCATAATGATCTTCTTGTTGCTACAGGCCCCGTTACGGCGCAGTTGCTGACTTAAGCAGGTCGCATTGCATTTTTTCGTTTCACCGCCATCGGGCCGCCCTGCCCATAAAAAACTCGGGGCGATGCCCACGCGGTTAAACGACAAGCCTCTTCAAAAACGCGGGGGGATGCCCACGCGGTTAAACGAAAAGTCTCCTTGCAGGCTGGCTTAGATTTCGTATTCGATCGATCCGTGTCGCTGCGACCGGCTGATGTGATCCATGCTGTACAAGCCCGCCAGCACAAATTCGACGCAGCTGGCGCGAACCGGCTCGCTGGCGCTGGCGTTGACTTCAAACGCCTTCTCCCAAACCGGAGGCACTCGCTTCAACCGTTCCGCATAAACCGAAGAGGGCAACATGTCGCCGACCTCGACGCGCACTCCCTTCTTGAAGATCTCGCCAATCTCTGCGGTGCCATGCTGTTCGACATATTTCTGGAAGACGACCTGAATCGCTTCGGCGACGACGGCGTCCAGGACTTGGCGTTCGCTCATTTGATGGCTGCCCATCAGATCCAGCTCCAGCTTCCCCAGGGCACTGCTGTAGATGTGACCGAGGTCGCTGATCCGCGGCACCGCGGGGGATTCGCCGAGGACGACCGAACGCTGCCGCGCCGAGGCGACCATCGTGCGGAAGTTCGCCAACGAGAACCTCGCCGACACGCCGGATTGATGATCGATGAACTTGCTGCGCCGCGCCTGGTTGGTGATCTCTTCGACCACTTCGTACATGAAATACGGCACCTGGACGGGGAACGGTCCACCGAGATCGTCGTTGGCTTCCTGCTGCAAGATCGCAATCCCCTGGTCGCGGTCGCTGGGGTAATGCGTTTGGATGATCGACCCGATCCGATCCTTCAACTGTGGAATCACTTTGCCCGAGCGGTTGTAGGTGCTGGGGTTGGCGGAGAAGAGGATCATCACATCGAGATCGAATTTGATCGGATAGCCGCGGATCTGGACATCCCGTTCCTCGAGGATGTTGAACAGACCGACCTGTACGAGATCATCCAGTTCGGGCAATTCGTTCATCGCAAAGATGCCGCGGTGCATCCGTGGAATCAAGCCAAACGCGAGTGCCGCTTCGGCGTTCATGCTGACACCGCTTGTCAGTTTGCCCGGGTCGATCTCACCGATGATGTCGGCGAACTTTGTCCCGGGACTCAACCGTTCGCTGTACCGATCGTTGCGATGCCACCAAGCGATCTTGATCTGATCCTCGGGCAGTTCCTTCACCAAACGCTTCCCCAAGGCGGTGATCGGGTCCATCGGATCTTCGTGGACCGGCAATTCGGGATGATCGATGTAGGGAGTCCACTCGTCGAGAAAGCGGACCAACATCCGCATGATGCGGCTCTTCGCTTGTCCCTTTTCGCCCAGGAACAGCATGTCGTGCCCCGCCAGGATCGCCAGATTGATCTCGGGAATGACCGTGTCGTCGTAGCCTACGATGCCGGGGAACAGTTCGTCGCCAGCCTGCAACGCCACCAGAAAGTTATCGCGCAGCTCGTGTTTGACGGTCTTCGATTTCCAGCCCGATTGGCGCAGTTCACTGAGATTCGAAATGGAGGGGACTTCGCTTGGGGTACTCATGCAGATCGGTGACCTGGGGATTCGATTGAGGCAGAGACGGATGACGCAGGCGGGTACAGGAACATTATACCGGGCCGACTAGGAAGGAAAGCGAGAAGGGGCAGTCGCCGAGGAGTCTGCCGCCCCGAGTCCGCGGTGTTCGAGCCTGTCGACGACCCTTATCGGAAAACTCGCTAAACTCTTGTTCTCCAACCCTTCCGTTTTTGCCGGGTGGGTGAAGACGGAATCGAGGCGGTGAAGCTAACCTTCACTTCACCCTCCCCAAACGCAGTTTGCGGGGAGGGTCGAACCAGCGCAGCGAAGTTCGGGGAGGGGAGTCGAGCGATGATGCTCGATGGAGTTTGGAAGACCCGTCGCCGGAAAACTTCCTGCTCTTCCTTTCCTACTTCGCTGGGCGGATGAAAGAGAGCTTAGTTGGCGCGGACTACGTTGACTCGCAAGCGAGCCGGCGCGACGCTGAGGACTTGTTCCAAGAGAGCAGGCGTATGGCGGAGCGTCAGCGGCTTCTTCGCTCGATCGTCCTCAACCACCAGGTGACATGTGGCGAGTTGTTTGCCGCCAAACTGCCAGCGGACAAGATGGCTGCCAGCGGGCAAGTCGACGGTTCCCGCTTTGCGATTCCGCTGCCCTTCGACCGACAACGGGACCGTTTGGTTGTTGACCGCAACGACAACCGCATCCGCTTTATCGGTTCCGGTGCTGGTGACAAACCGGATCGTCGAGTTCTCGGGGAGATCGATCAGGCCAACAAACTCGAGCGAGATCGTCCCGGCTTGGATCCCCAATTGGTCGAGGATCTGCGAGAAGGCGTCGTGCGTAAGGTTCAGTCCGGCGTCGTAGCGGATCAGGGCGCTGACATCCAATCCGTCGGCCTTCAATCGCCCGAGCATGCCGGTCAGGTTCCCCGCGGGCATGGCGGCGGCGGGCGCGGCGGCTATCGAAGGTGTCGGCGCGACGGTCCGCAGGTCGGCTGGAAGCATCGCATCGAGCTCGGCCAACTTCCGCTCGAGGTCCTTGGCTTTTAAGCCCGAACTCTCCAGCATCGCTTCGGCAACCAGATCGCGAGCGTGCAGCAAGATCGATTCGCCACCGCGGCCGCGGACATCCGCAGCACACTCGATCCAACTGTTGACAAGATCCAAGGTGCTGTCGGGAGCTGCGGCGGTATCGATTTCCATCTGCGCGACCTTGGCCAACTTGGGCGTCGACGCATGCTTCAGCCAAGGCAATCCCTGCGGCCAATCGTAGAGGTACAAGCAGAGATATCGCCCGACCGAATTGGCAGCCGAAGCGGAGGCGGTGGCCGGAGTCGATTCGGCCAACGCTTTGGTCGCCAGCGGCGCGATCCGCTTGGCCTGTTTGATCGCATCGGATTGCAAGTTGATCCGCAACCGCAGATCGCTGTCACCCAGTTTGACCGCCAGCGTCGTCGCTCCGCGGAGCGTGGTGGCGGCCGAATCAAACTCCTCGGCTCGCAATAACAGTTCGCTAGTCGACAGCGCCCAACCGATCACACGTTCCTTTTGCGTGATCGTCTGCGCACCATTGATCAACGGTTCCAGCAGCAACTGCCGCAACTGGACCTCGCTCGCCTGGTATTCTCTCGTCAGCTGCAGAAGCGCCTGTTGCGCATCGGCACCGCGGCCCATCATCAACAAATGCTGCGACGATTCCAACAACAGCACCCAGCGATCGGCCGACCCCGGTTCGCTCTCGGTCGCCGTCTGCAACAACTTGCGAATATTGGAAACGAGATCGGCATCGGTATTAGCCGCCGGCAGATCGGCTCGCAAACGAGCCAGCCGCTCGGTCGCCACCGCGACCTCATCGGCTGAAGGTTTGGGAAACCGCGAATCCTGCAGACCGCCGTCGGCTTCGACTGCGGGCTGGAGATCAACTTGTGCAAAGGGATCGACAGCCGGATCGGCCGCCGGATCGGCAGCTGCCGCCGGAGGAGCGGCAGGAGTTGCGATCGGCGCTGGCGTCGCGGTAACTGACGGCATCGGATCGGCCGTATCAGCTGGCACGTCAGCCGCCGGCATCGGGCTGTCCGAACTGGCAGCGTCCGCTGGCATCGGTTCAGTCGATTCGGATTCCAATGACTTCGGTTCAGTCGATTCCGGGTCGGTGATCGGTGCGGGAGTCGACGGCGATTCGGGAGCGACACTTGGGGCGTCTTCGAGCGTTGCCGACGGTTCGACGTTGGGGACAAACACCAACGGGTCCGCCGACGATGGAGCGGTTCCGGGCAACGACCGATGAACGGGCATCGGCTCGCTTTCCGACGGCGATGCTTTCAAACCGTCCGATTCCGACGGCACGACAAACGCTTCGGCAAAGGGACTGACTGGCTCGGCGGCCGGAGCTGGTTCGTCGACTTCGGCAACCGGAAAATCAGTCGTCAGCTGAGGCGAAGGAGCCGCGCTGCCGAGCTGTCGAGCAATCGGTTCGGGAGCGGCCGAGACCGTCGTCGCCGCGGCTGTCAGTTCTCCGCTGGGCGGATCGTCGGCGGAGGACATCGCGATCACGATCGGCAGCACGATCAAAATCGAGACGCTAGCCATTGCCGATGCAACCCAGACGGCGCGGCGTGAAAATGGAAACAGCCCCATTCGCCGGGCGACAGTTTTCCAGCCCGCTTCGGCTTGCAGGCCAACCGGCAGGTAGGTGTCGTCGGCGGCCGAGGGATCGAAGCGGTCGCGGAGTTCGTCTTGAGTGACGACGGTGGCGTGCCGCGGTTTCCACCACGGTTTGACTTGGGCTGGCGGAGATTCCAGCTGCAATAACTGGACCCGCTGCATCAACTCGTTGCGACCGCGAGGGTCTAACAAGCGATAGGTAGACGCCGCGATGCTGGCGATTCGATCGTCGAAGCCATGCCGCGTATCGGTCGGTTCGTCCAACGCAACCGCCGCCGTTGCATCGCCAGCGGCGCGACGAATCACTCCGACGCGAGCCTCGCGAACACCGATCCCCAATCGAACAAAATCATCCACGCGAACACGAGGTCCGACGGAATGGGTTTCGTCGATTCGTTCTATGGTACGGGTAGCCATGGCGATAGTAATTGAAACAGGCAGCAAATCGCCCGTCAAACGAATCTTTCGAAGGTAGGTTGCGACGCGAGCGGCGGGGAAGTGTACAGCCTTCCCCTCGATTATAGACAGCGCAATCTATCGGCAGGTTCCGTCCTGGAGCAAAAGCTTGTTTTTGCTTTCGCGTTAGCTACACATCGCACACCCTTGCAGCCTCACGAAGGGAGGCGATTGGGTCATTGCTAGTCGGGATGAACTCTTGCGCGACGTATTGAGAATATCCAGTTTCCAGAATCGCCCGCATGACAGCTGGGTAATTGATCTCTTGATCGTCGTTTAACTCACCCCGACCCGGAGCGCCAGCGGTGTGATAGTGACCGATAAGTGGATGATACTCCCTGATACGGCGAATGATATCCCCATTCATGATTTGCACGTGATAGATGTCAAATAACAGCTTGAAGCGCGGTGAATCGAGCTGTTTGACCAGGTCGACGCACAGTTCCACGTCGTCTCCCCAGTATCCCGGATGCCCCTTCATCGGGTGCGTGTCGTCGCGACTGTTCAAATGTTCAAGAACCAGCGTGATATCGTTCGCTTCGGCGTACGGAAGAACACGTTTCCAGAGGTCCAGGCAGTTTTTTGTCGCCTGGCGGTCGTCGATTCCCGTTTTTCGCATCCCAGTAAATGTGATCACGCTGGGGGCGCCGAACTTCACGGCGGTATCGATTGCTTCGCGCAGCTTCGCCTCATTCATCGCATGGTTTTCGGGATCAAGCGGTCCCGCCTGGAAACCGTGGCTGCCGACCAGCGAGATCTTCAGGCCGAGCTTGGTGACGGCGGGATAGTCGCTTGCGGGAATCCCCTCGATCGCTTCGATGCCGATCGCTTTGCAGTGCTTAGCCAATTCGATCGACGGCATCGGCTTGAAGCACCACCCCATCACCGATTGGTGAATCCGCCCCTTCGTGATCGCGGGGCTCGAATCGCGAGCGGCCGTTTCCTTGGCAACATCCTCGGCACGGGAAACCGTTTGCCGCGTGGCAACTGCCGCCAGAGCCGCCCCGCCGGCGGCCAAAAGATTACGTCGCGATAGACTCATGTTCGAACTCCGATCTGGATTTATAGAAGGACAGCCCCTCCAACCAGCATCGCTGCGAGTTCGAACGATGGTCGCGATCGGCTGGTTGGACGCGTCTCTCGCTGCGAGAAAACGCGTCCAGCCGACCGCACTTTCGCGGCGCGAAAGGCGACCAATAGAACGACCTCGGTTGCCAGCCGACGACTACTCGTCGGTGACGCAACCTTCGGAGGCACTCTTTACATTCTTAATGTACTTGTAAAGCGTGCCGCGTGTTGCTTTCAGTGGTGGCGCGACAAATTCCTCGCGTCGCTTGGCCAGTTCTTCGTCGCTGACGTCGATGTTGATCTCCAGCTTTTCGGCGTCGATCGTGATCTTGTCGCCATCGCGAGCCAGAGCGATCGGTCCGCCCTCTTGAGCTTCGGGAGTAACGTGGCCGACGATAAATCCGTGCGACCCGCCCGAGAAGCGTCCATCGGTCATCAACGCCACGTCGGCGCCCAAACCGGCACCCATGATCGCGCTGGTTGGGGTCAGCATCTCCGGCATGCCGGGGCCACCCTTAGGACCTTCATAACGAATGATCACCACGTCACCCTTGACGATCTTCTTTTCTTCCAATGCCGTCAGCATCTCTTCTTCGCTGTCGAAGCAGCGGGCGGTGCCGGTGAACAGCAGCCCCTCTTTGCCGGTGATCTTGGCAACAGCTCCTTCGGGCGCCAGGTTGCCGCGCAAGATGCGGATGTGACCGCTGGCTTTGATCGGTTTATCCAGCGGGCGAATGATCTCTTGACCGGGATCGAGATCGGGAACGTCGGCTAGGTTTTCGCCGAGGGTTTTGCCGGTGACAGTCATGCAGTCGCCGGTGATCACTCCTTCGGCCAACAGATACTTCATCAACGCGGGCGTTCCGCCAACGCTGTGCAGATCCTCTTGAACGAACTTGCCGCTCGGCTTGAGGTCGGCGATATAAGGAACGCGATCGCTGACCGCTTGGAAATCGTCGATCGTCAAATTGATGTCGACAGCGCGAGCCATCGCGATCAGGTGCAACACGGCGTTGGTGCTGCCGCCGACCGCCATGATCACAGCCATCGCGTTTTCGAATGCTTGGCGAGTCATGATGTCGCGGGGCTTGATGTCCCGTTCCAACAGGACGCGGATCGCGGCACCGGCGCGGCGGCATTCATCTTTCTTGGCGGGATCTTCGGCGGGGATGCTAGCCGAATAGGGCAACGTCATGCCGAGGGCTTCGATCGCGGTCGCCATCGTGTTGGCTGTATACATACCGCCGCAAGCACCAGCGCCCGGAATGCTGCACTTGACGATGTTCTGGCGTTCGGATTCATCGATATCGCCCGACAGGTATTGGCCGTAGCACTGGAACGCGTTGACGATATCCAGCTTCTGTCCGTTCCACTTGCCGGCTCGGATCGTGCCGCCGTAGACCATAATACTGGGGCGGTTCAAACGTCCCATCGCGATCAGACATCCGGGCATGTTCTTATCGCAACCGGGCAGCGCGACCAAGCCGTCATACCACTGGCCACCCATGATCGTTTCGATGCTGTCGGCGATCAAATCGCGACTCTGCAGCGAGAAGCTCATCCCCTCGGTTCCCATCGAGATCCCGTCGCTGACGCCGACGGTGTTGAACCGCATTCCAACCATGTCGGCGGCGCGGACGCCTTCCTTGACTTCGTTGGCGAGGTCCAACAGGTGCATGTTGCAAGTGTTGCCTTCGTACCAGACGCTGCCGATCCCCACCTGCGCCTTGTTCATGTCTTCGGAGGTCATTCCGGTGCCGTAGAGCATCGCTTGCGAAGCGCCTTGGCTCTTGGGTTGAGTGACTCGACTGCTGTACTTATTAAGGGGAGCATTCATGATCGCGGCGGTTCTTCTTCTGTGGGGGTAGTTCCGTAAGGGGCAGAGGGCATGGTGGCGATTTTGGAGATCGGTCGCCAAACCACGACAAACGCAAGGGGCTCGATTATGATCTGTGAGTATCGAATTATGAATGGGTGGGATTGGCAGAGCAATGCTGGGGCTGGTGGCGAGCGACCGCTCGAATCGGCTGCGATCCCGATTCCGTCCCCCCAATTGCGACCCCAACTCTCTGGAGAACCTCCCGATGCGCCGCCTGTTCGCCTGTTTTTTGCTGCTTTTCCCGATCGTTGCTGTCGCTCAATCGCCAGCCCCCGAATCGGGCTTCACGCCGCTGTTCGATGGCAAATCGCTGCAGGGATGGGAGGGAGACGCGAACTGGTTCCGCGTCGACGACGGTGCGATCGTGGCCGGTTCGGCCAGCGAAACGATCCCGAACAACTTCTTCCTGGCCACGACTGAGCAGTACGAAGATTTTGAGCTGCGGTTGGAAGCCAAGCTGGTTGGGGCGGGGCAAAACGCGGGGGTCCAGTTCCGCACCCAGCGAATCCCCAACCACCACGAGGTTTCGGGCTATCAAGCCGATATGGGGACGGCGGGGGGGAAGCCGATCTGGGGCTCGCTGTACGACGAATCGCGACGCAATAAGATGTTGGCCGTCCCCGATCCGGCAGCGGTTGAGGAGGTACTGAAAACGGACGACTGGAATCGGATCCGCATCCGCTGCCAGGGGGCTCGCATCCAGATCTGGCTCAACGATCTGCAGACCGTCGACTACACCGAAACCGATCCGCAGATCGAGCGAACGGGGATCATCGCGTTGCAGATTCATGGTGGTAAACCCGCAGTCGCCTCCTATCGCAACATCCGCATCCAGCGGTTGAAGTAAGCGACACGTGAACCGCGGGTGAGATTGCCAGCAGGCCCGAACGCTAGCGAGTGGCAGCTGACACCATCGCTGAAAATCGATTCGACCCTGGCATGCAACGTGCCAAAACGGATGCGTTTTGTTGCGTCTGTGCTATCATGCAACGTGCGATCGGCCTCACGTTGCCGACGGCGACGTTCATCGGCTAGCGAATGAGGTGCCGAGATGATAGCAGCCCGCAGTGCTTCTCTTTTCTTGCTCTACACGATCGGATTCACCGCGGCGACAGTTTTTTCGCAGGAAGAGTCGCCGACACCGGAACAGGCCGCAGCGATCGCCACAGCAGCCGAAGGACTCAGTTCCCCCCGCTTCGATGTTCGCGAGCGGTCGATGCGCGAACTGTGGCAGATCGGCTTGCCAGCTCGCGAGAAACTGGAACAGCTTGTCGCCGAGGGGGGCTCCGAAGCCCAGATGCGCGCCCGCTGCGTGCTGCGAGATTTTCAATACGGCGTGCTGCCAACGACTCCGCCGCGGCTGCGTCAATTGATCGGCAAGTTTCGCGACGGGCGAGGCAAGCAGCGATTTGAGGCGATGGAGGGATTGCGTGGCGAACGGGCGTTGGCGGTGCTCGAAAACCTGATCTCGCTGGAACCGAACGCTCCACTGCGAACCGCCTACCTGATCCAATTGGTGTCCGACCCGGCGATCATCGACGACTATGCGGGCCCACAGCAAATGGTCGACTTGGTCCAGCGTGTCGGCGGCGATCAAGATGCCGGTTGGCAACGCGACACGACGGCATCGCTCGTCTTTTCTCCGCTGTTGGTTTCCACGCTAGCCAAAGACGACCAGCTCGATCAGCTGGACCAATTTGTCGCCGCACTAAAACCGGAAGACCGCTCGCGTTATCTGGCGGCGTTCTACACCAATCCGACGAGTCTCCAGATTCTGGTCCAAGCCAGCCGGCATGGCTTTCTGTTGAAGATGCTGCAACACGAAACCGATCCCTCCAGCCGCAACACGTTGGCGCTGCGGCTGTTCTCACAACAACAAGTCACCCAGGGGCTGGCTCAGCGCGGCGGATTGATCGACTCTCTCGGCGAACTGCCAAACCATGTCGACGACGCGACGATGCAAACGTTGCTGCAGGTGGTGCTGCGGCAATCGGCGACGATCTCGGCGATCTTAACGCGATCGGGCTTCGATGGTTTATTAAGGCTGTCGCAGCAGATCGAAGATCCCGACGATCGCGTGAGTGCGTTGGCGATGATCGTCGCGAACCGAACGGTGATCGCGCAACTGAAGTCGGAAGACAAGCTGGGAAAAATCCTCGATCTAGCGACCGAGCAACCCGACGACGCGCGGCGGTTGGCTTACCTGAAGGCGATCGTTAAAGCGAACATCTTGAACACGTTGGCGGCTGCCGATGCGATGCCGATGGTGAAAGATCTGTGGCGTCGAATCGAAGCGTCGGAGGATCCTACGCTGCAGCACGATGCGATCCTACGGATGGTGCGAATCCCCAATTTGACGGAGTTAATTAAAGATCGCGCCGCGGCGGAAAGCCTGCTGGAAATGATCGGCACGATGGACAAGAACCTGTTACCCAACGTGCTGCCGGTTTTGGTCCACAACGTCGATCTGATGCGATTCCTTAGTAACGCTGACCTGATCGATAAATTGGTCGCGATCCACTGCGACGTCCCCGAACCACACCGCACTCGCGTGTTGGGGCAATTGGTGAGCAAGATGGCGACGTGGCAGCGCGATCCGGCAAAGCGAATGGCATTGTTGTGGCAGACCGTCGATCGATTGCCAGCGGAGGATCGTCCCAGCTATCTGGCGGCGCTCGGCCGCTTGCGGCTGGACCCGGCGATGGCGCGGCAACTCGTTTCGCGACTGCTGCATGAAACGCCCGACGATCAGCGCGATGCAGCGATTGAAGCGGTCCTTCAATCGCGGGCGCTATCGTCTGTGGTTCGCGAACCGCAGGACTTGCAAGCCCTGGTCGATCGGTTGCCGAGCGTCGACAAAAAGACGCTGGCGACGTTTTCTACATTGATTTCGACCGATCAATCCTTTCGCCAGGCGATCTTGGATGCGGGACATCTCGCAACGCTGACAGCTCAGTTCTGTCGGCTCGATCCCAAACCAAGCGTCGCAGTGATATCCCGCATGCTGCAGTCACGCGAAGCCCAAAACGAGATCGCCAAGCCGGAATGTGTTGCGCGGCTGATCGAGATCGGTATGCAGTTACCGGAACCGAACCACAAACTGCAGATTTTCGACGCCATCGTGGCGAACAAAATTGGACTGCAGCAATTGTTGGAAGCCGATCGGCTGGGACCATTGATCGAACTGCTGAAATCGCCGCCGACGCCACAGCAGAACCAGTCGTTGTCGAAGTTCTTGGGCAATTCCGCGGTGCTCACTCATTTGGTCCAACACAACCTCTCGAAGCACATTGTGGCGATTGCCCAGGAGGATTGGCCGACAGCGGCATTACAGCACCTGGCGTCACGTTTGTTTTGTTGGCAGTTTGTTCGGTTGATCGAAAAAGAGGACAAGCTGGAGGACGTTCACGAACTGCTGCAGTCGGACATTCCGCCTTCGGTGGCCGCTGCGTTGGCGAACCAAGTTTTGGCCGGGAAAGGCATGAGGCGCGGCTTCGAAAAACAGGGGTGGCTGCTGCAGACGTTTGATATGGCATTGCATCGCGATGGGTTGAGCGATCCGGCCGTCCGGGGGCTGATGAACGACCGAGACGCGTTGCAGGCGTTTACCGATGCGATGCGGATGAATGATCTTGTCGAGGCCGCGCTAGAGGATCGTCGAGAGTTATCGGTCGCGCGGCGAGGGCAAGGATTGTTCACCTCGACCACTTTGTTGAATCAATTGTTGGAAACTCAACAGATCGATGTTTTGTATCGAGCCATCAAGTCGCAGCCGAACGCCGACGACAAATCAACAATTCTCAGGGCGATGGTTGTTCAGCGATATTCGATCTCGCGACTGATCCAGGCGGGCCAGTTTGAACCGCTGTGGGAATTGATCCAAACCGAGGCATCGCAAGAGATGCAGCCGTTGTTGCACAGCTATGTCTTAGCAGCCGCGGTGGACGATTCGCCGGCGTGGGATGGCGAGCTGCAACCGTTGTACGCCGCGATCGATGGACTGGCGGAAAATCGGATTCGCCACGAAGCGATTGGCGTGTTGGCTGGGGCTGTGTTGAGTGATGATTCCGAAAGCCGGCAGTCGCATGTCACGCAGATCGCCCGGTGGATCGACCAGCAGACCGATTCCGCAGTCGCGAAGCTGTGGAGCACGCGGCTGGTCAGTGCGGCTGGGCCGACAACGATCGTGCAAGCGGGGCGGACCGACCTGTTGGCCGACCTGATCAAAGACCACGCTTTGCCTCAATCGACCGTGGCCATGTTGACGACGCAGCCCGAAACCGTCGCTGCGTTACATGAGGCCAAGTTGTTGGAAGCTCTGATCGAGGCTTGCAATCGGTCGCCGCAGCGGTCCGCGTTGCGAACGGTGTTATTGCAGTCGCCCGCCATGGCCGAACGCCTGGACCGGGAAACCCAGATTCGCCCCTGGCTGAAGGAACTCTTTTCCGTCGAAGGGAATTCGCAGCGAGACGATGCGCTGCGAAGCGTGATGCGGCGTAAGCATCTGATTCGCTTGGCGATTCAAGAGGGACACTTCGACACGTTAGCCCAGTGGGTGAAGGCGTCGGGGCAGTCGCCATCGGCGAGGTCGCGCGGCGGTGCACCGGCGTTGTTGTTCGAGTTCTTGTCGCAACCGATCTGTATCGAGGTACTGGAGAGTGAAAAGCGGGAAGACGAATTGGTCAAGTCATTGGTCGAAGTGGGCGACCCGCGACAGCAGTATCGGCTGTTGAGCGAGGGGATCCACCTTCGCGGTGCTATCGAATGCATCGCCCGCAATGGCGGACTCGATCCGATGATGGACGTTGTCGAAAAACTCCCCGCAACGATGGGCTCAGCACTGGTGCAGCGATGGATCCTTTCGCCAAACACGCTGGCAGGCTGGATCGATAACGCGACGCCAGCGGCTGTCGATCGGCTGCGCGCTTCGCTCACCGAACAACAGATGAAAGCGTTCATTCAGCTAGCCAGCATGCGTTCGGAAGAGTCGCTTCGATCGAAGCGCGCTGCGGAGTTCGTGTTGCAAATTCTGCAGAAGGTTCCGGTCCCCGATCGCCAGATGTTTACGCAGCGAATCGTTCCCAATCCGAAAGTTCGTTGGCGTCTGTTGGAATATGGTCATTATGAAACGTTGCTGCAGATGATCGATCAATTGTCTAGCGCCGCCGTGTTTCGAAAAGAACTGATCTATTCCGATGCCGGCGTGCTCGCGCACAAGATCGCTCATGGCAAATTCGACGAGGCGGAGCGGTTGTTGCAGGAAAACACCGCCAGCGAGATTGGACGGAGCGACCTGGCTGCGTTTTGGTTGCAGCGAGGTCTCTTGTCCAAACGGATTGCCGAACACAAGGATTCACCTCTACTGCCGTTTCTGTTGCGTGCCAATGGGAAACCCGAAGAAGCAGCCCAGTGGGCGCGGGAGCAAAAGAATATCCCGCTGGCGACTTGGATCGACGCCGGCGCAGGGCGTTGGGACCGCGCGGCAGATCAACAACGGCAGATCTTCGACGGGCTTGTCGCGGCGGCAATCCATGACGAAATGCTGCGGTTGAGCGTGCTGTGCGGTTTGGCCAGTTACCAACATCAGGCGGGACGCGCGGCCGACTGTGACCAGACCTTGGGGCAGGTGGCACGGTTGGCGGAGACGATCGCAACGCCTGCGGCGCAGATCGCGCTAATGAATTGTCTGTTGGTTAACGATCGGGTCGATCGCGCGTTGGAGATCGCCAAGACGCATGCGCCGCAAACGCACTTCGAACTGCTGCGGGCTCGAGGCGACTACGACGCTGCACTACAAGCTGTCGCTTGGAAGTCGGACGATCCGGCCGCATGGGTTGCTGAGCGGTTGAATGTCGACATGCAGCAAACGATCCCAATGGAAGCGGTTCAGATCGTTGCAAAGGTCGGTTGGATCTTGGATCAGCGGGAAGCAGCCGATCAAGCCGATGCTCTTTACGCAGCGCTGGCGGAACAGATTCACTCGCAGCAGAAAGATCCGCGCCGCAGCAATCTCCTGCACCAGAAGGAACTGTTTCGCACTCTGCGAAGCAGCGGGCGCATGGCGCTAGCGGTAGAACCCTTGCTCGACGAAACAAAGCGAATCGGTCGTGCCAATGGTTTTTACATCTTCGGACCCATGGGCCAGCATACGACGGCGTCTCGGCGTGCATTGGAACGGATGGGATACCTGAACACACCGCGGATTCTCCAGCCGGCGATCGCCGATCTCGTCACCGAATTCGACGGTTGGTGGAGCCACTTCGAAGCGAAGTCGCCGGGCAACGCCGACGATCAATTGTTGCAGCGGCTGCAGAACGTCGATGCGATGCTCTCTGGCGAAGGGACTGTCGAGATCGATAGTCAAACGATGTCGCCGGAAGAATATCTGGCGGGTGAGTTGAAGAAGCTGGAGGAGACGACGCTGACGGCGGAGCAGTTGTCTGCTTTTGTTGGGACGATGCTGCGGTTCGATCAGACGCAGCAGGCGTTCGATTTGATGCAGCAGCAACGCGAAACCGAGTTGCCAGCGGCGCAGGCCGGGATCATCTACCGGCGGCTGGGCAAGTGGGCTGAAGCGGCCGAAGCGTTTCAACAGGCGTGGGAGAACGACGTCCTGCAACTCGAATTCCGCTATCTCGCCGCCGACGCGGTAGCTCGCAGCGGCGATCGCGAAGCGGGAGCCAAACAGATGCAAACCGCATCGATGATGGCTGTCAACTTTCGCATCCGCAACGCGCTCACGCATCGCTTGCGCGAACTGGGAGCTCAACCGTTGGCGGCCGAAGAAGCTCGATTGTTGCAGGCGGTTTCGCCGATCGGCAGCTTCACATGGTACAAGTCCTGCCAACGGCGAGCCGATCTGGAAACCGATCCCGCCACGGTCGCCGATCTACTGCAGACGACGATGCTGCAATTCGCTGGCGGCTGGACCGAAGAGATCCCGCTCTCCGATCTAGCCTCGCTGCACCGAATCCATCGAATGCGAGCCGCCGCGGCGATCGAAGCTGGCGATTTCGAGAAAGCTCAACAGCACATCGACCGGATGTTAATCCTGAACCGCATCGATCCGCAAAACGGCGAACAGTTGATCCCAGCGCTGCGGGCCGCCGGCCGCGATGAACAAGCCGACGCGCTGCAAGGTGAGCTGATCGTGACGTCACGTTCGATCGATTAACGGCTCGATCGGCTGTTGTTTTGCGAGCGGGCGTTGCGCTCGGCCATCATCTCGGCGCGGCGTTTTGCGTACGCTTGTCGTTTCGCCTCAGCAGCTTCTTTGCGTTGCACGAACTGCATCACACGCGACGCGTTGACCAGGTACATCTCGGGATCGTCGATCACGACCGGGGTCGACCAGGTGCGGCCGTCGTTCACGTTGCAGAAGTTGAAGAAGAACGACGTGATGCGTTCGGCGTTAAAGCCGTAAGGCGTTTGGCTGGTCAGCAGATCTTGTGGCGTGAGCGGATCGACGCCGGGGCTGGCGTAGTAGTGGATGCGTCCGTCGGGAGTGACGCTGATTCCAAACGTCCACCAACCAAACTGCTCCATCTCGGCAACGCGGAAGTCGCGGCCGCGGTTATCGCCGCGAACTGCCAGATAAGCCGAACCGGCGGGGCCGCGTTGGTCCGCGGTGTGGCGATAGTGAACCCAGATTCCAGGCCAATACGGCTCGGGGCCCATCTCGGTTCCAAAGGCCAGAAAGCCTTCACGCTCCTGTTCGGCGGTGGTCGAACATCCCAAGCGGAATCCGAAATGCGGCCCGTTTCGCTTTTCCCAGCGATCGACTTCGGGGAAGTAGACCCGGACCATGCAGTTGGGCGATTCGGAGGGTCGGAAACTGGTTCCCAATCGCGAGGGACAACTGACGATCAAATCATCCTGTTCGACGGTCCGGGTGTTTTGCCCGGGGATGCCGCTGTGCAACGTCGAAACCCACAACGCGTTCTTGCTGTGCGGCAGACCGCCGGCTGGAGTCGGGATGATCTGCATGTGATCGGGCTGGCCGCGCTCGGGCCCTTCGATAAAGCGGCGGTTCTTCGAATATCCCGACGGCCCGTTGCGGCGCTCGTTGTTTTCGTGCGAACCCTTGGGCATGTTGTGGACAAATTCCCAACCCGGTTCCTCGAAATCGTCACCCACATAATCGATCTTCGTTCCGGTGCCCGGCACCACTTGTGCAAACACTGGGGCAGCCATCAGCATCGACATCAGCAAAAGTTGAGGGCAAACGAGAACTTTCATCAAGACATTCTCTCAGGCGAGGAAGGCAGGAGCGCGAGCAACGATCGACATCGGTTCTATCGGTAATCGCCGCGGTCAACCTTACCCTTCGGCTGGGTTGTTTGATGAAAACGCCGAAACCAACCGCCGCAGCGACTGCTAGCGTCCAGAGACTGGGGAATGTAGCGAATTGTGGCTCCCTCCCTTCAGTCCTTTTTCTTAAAGAGCCTCGCTCGCAAACGACGCTCGGCTAGCCGAACCGCTGCTAGTGCTTCATCCACATTTGAATTCAGCGTAGTGGACGAGGTCACGAATCCTTTCGCGCCAGAAATTATGGGGACTCGTGACCTCCTGTCGGTTACCCACAAATTTCCCGAAGGGAATCAAGCAATTAGCCGTAGGTAAGCGCAGCGCCACCTACGGTATCGAACGTAACTCGCTAAGTTGACCGCGAAGGCGGTCGCAGAATCCCATGCAGTTGCGCTGCGACCGCCTTCGCGGTCGGCCGTTCGCGTCTCGTGTCATTCCGGTGGTATCGCGTTCGCTCAACCACCGGCTAATGGCTGCCACGCCGTCGGCGTAGTTGCGACTTGTGGGTAATCAACAGCTCGTGACCTCGCCCACTCCCACCAATCCTAAAATCAAAGTTTGACAAACCCCTAATCTTCGCTTTCGATCGTCAGTTGGGCGTGGGAGAGTCGGAAGCGGCGTTCGATGCTGTCGACAAAGAAGTTGACAGTCGCCGTCCGCTTGCCTCCCGAACCGGACAGACTCTGGATCCGGCCGCTGCCATATTCGGGATGGCTGACGATCATCCCTACCGTATAGATCTCGGGATCGATCGTGTTGGCCATCTGCTGTTCGAGCATTTGGGCGGCGGTCGTGACCGATGCGATCGGAGCGGTTCGCGGGGTGGAGGTGGTTTCGGGCGTCCGTTCTTCGGGCGGCAATTGATTCAGATCGTCGTCGTGATCAGCGTGCATATCCCATGCCTCGGGATATTCGACGTCGACATCGAAGTCGTTGTCGTCGCCGTATTGCGTCGGTTGATGGGCATCGATCACCTGCATCTCTTCGCGAGGCAGTTCCAACAGGAACGGGCTGGCCGCGGCGGGCCGCATGCTACCGCGGGCCGATCGCAGCTTGGCCATGCTCAACTGCAGCGTCTGTTCAGCTCGCGTGATCCCCACGAACAGCAACCGCCGCTCCTCTTCAAACTGCATCGGATCATCGTGGCTGCGATGGTGCGGCAGCACTTGATCCTCGACACCGATGATATAGACGCAAGGGAATTCGAGCCCCTTGGCGGCGTGCAGGGTCATCAGCGTCACGCGATCGCTCGATTCTTCCCACGCATCGGTATCGGAGATCAACGCGACCTGCTCCAGGAAGGTTTCCAGCGATCCATCGTCGGGATGCTGGCGATCGAATTCGACGGCGGCGGAAACCAATTCGTCGACGTTCGCAAGCGCGTCGTTATCCTCTCCTTCGACTGTCGAAAACCGCAGGTAATCGCTGTACTGCGTTTGCTCCAACACGAACCGCAACAGATCCTCGAGGCTGGACGAAGCCTTGCGGCTGAGCGCGTCGATGATTCCGACAAAACGTTTCAACAGCCCACGGGTTCGCGGTTTGATCGATTCAATTTCATCGCAGCGGCAGATCGCTTCGAACAGTGGAATCCGGTGCCGAGCGGCGTATAACATCACTCGGTCCATCGTCGTCTTGCCGATCCCGCGAGCCGGCGTGTTGACGATCCGCGACAGCGCAGCGTCGTTGGCTGGGTTGTTGATCAGTTGCAGATAGGAGAGCAGATCCTTGATCTCTTTCCGCTGATAGAACTCGACGCCTCGAACGATCGTGTAGGGGACGACGCGGGAGCGGAGCGAATGTTCCAACGATCGGGTCAGATAATTCATCCGGCACAGGATCGCAAAGTCCTTGGGGCTACGGCCGTGATTCTGGATCTGTTCGACGATCTGATCGGCGATGTCGTCCGCTTCCTGATAACCGTTGGCGTAGATCCGCAACCGCACCGCCGCTCCTTCGGGATTGTGCGTGTACAACCCCTTGTGCTTGCGGCGGGTGTTGTTGGTGATCAATTGATCGGCCACCCGCAGAATGTTGGGCGTGCTGCGGTAGTTCTGTTCCAGCCGAACGGTTTTGACTTGCGGGTAATCGTTTTCAAAGTCGAGGATGTTGTTCAGATTCGCTCCACGCCAACCGTAGATCGATTGATCGGGATCCCCCGTCACCGCCAGATTCTGGTGGACGACCGACAGCGAACGGACGATCGCATATTGAGCCAGGTTGGTATCCTGGTATTCGTCGACCATGATGTAGCGGAACCGCGAATCCAAGGCTTCTCGCAATTCGGGGTTCTCGCGCAGCATCCGGGCGACGTGCAGCAGCATGCAATCGAAATCGACGGCGTTGGCGACCAACAGCAACTGTTGGTAATAAGGATAGACCTTGGCGGCGAGCATTTTGCCCGCTGGCAGATTCACCCCTTCCATCGACTCGGGCGTCAGCAATTGATTTTTGAAGTGGCTGATCGCGTTGGCGATCTGATCGGGCGACGTGTGACTCAGCGAGATCCCCGAGACCTCGATCGCCCGCTTCATCGTCGCCTTGGCGTCGGCCATGTCGTAGATCGAGTAGTTCTCTTGCAGCCCGACCAGCGACGAATATTGTCGCAACATGCGGGCGCAAAAGCGGTGGAACGTACTCATCCAAACCGGTTCGCCGGGAGCGAGTTGTTGGACGCGGGCCAACATCTCCTCCGCCGCTTTGTTGGTGAACGTCAACGCCAGGATCTGCGACGCGGGGACTCCTTCCCGCAACAGATGCGCGATCCGATGGGTGACCACGCGGGTCTTGCCGCTGCCGGGGCCGGCGAGCATCAACATCGGACCATCCATGTGCGTGACCGCGGCTCGCTGCGGGTCGGTCAAGTTGTCGAGAATTAAGTCCATCAAACGCCTTCTTATCTGCTATCGATTTGGCATCGCGAGCGGGCTTGGTGCGGTTGGCCCGGTGGTGATTTCAGGTTAAAGCAAAAATGGGATCGCGACGACCCCGAGCCGATGTTTGCGACGGTTGCGGCCGATCGCGACGCGTCGCTGCCAGCAAAACCGTGGGCTAGTGAGGAAAGCCCAATCGCGTGAGCTTTCGGACATCGAGGGTTGGTGGCACAATAGACGCTTCGGCCATCGAGAAACGGCACCCGATCTCCGGGCACTGGGGACGCAGTGGTTGTCGTTGGGATCGCATAGAACACACAGGGAACGAGCTTTGAGCAAGGCAAAGAACGTCTTGGGCACACCGCTGCAAACTTGCAGCGTCGACCCGATGACCGGATTTTATCGCACCGGTTGCTGCGATACGGGGCGCGAGGATGTGGGGCTGCACATCGTCTGCACGCAGGTCACTGCCGAGTTTCTGGAGTTCAGCAAATCGGTCGGCAACGATCTCAGCACGCCGGTCGCCGAATACGGTTTCCCCGGTCTGAAGCCGGGAAATCGTTGGTGTTTGTGTGCGTTGCGGTGGAAAGAAGCGTGGCAGGCCGGGATGGCTCCGCCGGTCGTTCTGGACGCCACCCATATCTCGACGCTAGAATTTATCGACTTGGAAGTTCTGCAGGCGCACGCAGCCGACGGTTGAAGCTGCGGGGCGGCGATCGCGTATTGACGCTAAATCCCTCCCCTTCCTATACTTCGGGGCGAATCCCCCCGAGCGACGAACGCAGTCCAGGTGTGTCGCCGACAACAAATTAAATCCACCGGATCGGAAGAACTGATGAAGAGCGAAGAGCGGCACCAATTGCAGCAAAACGAACTTGCGGATGCTTTAGGAAGCGGTATCCAAAGCATCACGCCCTATCTTCGCGCGATCGTGATCGGCGTGATTGGGTTGATCGTGATCGTGTTCGCGTACAACTTTGTAAGCATGCGCAATCAAGCTCACGACGCGACAGCGAGCCTCGACTTCTTGCTAGCAACCAGCAACGAAGACCCCGAATCGTTCAAGCGAGTCAGCCAAGACTTCGCCGACACGATGCCTGGCCAGTGGGCGCAAATCGCTCAAGCCGATCACAATCTGGGTGCGGGGATCGAGTCGATGTTTGTCGACCGCGATGAAGCGACCGGATTTTTGGAAGCTGCCACCGAAAACTACAAGAGCGTGCTCGCAACGGCCAAAGACCCGTTGTTGAAGACGCGAGCCAACCTGGGGCTGGCCAAAGCCTACGAAGCTCAAGGCGACCTGGACCAAGCGATCGCGACTTATGAGATCGTCGCGGACAACACCAGCTCCGAAGCTTTGGCCGAACAAGCCAAAGAGCGAATCCGCCTGCTGGGGACCGACGACGTTCGCGATTTCTACACATGGTTCCGCGAAAACCAACCGGTCGCCATGGCCTCGATCGCTCCCGGATTGCCCGGCCTAGAAGACCTGCCCGACGGCCCCGCCGAAGGTTTGCCACCGGCAGAGACTCCCGATTTGAAGGATGTCGAAGTTAGCGACGCTCCCGAAGCGGAAGTCAAAGAAGAGGCGGCAGCAGCTCCAAAGGAAGAGGCTACCGAAGCGAAAGACGCAGCTGCCGAAGAGCCAGCGAAGACCGAATAGTCTGCGATTCGCAATCGAAATCAAATCGAGCCCCGGGAACCAAGTTGGTCCCCGGGGCTTTTTTAATGCGCTCGATGCTTGTTGCCCGCCCCCGCGGCGCCGCACGTCACTTCACCCTCCCCCAAACGCAGTTTAGGGGAGGGTCGAACCAGCGCAGCGAGGTTCGGGGAGGGGCGTCCGCCGGCGCCAAGCGATCGTGTTCAATCCAGCCGCAAAACCCTCCCCGGAAAACTCGCTAAACGCTTGTTTCCCGACCCTCCCTGCTTCGCTGGGCGGGTGCATGCAGCCGTCATTTCACCCTCCCCCAAACGCAGTTTAGGGGAGGGTCGAACCAGCGCAGCGAGGTTCGGGGAGGGGCGTCCGCCGGCGCCAAGCGATCGTGTTCAATCCAGCCGCAAAACCCTCCCCGGAAAACTCGCTAAACGCTCGTTTTCCGACCCTCCCAGCTTCGCTGGGCGGGTGTATGCAGCCGTCACTTCACCCTTCCCGAAACGTAGTTTAGGGGAGGGTCGAACCAGCGCAGCGAAGTTCGGGGAGGGGCGTCCGCCGGCGCCAAGCGATCGTGCTCGATCCAGCCGGGCTGCCACAGTCGCGAAAGCGACGGCATGCGAATAGCCTGGGACGCAAGTCCCAGGAAATTGGAGCGCAGCGGAGCATCTCAGTCGCGAAAGCGACGGCATGGCGACGCGGTTGATTGGGCTATCGCATGTCGTCGCTTCGCGACTGTCGGTCATTGGGGGGGGCGTAATTCGGCCTCCCTGGGACTTGCGTCCCAGGCTGTTGCATGCCGTGGCTTCGCCACTACAAAATTCCGGCCCTGCTGGCTTCGCCGGGCGGTGTTGGTCGGTTCGCAATCGTGGCTTTTCGCCGCCGATCTGCGGCAGCCCCATTGCCGGGGCGGCGAGGTCCCGGAAAATCGAGATGCGTTACAATGACGCTCCGAGGGGCGCCAGGCCGCTGGCTCCTCTCCCCCAATTCGACAGCAACCTCCATCAAAAGCCTGCTTTGAACGATCACTCCACCGACGAAGAACCTGTCGACGAAGAACTCCTGGACGAAGCGACTTCGGACGATCAGGAATCCGCTGCCGAGACGACTTATCGATCGATCCATGTCCCCGAGAGCGCTCAGGGGGAGCGGATCGACATGTATCTGACTCAGGTCTTGGATGGGGTCAGCCGCAATCAGATGCGAATGCTAGTGCACGAGGGGGGAGCTCAGGTCGATGGCCGGACGGTCCGCCCCAGCTTTCGGCTGCGGCCCAACCAACAGATCCGCTTTCGGATGCCCGAGCCTCCCGAAGATGGCACGATTCCGGAGCCGATGTCGCTTGATATCGTCTTCGAAGACGACGGGATGGTCGTCGTGAACAAGCCGCCGGGGATGGTCGTCCATCCGGCCCGGGGCCACTGGTCGGGGACGTTGACCAGCGGGCTGGCTTATCATTTCCAATCGCTCTCGGACATCGGTGGCCCGACGCGGCCGGGGATCGTCCATCGATTGGACCGCGACACTAGCGGAGTGATCGTGGTCGCCAAGACGAATGCGGTCCACATGAACTTGGCCGCTCAGTTCGCCGATCGGACGGTCAAGAAGCAATACGTCGCCGTCGCGTGCGGAGTGCTCAGCCGCGACCGCGATCAGATCGATCGCCCGATCGGACGCCATCCGTATCAACGCGAGAAGATGGCGATCCGCGCCAATCATGCGACCAGCAAAGAAGCGACCACCTTTTATGAAGTGATCGAGCGGTTTCGCGGCTTCACTTATGTGCGGTTGTTTCCCAAGACCGGCCGGACGCATCAATTGCGAGTTCACTTGGATCACCTGCGGCATCCGATCCTTTGCGACAAACTTTATGGCGGTCGTTCGCGGATCACTGCCGACGATCTGGCGGGCAATTATCATCCGCAACCCTCGGCACAACGGGAGACGATCGAGCCGTTGTTAACGCGGCAAGCACTGCACGCGCAGCGGCTGGAATTGGATCATCCGCAGAGCGGCAAACGGATGGTCTTCGAAGCTCCCGTCCCCGACGATATCGAAGCGGTTTTGAAGTGCTTGCGCTCGTTAAACCCTAGCGAAAACCGAGCATGAGCGAATTTCTCAGGAAAGTCGAAAACCAACCTTGACCCATGTCGGCGGTTGCCTCTATTCTCCCGCCATGGCAGTGATGGTTAGCCAACACGGCCAAGCGATTGAGCGGTCCAGCACTGGGACATTTGTCCTGCGGACACGAAAATTGCTCTTTCTTCAAGGATGAAGATTGATTAATAATCGGCTCGTCGCGAAGACAACGTTGGTGATTGAAAGGCAAGGATGCCTGCCGATTGCTAACGCAAAGAACCACCGGCTCCCGGATCCATAGCGCGCTGTCCTCCGCCCCCCTGGGACTCGTACTATCCGGGAGCTTTTTTTATGCGCCGACCCAACGGTCGGCAACTTTGTAGTGCCGCGAGCGATCGATTAAGAGGGATCCAATGTGTGGAATTTTGGGCATCCTCGATCGCAGCGGCGCCGCCCCGACGCTGACCGATCCGCAAGTGATCGCGATCCGCGATCGGATGGCTGCACGCGGCCCCGATGATGCCACGCTGCTGCGTCGCGACAATCTGATCCTCGCCCACCGCCGGTTGGCGATTCGCGATCCCGATGCCGGTCGGCAACCTTGGGTTTCCGAAGACGGATCGTGTGCGTTGGTTTACAACGGCGAGATCTACAACGACGATGTGCTGCGACACACGTTACGATCTCACGGGTTTCGATTCCGCACGCAGTGCGATACCGAAGTCCTGATGGCCGCTTGGCTGCACTGGGGTGAAAAGTGTGTCGAACAGCTGCGCGGGATGTTCGCCTTTGGCGTCTACGATTTCCAAAAGCGGCAGCTGTTCATCGCGCGGGATCGCTTCGGCGTCAAACCGCTCTTCTACGCCGAACTGGGGCAACAGTTTGTCTTCGCCAGTTCGATCGCCGCGATCACCGCCCATCCCAACTTCCGCCCCCAACCGAATCTATCGACGATCCGTCATTACTTGAGCACGTTTCGGATCACGTTGGATACCGAAACCGTCTTCGCGGGCATCCAGGCCGTCCGTCCGGCGGAGACGTTGACGCTGGCAGACGACAAACTGACATCCTCGATCTATTGGACTCCTCCGCCGCGCGAGACGACGGGGCTGGCGTTCGACGACGCTGTCGATCGGTTCGAGGAAACGATCAGCGAAGCGGTCTCGATCCGGCTGCGCAGCGACGTCCCCGTCGGGATGATGCTCTCGGGCGGTGTCGATTCGAATCTGCTAGCAGCGCTGCTGCATCGCAACGAAGGTGTTTCGATGACCGCGCGGTGCGGCGGCGGGATCGACCCGGAACTGGACTCGGCGGGGAATGATTTTGAGTACGCGCGGCGCTGTGCCCAGCACGTCGGTTTCGATTTCGATCAGGTCACGGTTTCGGCGACCGATTACCATCGGACCTGGATGGAATTGATCGCGGCTTACGAGACGCCGATCTCGACACCGACCGACGCGATCATCTATCGCGTCGCCCAACAGTTGAAGCAACAGGTCGGCGTGGCGCTCGGCGGCGAAGGGGCCGACGAAGCTTGTTGCGGATACTTGATTCCACATTGGTCGGGGAACGATTTTGATCTCTCGCGAGCGCTCGATTCGCTAGCACCCGCGTCGGCGCAGACGGCTCGCGACAGCTTGATGCAGCAATACGGCACGGCCACGTTTGCTTCGGCGGGAGACCATTATCTGTCGGCCAACGGATTGATCTCGGCAGCCACGCAGGCTTCGCTGTTTCATGACGCCACCTGGCCCGCGGCGTTTGCCGACGGCAGCGTGGAGCGTTTTTACGATCGCCAGTTCCGCCAGCTGGGCGATCTGTCGGGAGTGGAAAAAACGGCGCAGTTGTTGTTACGCGTTAATTTGGAATGTTTGCTATCGCGTCTCGACAGCGCGACGATGACGGCTGGGTTGGAATCGCGGGTCCCGTACACCGACCATCACTTCGTCGAACAGATGTTCCGCCAACCGATCGGCTACTGCATCGATGTTGCCCCGGGCGAAGCGCTGCAGCATCGCACCGCGAGCGCCTTGGCCGCGGACGGGTCGCTGCGCGGCAAGCGACTGTTGCGCGCGGCGGCGGGAAATCGGCTGCCGGCCGAACTTGCGCAGCGTCCCAAAGCAAGCTTCCCAACACCGGTCCCTCACTGGTTGGGCGGACAATGGCAGCCATGGTTGCAGGAGCTGTATCGAACGAGTCCGTTCGCGCAACAACTGTTCCGCCGCGAAGCACTCGACGAGCTGTGTCGTCTGCCGAGCCATCTGGCCAGCTGGCACTGGCCGCTCGCTAACACCATCCTTTGGGGTGACCGGTGGTTCTGAAGTGTTTGTCGGCAAGCCTTGGTGACCTTTGCTTGTCGGTGCGGGGGTGCGAGTTTAGGTAGTTTGTGACGCCGGTGAATTGCGGTGGTAGTGGTTTTGGGGTGGTTTGGTTGCTCTGGTCCTGCGGACTGTGACGATTGGATCGATTGTCTATCCAATTTCCGCTCGACGAGTGAACTGTCATGCCGAACCGAACCGCGCTGTTGCTGATTCTTGTGTTGACGCTAGCGATACCGGCGATTGCCCAAGCCCCTGTCGCCGGGAACGTTTATCCGGTGCAGAACGGTCCCGCGGGGCAATTGGCGCCACGCGTTCGGCAGATGCTGGCGCAAGCGAGCCAGGCGGCCGAGGTTGTGATCGATCGGACGAACAACCGTCTGATCGTTCGCGGCGGTCCGGAGGCGCAGCGCGTGGCGGCTGAATCGATCGCGGCTTTGGATGTTGTCCAAGTTACGACAGCAAGCGACAAACCTGTGCTTCGCGCTTTGCCCGTCCCGGCGGCTCGGTTGCACGAGGTCGAACGCAACGTCGGCTTGCAATATCGCAAGAACGTCGACGTCCGCATCACCGGTGACGAAAAAACAGGCCAGTTGTTGGTGATGGCACCGGCTGGGCTTCACGATGAGATCCAACGGAACGTACAACAAGCGGTCAAGGGATCGCCAGAGATCCAACAGGTAAGCGCCAAAGTCGGCCAACCGGTACGCGCTCAGTTCGCGCTGCACAACGCTTCATGGCGCGACTTTGAAGATGGTCTGGCTCGCTTGGCGGGACGCAAATTGCCAGTCACGACGCAGCGAAACGGCGAACTTGCCAGCTTCGATATCATCAGCCAACACGCTGGCACCACCAAAGTGCAAATCGATCGCCGCGACAACAAAGTGACAGTCATCGCGCCGAAGACATCGATCAACGGATGGCAACGTGTCATCGAAACGATCGATCGCCAAGACAATCGCTCCGGCGTGGCGACGCAATTGATGCGAATCCAAAATGCCGAACAAGCACCGATCCGCCGGGCCGTGCGATTGCTATCGGACATTCGCCCGGTTGTCGCTCAAGAGGACGACACGATCGGTGTGGCCGGTGGTGGTCGCGATAATCCACTGTTGCGGGCGGTCATGCAACGCCAAGCCGCAGCCGGCAATGGGCAAGCCGGGGGCGACGATGGACAAGCTGGCGATGCCGCTGGCGACGATGCCTTCAACGGCCTGTTTGGCGACGTGCAGATCGAATTTGTCCCGGAGTTGGGCGTGATCATCGTTCGCGGTGCCAAACGCGATGTCCAACGCGTGATGGAAGTTATCAAACAGATCGAAGAACAGAGCGCGGTCACCCAACCGAAGGTCGAAGTTGTCGCGCTGGAGCATGCGAACAGCAATGCCGTCGCGGAGATCGTGAACCAATTGTACGAACAGGTTTTGGCACCTCGCCAAGGCCAAGTCAGCATCACCGCGTTGGATAAACCCAATGCGATCCTATTGATCGGCCGCGACGAAGCGGTTGCCGGGGTGATCGATCTGATCAAAAAAGTCGATCAACCGGTGGATGTCGCTTCGCAATTTCGCGTCTTTAATTTGAAACACGCATCCGCCCTGGATGTCCAAGCCACCGTGCAAGGTTTCTTTGTCGACCGACCCAGCGGCAACGAAGACCTTCGCCCCGGCTTGGGCGCTAGGGCGCGGATTATCGCCGATTATCGATCCAATTCGATCATCGCCCAGGCGTCGCCTCGGGACATGTTGGAAGTCGAGCGGATGATCCAACAGTTGGATGCTCCCGCGACCGGTGCCGAGAGCGAATTGAAGGTCTTCAAACTGAAGAACGCCTTCGCCGAAGACCTGCAACCGGTTCTGCAAGCGGCGATTTCGGGGCAACCCGAAGACGTTCCCGACAACACCACGATCCCTTCGAGCACGCTGTCGATCCTGTCGGTCGACGCGCAAGGGAACAAGACGCTCGATTCGGGAATCCTGTCGGGAGTTGTCGTCACCGCCGATGCCAACGTCAACGCGATCATCGTTCGCGCTCCTGCAGCCAGCATGCCGTTGATCGGCGAATTGATCGACCAATTGGATCAATTGCCGGGTGCCGAAAGCGTGGTCAAGGTCTTTACGATCGTCAACGGCGACGCCACGCAATTGACGACTTCGCTGCAAGAGTTGTTTGCCGCCGAGGGGCAGACCAACAACAGCGGTGTCGGAAACCTGGCCGCAATGACGCAGACCAGCAACAGCGAGACTTCGTTGATCGCGCTGCGATTTGCCGTCGACATCCGGACCAACAGCATCATTGCCAGCGGCAGTGCGACCGATCTGGAAGTTGTCGAGAGCTTGTTGATCCGGTTGGATACCGAAGGCTTTTCGTCGCGGATCACCGAGACGATCTGGTTGCGAAACGCCGCCGCCGCGGACGTCGCGACCGCGCTGCAAGACTTTGTCAACCAACAGTCGCAATTGCAATCGCGAAACCAATTTTTCAGCCAAAGCCTTGGCCCCTACGACCTGCCCGAACGCGACCTCGTCGTCGTGCCCGAAGCGCGTACCAACAGTCTGGTGATCAGTGTTTCGCCCCGACTGTATGAAGACGTTCGCCGTGTGATCGATCAATTGGATCGACGCCCGCCGATGATCATGATCCAAGTTGTGTTGGCCGAGGTCACCCTGACCGACGGATTTGAATTTGGCACCGAACTCGGTTTGCAAGATTCGGTGCTATTCGATCGCGGCGTGGCAGGCGCGACCTCGAGCACGCCCGGCTTCAACTTCCTTCCGAATTCGTCGCCAGGCTTGCCAAACAACAATACCTACGACCAAGAAAATCTTGCTGGGCAAGTCGCTTCCGCCTTTGCTCTGGGGCGTCAAAGCAGCGAGTTTGGCTACGGTGGATTTGTTCTTTCGGCAGCCAGTGAATCGGTGAACCTGTTGCTACGGATGTTGCAAGATTCGGGCCGGGCTCAGATCCTCAGCCGTCCGCAGATCATGACGCTCGACGGTACCGAGGGTTACGTTCAGGTCGGTTCGTTGTTTCCACGGATCGAATCGGTGCAAGCCGGCAACGCCAACTCGGGCACCGTGATCGCAACCCAAGACATCAACTTGGGGCTGATCCTGCGGGTCACGCCGCGAGTCGGCCAGGATGGGTTGATCGTGATGAATGTCGACGCGCAACGGTCGAACGTCGATCCGAACCCAAACAATGGTCAGCCGATTGCGACCGACAGCAACGACAATCCGATCATCTCGCCACAGATCTTGATCACGCAAGCTCAATCGACCGTGACCGCGATGTCGGGACAGACCGTGGTGTTTGGTGGATTGATCACGAAGAGTCGTCGTCAGTTCAGCCGACGTGTTCCCTACGTCTCGGACATTCCGATCCTGGGCCAGTTGTTTCGATTCGACCAAGAGATCGAAGAGCGAACCGAGATGTTGATCGTGCTGACACCGCGAGTCGTCAACGGCGAAGAGGACATTCAATTGATCAACGATGCCGAATCGAGCCGCATGAGCTACTGTCTGGCCGACGTAGTCGAGCTACATGGCGACGCCGGCTTGCGTGGCGGATACGGTCTCTGGGGTCCCGCGGTCGGAGCGATGATCTATCCCGACATGCAACCAACCGTCGACCACTTCCCAACCGCCCCACAAGATCCATTGCTGGGTCCGGGGGAACAGATCGTCCCTGGCAGCATGCAACAGCATCCTATCGATCCAAGCCAGCAACCGGTGCAAACGGTCCCTTACGAATCGAGTGGCAATGTTCCCGCGATCCCGCAGCCGGCGGGGATGATCGAACAAGCGTCTCCCATCCAAGCGACCGAATCGGCGATGAACATGCAGCCGCAGCAACGCGTTCCGATGGAAGTCTTCTCGATGCAAAACGAAGCGACACCCAGCGAATACGCGATGCCGCCAGGTTATGCGACTCCGGTGCAATACAGCGCTCCGATGGCCGCCCCGGCTCCCGGAACGCCTCGCCGCTAGATACCGATCGGTCGCCATGGCGATCCGAATCAAGCTGTCCCGCTTTGCCGGGACGGTTGAATTGAAAGCTCCAAGAGTCGTCCGACACGGGCGATTCGCAACCCGATCTCGCAGTGAAAACCTTCTTGGGTAGTTCTCCGATGAAAAAAATCCTCTTCATTCTGGTCATCGCGGCATGTCCAATCGCGACGGGTTGTGCAACGGCCCCCAAGAGTGAATCTTGGTCGGCCAAGTTGCCTTGGAACAAAGATAAACCACCCAAACCGTATCCCAACCCGGTGAAGATGGCAGTCACTTGGACGCCCGATATTCTCGTGCAACCAGGACGGACACCGACACGTGGATTCGGCGGGCGAGTCTACTTCTACAACGACCACAGCCAAGCGGTGCCGGTCGAGGGTGAGCTGACGATCCACGGCTTCGATGAAGCGTTGGCAACGGCGCAGCAATCCGATGGCATCAAGCGGTTCCGGTTCACCGCCGAACAATTCACATCGCACTTCAGCGAATCGGATCTCGGTGCGTCGTACAGCATCTGGATCCCGTGGGATGCTGCCGGCGGCGACCAGAAGAAACTGTCGCTGATGTCGACCTTCAAAACGACCGGCGGCAAGGTGGTGCAAAGCGAAGCGGCGATGGTCTTGTTGCCCGGTCGCAAGGTCGACCTGACGGCAGCCAAGCGGCCCGCGGTGCCGGCGGTTCGCCAAGTCGGCCACTATCTCGGCGGCACCGAAACGCATCAGGGACTGAACGCCAACAGCGCGATGCAAACGACAACGATCCCGTTGCCCAGTTCGTTCCAACAGCGACTGGCGCGGATGCCCGAACAAACCAAGCCGTCGGCCCGCGTGGCAACGCGGCTACCGGCTGCCCAAGAAACGTCGAAGCCGACGCCGCTGCCCGCTCCCTAAAGGATGCTGGCGGAGTCGTCTGAACCACTGGCCGAGCGTGTATACTGGTCGATCTCAACCGGACCTTCCAGCTTCACCCTCTGCGAGACTCATCATGCATCGAATCTGTTGTACTGCACTCCTGTCGCTCGTCTGTTGTGCTTCTGGCTTTGGGCAGAAGGGCGTTTTGGAGCCGATCAAAGATCGCGCGGGGCTGCCGCGGGTGCTGTTGATTGGCGATTCGATCTCGATGGGTTACACCCAACCGACGCGGAAGCTGTTGGCTGACAAAGCGAACGTCCATCGGATCCCGGCGAACGGCGGACCGACATTCCGAGGGCTGGCGAATATCGACAAATGGCTTGGAGATGGGAACTGGGATGTGATCCATTTCAATTGGGGCATCCATGATTTGAAGCACCAAGCCGATGGCACGCGGCAGGTCGAACCGGCCGATTACGAAAAGAACTTGCGGTTGTTGGTGGCCAAGATGAAAGCGACGGGGGCGAAGTTGATCTGGGCATCGACGACACCGATTCCCAAGGGCAAGCTGAATCCCGACCGGACCTTTGGCGACGAGACGCATTACAACGAGATCGCGGCGCGTGTGATGACCGAACTGGATGTGCCGATCAACGATCTACACGGCTACATCATGCCGCGGTTCGACGAACTGCACCGGCCCCAAGATTTGCACTACACATCGGCCGGTTCGGATTATCTGGCGCAACAGGTTGCCGCGGCGATCTCGCAACGGTTGGCGGATTAAGGTGTGCCGCCCCGTTGGCTAGGCTGGGGCAAGCGAAGGTTCACGCGGTAGCCGGTTCGGACTGGCCGACTTGTGTGTTCTTTTCAACCGTCCGTTGCAACGCTTCTTCAAACGTTTCGGTCGCTGTGGCACTGGCGGTTGCGATCTGCAGGTGCCACGCCGATTCGCTGGCCGCGTCGATGTTCTGGCGGATCAATTTGGCCCGTTCCTTGGCGATCGATTCATCGGTGCTCGGCAAGCAGACGACAAACGTTTGTTCGCCATCGAATCCGATCCGATCGGCATCGATGCCGCGAACCGAAGCTTGAATGCTGGACAGCGTCGCTTGCTTCCAAACCTCTTCGGCGGCATCGGCTTGGACGCGAATCGCCATCAAGCAGAACGGAATCCGTTCGACTTGCAGCTTGCGGAAACCGCTGCCGACGTTTTCGGAGAGCGTTTCGAAGTTGGGCAAGTTCAAAGGGGCCAAACTATCGGTCGCGGGCCCGCTGAGATCGGGGGTCTCGTCGTCGGTATCAACCGCTGTCTCGGGGACCGCATCGGCTTCGGACGGCTCCTCTTCCTCTTCCTCCTCTTTGACCGGAAAGGCGACGTCGCCGTCCATCCAATAGGCTTGGTTGCGGCCCTCGTCTTTTGCGTTGTAGAGCGCGTTGTCGGCCCGTTCGATCCACGATTCGATCGTCTCGCCCGGTTCCAGCTGGGCCAGGCCGGCGCTGGCGGTGACTTGCAGGCACTGGTCATCGACGAAGAACTCTTGTTCGCCAAACGTCTCGCGAACCTTGTCGGCGCGGTCTTTGATCTCCGCGACTTTCATATCGTTAAACAAGACGGCGAACTCCTCGCCGCCGTAACGGGCGACAAAGCCGACATCCGAGAGACTGGTGGTCAGCAGGCGACCGACATGCTTGAGGACTTCGTCGCCGGTCAAGTGACCATGCAGATCGTTGAAGTTCTTGAAGTGATCGACGTCGATCAGCATGAAAGTGGTCGGATTGGCGACGGTGTCGCCCAAAGCGTGCCGTTCTTTCATCTGGCGGTCGAGGGCACGGCGATTGTTCAGGCCAGTTAGCCCATCGGTCAGCGCCAGTTCCTCGGCCGTCTCGATCGCTTGCGCCTGGCTGCGAATCTGATTTTGCGCCTCGCCCAATTGCTGCTGCATCAGCGCGTTGGCGGCGATCAGGCTGGTGACCGCATCGTAAACTTGATCTTGGTCGGACGAATCTTCCGAATCGGTCAAACTGTCCGAGACGGCTTGGATTTTTGTTTGATGGGCATCGACTTCGGCGGCCACGCTGGTCGTCACCTTCCGAAGCTGGGCGGCGATTTTTTCCAACCGATCGCGTTCGGTCCGATTCTTTTCCGCATCCGCTGCACGTCCCGGTTGCGGAGTGCTGCATCCCGGATCTCGCAGCAACCACCCACACAGCAGCCCAGAGCAGCCGCAGCTGAGTGCGATCAACGCAACCAATTCAATTCCCATGCCTCACAACCGTTGCTGATACCTACTAATGGTGCATTGTTCTCCGCACGCTAGCCGTGTGCGGCGTAAAGACGCATTTCTTGGCCATTCGCAGGTCAAGATTGGATCGGTTCGCACAACACTCGGTATAATTCTCTACGTCACGCCGCGAGCGCTGTCAAATTGCGGAATCGGCCGTTCGGGCCCCCTTCTGCGTTGAGCGAGCCATTGGATCTGCAGGTCGCATCGCCGATTCGAATCCGAGTTGCCCCGATCGGCGATTGGTCGTTTATCGACAGTTCCCTATAAAGGATTAGGGGACTTGTTGTCGACTTAGGTTAGAATGCTGGTTTGACCTGTCGCTAAAGTTTTGCATGCGAACCGCTGCGTGAAGTTCAATCCGCCCCGGTTCCACCCGCCCCCGCGCTCTATCGAACAATTGTTTTCGCCCCCCTCCAAATTAGGTTAGGTATCCGACTGTGAAAGCGAACTACGACGTCGTTGTGATTGGTGGTGGACCCGGTGGTAGTTCGGCTGCGGCGTTGACTGCTGCGGCAGGGCACAGCACGCTGCTGATCGAGCGCGAATCGATGCCACGTTTTCATATCGGCGAATCGTTGATGCCCGAGGTCTATTGGCCGCTGTCGCGGTTGGGGGTGATCGATCGGATGGACGAGCTGGGGTTCCAGAAGAAGTTGAGTGTGCAATTTGTCACTAACAACGGCAAGGAATCCTCGCCATTCTATTTTCGTCAGCACGATCCGCGGGAGAGCAGCAGCACGTGGCAGGTCGAACGGTCGCGGTTCGATCAGATGTTGTTTGAACGCGCCGCCGAATTGGGAGCCGATTGTTACGACCAAACGCGGTTGTTGGATGTCGAGATCGACGACAACGATTGTGCGACTGGCGTGCGGGTTCGCGACGCCCAGGGAGAGGAGCATCGGATCTCCTGTCGCGTCGTCGTCGATGCGACGGGGTTGCAGTCGTTTATCGCCAACAAATTGGGACTGAAGGAGATCAATCCCGACTTGAAGAAGGCGGCGATCTGGGGCTACTGGAAAGATGCCCGCCGAGACGACGGCGAAAACGAGGGGGCAACGATCATCATGCAGACTCAGAACAAAGATTCCTGGTTCTGGTTCATCCCGCTGTCCAATGGAATCACCAGCATCGGATGCGTTGGCAACAACGACTACATGCTCAAACAGGGGCTCAAACCCGAAGCGAAATACGAACACGAATTGAGTATCTGTCCGGGACTGCAAGACCGTCTTAAGGGGGCCGAGTTCCAGGGAGAGATTCGCGTTGCCAAAGAGTTTTCGTACACCACGACACGGCATGCCGGCCAGGGGTGGGTGTTGATCGGCGACGCATTCGGCTTCATCGATCCGATCTATTCGTCGGGTGTCTATTTTGCGTTGGAGACGGGTGTGCGGGCGGCCGACGCGATCAACGAAGGCTTTGCCAAACAGGACCTTTCCGGGGCACAGTTGGCCAAGTGGGCCGATGACTTCAAAGATGGCTCGAGCTGGATTCGCAAGCTGGTGCATGCCTACTACACCAACGAGTTCAGTTTTGGCCGGTTTATGAAAGCCCATCCACAGCACAGCGGTAATCTGACCGATCTGTTGATCGGGCGGATCTTCCACGATCAAGCCGGCGCGATCTTCGATGACATGGATGCTGCGATCGAGGCCGACAAACGGGCTGCGATGTCGATGCGAGAAGGCTGAGTTTTTCCGAATCTGCTGAATTGTCGGACGGCGAACAGACGATCCCTCTGTAAGGGTTGGGCTCTGTTCGTGTATTCGCCCTTCGACGATCAACACCATCTGTGTCGCTAGCATTTCGATCTAGCGACAACACCATGGAGCGGGTTCCTGCGATGGATTGCAAACTGACGCGACGCGACTTGTTGGCTGGACTTTCTTTAGCGGTTTGCGCCGCGTCGCCGTTGGCGGCCGCTGACCGCGGCGGGGTGCCGTTGTACAGCAACGACAGCCAATCGATCTATCGCGTTCGAATGACGGTCGGTGTCAAAGGGAACGCCAAGGTTCCTAAGACGAATCTTTCGGTCGATGCAACGCGGCAGTTGCCGGTCACCGCCGATTCGGTGATCGATTACGAAGAGCGTCTGTTTCGCGATTCGCACGGTCTCGCCCAGGCCGCCCAGCGGTATTACTACGAAGCGACAACCAAAGGCCAGGTGCAAACGAACGACGTCAAGTCGGGGTTGCGATCCGAAGCGCGGCACGCGGTCCTGCATGTCGACCAGACCCGATCGGTTGTCTACGCATCTCAGACCCAGTTCACTGTCGATGAATTGGAATTGCTGAAGGTCCCGGTTAATTCGTTGGCCATCGATCGCTTGTTGCCTAACAAAAAGGTCGAGGTGGACGGATCGTGGGCGGTCGAGGAGGATGTCTTGGCAACGCTGTTCGATATGGACGCGGTGCAAAAATCGGACGTCAACGCAACGCTGGCCTCCTTTGACGATGCGACCGCAAAGATTCAATTGTTGGGTTCGATCAGCGCTTCGGTCGACGGCGTGCCGACATCGATTCAGTTGCGTGGCAAGTTGACCTATGATCGCAAACAGCAAACGGTGACTTGGTTGGCATTGGCGGTCCACGAGGATCGCGAACTGGGGAAAGCCAAGCCGGGGTTCGACGTCGCGGCGCAGATCCGTGTCATTCGCCAGCCGCTGGCCAAGCCCAATGCGATCGACAGCAGTGCGTCGATCGATTTGGCGACCAAGCCAAGCGAGGACAAACTGTTGATCGATATCCGCAGTCCACAGGGCGGGTTTTCGGTCTTCTGCGATCGCAATTGGCATCTGATCAACGCCAACGACCGCTTCGCTCAGTTGCGGATGATCGACAACGATCGCGTGATTTCGCAGTGTGATGTCCGCACGATGCCCGAACTGAAAGCGGGTCATCAATTGACGCTGGAAGCGTTTCAAGACGACATTCAACGGACCCTAGGGGACCGATTTGGCGAGTTCTTGGAAGCCGAGGAGAAGGTGACCAGCGGAGAGCTGAGACTGTTGCGAGTGGTCGCCCAGGGTTCGGTCGAAAAGATCCCGGTCCAGTGGATCTATCTGCACTTGTCCAACGACGACGGACGCCGTTCGGCAGCGATCTTTACGTTGGCCGATGAACAGATGGAACAATTTGGTGGTGGCGACCATCAGTTCGCCGAAGGCTTTCGATTTATCGCGATCGACAAATCGGCGGCCGACCCGGCGAAACAGGTTGCCGACGCCAAGTCGGTTGGTAAGCCGTCGGTGAAATAGTCCGGCGGCGATCGATTGCCGATCTAGCGGGCCGTCGTGCCCGGAACCGCTGCGATCACGCCTCGCGGGGCGTGTTCGCTGCTGTCGAAGACGGCCCACACAGGGCGATGGTCAGAGATTCGGTCGGCTAGTTCACGGGGCAGTTTCAAATCGCGTTCGTAATTGATCACCCCAGCGCTGCGGAACTCGGTTGTCACGGTGCGATCGATCAGGATATGGTCGATCGATCGGCTGCCGGCGGTGTTGGTTTGTTCGCGGTTGACCGATTCGACCCCTTGGATCTGGCCCAGTTCGCCCAGTTGAATCGTTTCGACATTCAGATCGCCAGCCAAGATAAAGTCGTCTTCGGAGAATTCGTAAGCCCGCACGCTTTGGAACACGTCGTCGAGGACATTCAATTCTTGATCGGTCTCATCGGGATCGGTGTGAACGTTGATCATCGTAAAGCTGAACGGTTGGGCACCGACCGCCCCGGCTTGCAGCGCGCGGAAACTGGCGACAAACGGTTCGCGATGCATGAAGTCGGCATCGTCGTTGACCAGGTAATTGGATCCTTCGACCATCTCGACCCGGCGGCTGTCCCAAATGTAGGCGTATTGTTCCTTGCTGTCGGTGCGGCCCAGTCGTTCGCTTAGCACCACTTGATATTGTTCACCGGTCGAATTGACTAGCGATAACAATTGGTCGACCGGGGCGCGATCGAGGCTGCGGATCTCTTGGACTGCGATCACGTCGAATTGGCGAAGGATCAACGCCAGATATTGCATCACCTCGAGATCTTCGGCCTTCTTAACGCCAAAGACCTGGATGTTGAAGGTCGCGATCGCCAACGTCTCGCTGGGTTTGCCCTGCGCATCGCCGGTGGAGGCCAGTTGCAACGGGCTGCCCAAGCCGGGGAAGGCTTCGGTGTCGGACGATGCGGTTTGATCTCCGCCTCCGGTCAGGAAGCTCAGCCTTCCGGTCAGCGCCAGGTAACCCACGACGAGGAACAGGACAATGGTCAGCGGCGGCCCGGCGAATCGGCCGATGGGGAGACTAGTGAGTTTCTTGCGTCGGGTGGCCACGTCAGGCCTCCTTGCCTGCTGTGCAACTTGAGAAGAGCGGATCGGGAACGGTCGTTAAGCGGCGGCGCTGCTAGCGGTCGCAGCCAATGCTTTGGCGGCGAGGCGTTGCAGTCGCGGCGGGCCTTGTTCGGCCGCGGATTGCAGCACGGCGGTGGCACCAATCGCTGCGGGACCGATCTGTCCCAGTGCCCAGGCCGCCTTTTCGCGTACGTGCAGGAACGACGAATTTGCCAGCACGCCCGCCAGGGTTGGCACCGCATCGGCAGCGGCGGGACCGATTCGGCCAATCAGTGTGGTGGCCCAGTAAACCGTTTCGCTGTCAGCCGGCCGCTGAGCGAAACCAACGATCTCGCTAACCTGCGACGCGTCGGGGGCGCCCATGTCTTCGAGCGTTGCGATCGCCAATTCGCTGACCGAAGCATGCGGGTCGCACGAAGCGCGCAGCAACTGAATCGTCCAATCGGCTAAGCGGGGACTCTCGTCGATAATCGACTGCAGTGTTTGGCGGCGGATTTCAGGATCGGAATGCTCTAGATTCGATGGATCTTGGCTGGTCATGACAGTAGTCCCCAGGATTTTACAGCGGGCGACACCAATCCCTTATGCAACGACGGGCAAAGGGATTAGAATCGGGAGATCACGGTTGTTCAGCAATGCGTACCAAAAAGGACGCCGCAGGAGCAACAGCGATGATTCCAACCCGAAACGTCATTGAGGCGAATTGCTTGCATTGCAATCCCACCTTGCTGACGCCTCGGGTTAGTTTCTCACTGGACCAACAACTTGGCACCTGAGGGCTAACCTTGCGCTATGAATGATGAATTGCCTGCAAACAAGCAGGATCAAAAGGCGATTTTGCCAGCGACATCGAGTGACGGCGACGAATGTTGCGATCGCCCGACGGGGATCGATCCTTCCGCGGATTGTTCTGCCGCTGCCGAGGTCGCTGCGGTTCAACCCCTGTCGGCGGCCGAACTGCCAGCCAATGAAGAACTGACCACACAACAGCGGTTGGATCTATGCGAATCGATCGTGGGCCATCGTTTTAAAGATCGCGATCTGTTGTTGGAAGCTTTGACCCATGCGTCGGGGGCTTCGCATCGCTTAAAATCGAACGAGCGGATGGAGTTCCTGGGAGACGCGATCTTGGGGGCGGTTGTCTGCGATTGGCTGTATCACGAACGGACCGATCTGAACGAAGGCGAATTGACCAAGATCAAATCGAACGTCGTCAGCCGCCAGACATGTTCCAAAGTTGCCAAGCGGTTGGGCTTGGATCGATGTTTGTTGGTTGGCAAGGGAGTTCGCAAAAACCGCAGCTTTCCCAAATCGTTGACCTCCGATGTCTTCGAATCGATCGTCGCGGCGATCTATCTCGACGGCGGGTTCGATAAAGTCCGCGAGCTGTTGCATCAGTGGTTGGCGCAGGAGGTTGCCGAAGGGATCGACAGTCGCGGCGACGAGAACCATAAATCGAACCTGCAGCAGGTGGTGCAACGCGATTTCAGCACCACACCCTGCTATCGCTTGCTGAATGCCATCGGCCCGGATCACAGTAAGAAGTTCCAGATTGCGGTGTTGGTCGATGGCCAATTGCGAACGCCCGCTTGGGGCCGCAGCAAGAAGGACGCCGAACAGCGAGCGGCAGCCAACGCGTTGGCGGAGATCTCGGGTAAGGAGCCACCGTTTCAGGGTGACATGCCCTGATGCGCAAGCAACAACGCGCCGAGATCGTTCTCAAGCGACTGGCGGAACTCTATCCCGAAACGCCGATTCCGCTGGACCATCGCGATCCGTTCACGCTGTTGATCGCTGTCCTGTTGAGTGCCCAGTGCACGGACAAAATGGTCAACCGCGTGACGCCCGCGTTATTCGATTTGGCTGACACGCCCGAACAGATGCGACAGCAATCGGTCGATGCAATTCTCGAGATCATTCGACCGCTGGGGTTGGCTCCCAAGAAGGCCGCGGCGATCGCGGGGCTCAGCCAGCGTTTGGTCGACGAATTCGACGGCCAGGTGCCGCAAACTTTTGAAGGTTTGGAATCGTTGCCCGGCGTTGGCCACAAGACGGCCAGCGTGGTGATGAGCCAAGCGTTTGGGCACCCCGCGTTTCCCGTCGATACGCATATCCATCGCCTGGCCCAACGCTGGGGACTGACCGATGGCAAAAACGTCCAACAGACCGAACGCGATCTCAAGGCGTTGTTTCCCGAGTCGAGTTGGAACACGCTGCATCTGCAGATCATCTTCTACGGTCGCGAATATTGCACCGCGCGGGGCTGCGATGGTACGCGATGCGAACTGTGTACAACGCTCTACCCGAACCGCCGAAAGCCTGTCGAAACCAAAAAGGCGTAGCCGCCAGGTGATGTCGTGTCGCGGTCGTTATCCCGTCGCGCAGGCGTCGGGGGAAACGAAGTTGGTGCTGTGTTTGAGCAGTTGTTCCGACTTGGATTCCAAGGCTGCGACATATTCCAGCAATGGCGCGTAATCGTGATCTTTCAATACCTCGTCCAACTGGATTCCGTATTGGCAGGTTCCCATTCCCAGCGGCTTTCGGTAGCGGCAGGTTCCCCGCATGACTTTGCGATGGGTGGGATCTCCGATCAACAGCACCGCTTCTTCCAGGTGGACGGTCTGCGGCAATAGCACCGACAGCCCATAACAGGAGACATCGATGGTGAACCCGAATTGAATGTCGGGAGATTCGTCGTCTTTGGCTGGATCGCAGGGAATCACGATGACTGGCAGCGTGCGACGTAGTCGCGATTCGGAACGGTTCTGTGGTTGTTCCTCCTCGGTTGCAATCATTGTGGAATAGTCGAGCGTTTGATTGATGAGTCTTGTCATCGCACATCGCACGTCGATTTGGTTGCGTTTCCCCATTCCGAACATGTGTTTATCTCAACTAGATTCGATCCGCCTGTGATGTTGTTGTGTAAAACTAGGGCATGGTTTTGCGAGCTATCGAGGCAATCGTTCAGCTTTTTCAATTCGCTGGCCGGGCTGTGGCAGGTTTGCGTCGGTTCTGCGGGTTGTGATGTGTCGGTCGTGTGGGCTTCCCCCCCCGGTCGACCCGAATGTTCACGAAACGCTCATCGGAACTTTATCGGTTCTTCAGCGGAAGCTAGCGGGCAGTTGATTAAATGGGCGCTCTGCCGATGCGTCCACGCCGGCAGAGCGATGTCGTTGGATTGGATTGTTGTTCCACTCGCGTTTAGCGTCGTGTGGATGTCGGGGAACGTGGTTGGGATCGTCGCCCAATGAACTGATTGTGCCGTCCGCAGCCCACGATAAGACGCCACATATTGGATCGTAAGTCTTGCAGATGACCCACCCATGAATCGAACCAATCCACGATCTGGCTCGTTTGCCGACGACGAATTGGATGCCGAAACGATCGCCGGACCGAAATCGTCGGCAATGCCGACTCGCATGCCCACACCGCCACAGCCTGGAACGATCATCGATGATTATGAAATCATCGACGAGATCGCGCGGGGCGGAATGGGAGTCGTCTACCGAGCGCGGCAGCGCAGTCTGCAGCGGATCGTCGCCTTGAAGATGGTGTTGCCCGGTGAAGGGACCCGGATCGAAGATCGCATGCGGTTCGCCAACGAAGCGCGCGCTGCGGCGGAGCTGGATCATCCGGGAATCGTTCCGGTTTTCGATGTCGGGGCCTATCGCGGGCAGCCCTATTTCACGATGGCGTTTATCGACGGCGACAGTTTGTCGACGATGCTGTTGAACGGTCCGTTGTCGCCGCAACAATCGGCAGCGATCGCCCGCGATGTCGCCCGCGCGATTTCGGCTGCGCACGCTCGCCAAATCATTCATCGCGATCTGAAGCCGGCGAACATTTTGATGGAACCCGGTGGCCAGCCGCGGATCACCGACTTTGGCGTCTGCAAATCGATCGCCCCCGATACCGCGGAATTGACCTCCAACGGCGGAATGATCGGCACGCCGCACTACATGCCTCCCGAGCAGGCGCATGCGACCGGCGAACCAATCGGCCCGACCGCCGATGTCTATTCGATCGGCGCGGTTCTGTACACGATGCTCACCGGCAGACCGCCGTTCCAAGCGGCGTCGGCGATCGAAGTTGTTGGTCAAGTGATTGGCCAAGCACCGGTACGGCCGAGCCAGTTGAATGCCCGGCTGCGCGGCGACCTGGAAACGATCACGCTGAAATGTCTCGAAAAACTACCTCGCAATCGCTACCAATCAGCCGCCGCGTTGGCCGACGACCTGCAGCGATACCTCGATGGCGACCCGATCCAGGCGCGTCCGCCAGGGCTGTTGCGGATGGCGTCACATTTGATCCGGCGGCAGTTGCTGTTGGCGAGTGTATCGGGGTCGGTGGCGCTGCTGATCACGACGCTGTGCGTCTGTCTGGCGGTGGCGTTTTACGATGCTCGGAAGCAAATGCTGGACCTCACACTGCAGAATGAGCAATTGCAGAGTCAGTTGGCTTCCGAACGGAACGCGGCGGTGGCGTACGTACGACGGACCGATGCGTCCGCCGATGCGGTGCTGCGGTACCGCATCGAACGCTGGCAGCAGATCGCTGGGGCGCTGGCCGAAGAGCAGCCGGAGGAGGCGTTGCGCGTGGCGGTACACGCTGCAAGGGTCGCGTTGGAGGCTCGTCTGCCGATTCCCGAATCGCTGTTGGCGATGTTGCGCGATGCGGTCGCCGATTCGAGTAGCGAAGATCCCGGCAATCTGTCTGGCCTGCAAATTGTAGAACTCGCCGAAGCCGAAACATCCGACGGATTCACCGACGCCGAACGGGTTCGGTTCGATATCTCTAAACCTCAGCCCCAGTAGAAGCATGCGCGACAAGTTGTTCATCATCGAAGGTCCCGATCAAGGTCGCTGGTTCGAGATTCCCGAGACGCAAGCGTTGGTGATCGGCCGCGGTAGCGACAGCGATACCAAGATCCGCGATCCACGATTGAGTCGGATTCACTGTGAGTTGGTGGTTGCAAACGGTAAGTATCTGTTGACCGATCGCGGCAGCTCCGCGGGGACTTTCGTCGACGCGGTGCCGCTGGTCCAACCGCGCCCGATGCAGCGAGGTGACACGTTTCGCATCGGCGATACGATGCTGCGGATCGAGGCCGGATCGGCGTTGGATGCCTCGACGATTCGGCCGACCGACGCGTCCGCAATGCCCGATCGGTCGCCGCGGGCGATGCACGAATTGGTCGGTGAGGTCATCTACCGCTATCGGTTGGACGAACTGGTCTGCTCGGGAACCAGCAGTGCCGTCTTCAGGGCTTGGGATCAACGTCGCAATCGCCAGGTGGCGTTGAAGGTCTTGAAGCCGCAGATGACCTCCAGCGAACAGCAACAGGACCGCTTCATCCGCGCGATGCGAACGATGTTGCCGATCCAACATCCCAATATTGTGCGACTGCGGAAAGCGGGCCGCACCGGTCCCTTCTGTTGGGCAGCGATGCAGTGGATCGACGGAATCAGTGTCGATCGCTTGATCCAACAGATCGGTGTCGCAGGGATGATGGACTGGAAGGACGCTTGGCGCGTGGCGGTTCATATCGGTCGCGCGTTGCAGGAGGCGTCGTTGCACCACGTGGTCCATCGCAATATCACGCCGTCGAACATCTTGCGCCGCAACTCCGACCAGGCCTATCTGTTGTCCGATTTAGTCTTCGCCCGCGCTTTGGAAGTGACCGATTCGGCGCAGATCACCCGCCCAGGCGACATCGTGGGACAACTGCCCTACATGGCGCCCGAACTGCTGTTGGATCCAGGCAAAGTCGACGGGCGGTCGGATCTGTATGGACTTGGCGCGACGCTGTACGCTCTGCTGACGGGAGTCCCGCCGTTTTATGGACTGACCGTTGGCGATCTGTTGGACAAGATACGTAACTCCGTCCCGCGGGTTCCTCAAGAACTTCAACTGGGGCTCGATGAACGCTTCTCCGACGTCGTGATGAAGCTGTTGGCAACCGATCCACAAAACCGATTCGCGACCCCCAGCGAACTGCTTCGCCAGTTGGCCCACGTTGGCAGATACGGCGGCATCGAAATGGATTGATCGCGACCTGCCATCGACGTCGCGCAGCGAGGTTTTGCGTCATTGCGACACCATCGGGCGTCAAGGAGCTGCGGAGACCGAACCGTCGACCGACGCGGGGGCGGCGGCATCGATCGCTGGCGCGGGGGTGAGCAGTGGCGGATCTTCGACCGGCCAGCTGAACGCCGATGGGACCAGCATCACCAACCAATGGATCGCGGCGCTGGCATCGCTGGTGAATTGCTGCATGCCGTCCCAGCCGCCGACGGCAAAACTGGCGATCAAACCGATCGCGCACAGATTGGCTGAAGGCAGAAAGATCGCCGAGAACCATCGTCCCGCCTGATCGAAATCGGTTTGCGCGCCGTGGGTTTCGATCCAGGTCGAACGAACGTGATACGCCATCGCAAATCCCAAGAACAATCCGGTCCAGGGCAACAGCGTCCCCAGCGGCATCAGGACTGCAAGCAGCAATAGGACCAACGGGGCTGTCGGGAAAAAGTAGGGGGCCAGGGCGATCAACCAATTCGAACCGCCCACGACTTCAACGCGGCCCCCTTTGCGGGTCACTTGGAAGCTCTTCACGCGATGCCCGGTCAGAATCGCAAACAACGCATGGGTCAATTCGTGTTCGACCGTCAGCATCCAATCGGTCTTCAGCCAACGTCGCATGAAGGGACGCCAGGCGAGGGCGTACGCGAGGATTCCGGCGATGAACCAGATTAGGCCCCAGGGGTGTTGCCAGATCCGCAGTGCAAATCGCAACATCGCGTACATCAACGGGCCGAACATCAGCACGGCAAACGCTCCAATCGGCCACTTCAGTGCGTCTAACACGCGATTGATGCTGTGGCCGATGACCATGGAATGCGTCGGGAGGGATACGTAGGAAGCGGGCGGACGACGTCTAATACGAAGCTCTCTTTGTACCGACGCGGCATCGATTTGTCGAACGGAGGTGAACCGGTGCCGTCGCGTTGGGCAGCGCTGGTGTTGCGGCTTGGCCTGTCTGCGTTGCGGCGATATGTTGAACGTCCGTTGTTATGGGCTGCTTTGCGATTCGGTGAAGGCCCGTATTATGAGATCGATCCTGCCGCTGAAGTTGTTAACGTGCTGACATCGTCTTTTGTCTATTTCGATTTGGGTAAAGTGCTGGTGACGTTTGATCCGGAGATCGCTTGTCGCCAGGTGGCCCAGTTGTTGCAGACCGATTCGCAAACGATCGGCGCTGCGATGTACGACAGCGGGATCGAAGATCTGCTGGAATCGGGACAGATCGAAGAGCCGGAGTTTCTCGACCGCTTGTTCAGCTCGGTCGGCCACAGCGCCGCGGCGGCCGATGTATTGGAGGCGATGAGCGCGATGTTCCGTTTGAACACATCGATGCTGCCGGTCGTCTCCCGCTTGGTCAGCGAAGGTGTTCCGATGGGGATTCTGTCGAACACCTGTCGCCCGCACTGGGATTGGATCATGCGGCAGAACTACGGCCTGCTGCGGCTGATCGGTACGCCGGCGGCGCTCAGTTATGAGATCGGGTGTATGAAACCCGACCCCAAGATTTATCACGCCGCTGCCGAACTCGCCGGCTGCGCCGCCGACCAGATCTTGTTCATCGACGATCGGATCGAAAACGTGCAAGGGGCGACAGCGTGCGGTTGGCGAGCGATTCATTACATCGACACGCCGACGCTGATCGAAGATCTTCGCGCGATGGGGTGCCGATGTTTTGTTTGAGTTCCGCTACAATTGGTCTTCGCAGCGGATTCCTGTTGCAACGAAACGCTTCCAAACGACTTTGGGCTGAGTCATTCCTGTGTCTGAAACAACCGAACGCTCCACCTCGGCCGGCCTGATGCCGCCGCGAACCGTCGCCGTTATCGATATCGGTGCCACCAGTATCCGGATGGCGGTGGCTGAAATCAGCGACCTGGGGCTGGTCCGCACGATCGATTCGCTGACTCGCAAGATCACGTTGGGCGAAGACGTCTTCAAGTCGCGACAGATCACCAGGTCATCGATCGAAGAATGCGTGCGGATCCTGCGATCCTACCAAAAAGTGCTGCTGGAATACGGGATCACATCGGCCGTCGATATCCGTGTCGTCGCCACCAGCGCGGTTCGCGAAGCTGCCAACCGGCTCGCTTTCCTGGATCGTGTCTTCGTCGCCACTGGGCTGGAGGTGGAATCGATCGAAGAAGCCGAGGTGAATCGGATCACCTACATGGGCATCCAACCGCATTTGGACAGCGATCCCAAGCTGGCGGTCGCCAAGTCGGTCGTGGTGGAAGTTGGCGGTGGGTCGACCGAAGTGCTTGTCGTCCGCAGCGGCAACGTCCTGTTTTCGGAAACCCATCGGCTCGGTTCGCTGCGACTGGCCGAACGCTTGGAAAGTCTCGGCGCTCCGGGGATGCGGCGACGCAGCATCATGGAGACGCAGATCCGGCAAACCGTCGCGCGGATCCGCGAACAGGTGTTTGCCGAGGATGGCAAAATCGAATTGATCGCGTTGGGAGGCGACATGCGTTTCGCCGCCAGTCACATCTTGGGCGATTGGGATGGCGGCACCCTGGCGCGTGTCTCGGTCGACGCTTTGGACGCGTTGGTCAACGAGGTGCTGAAATACAACGAGGACGAGATCGTCCAAAAGCTGAACGTCAATTTCTCCGACGCAACCACGCTGGGGCCGGCGCTGTTGAGCAACCTGATGCTGGCAAGGATCTTCCAGCTGGATACCGTGCTGGTTTCGGACACCAACCTCCGCGATGGCCTGCTGTTGGAAATGGCCAGCGAGGGGCGTTGGACGGCGGAATTTCGCAATCAAATCCTGCGGTCGGCGATGACTCTGGGGCGGAAGTGCGATTTTGATCAACCCTATGCCAAACATGTGGCGGCGTCGGCCAGCCTGTTGTTCGAACAATTGAAGGCCGAACATCAACTGGATGCCAAATACGAAGTCATGCTGCACGTCGCGGCGCTGCTGCACGAGATCGGGATGTTTGTCGACGTCCGCAGCAACCATAAACACGCGATGTATTTGATCCGCAACAGCGAGATCTTTGGGCTCAGTCGGCAGGACGTATTGTTGGTCGCATTGGTTGCCCGATACCATCGCCGCGCGCATCCGCAACCGGGGCACGAGGGCTACGGAAGTCTCAGCCGCAGCGAGCGGGTGGCGGTTGCGAAGATGGCCGCGCTGTTGCGGTTGGCGATCGCGATGCACGATTCGCGATCCGGCCGCGTGCAGGAATTCAAATGCATCAAGCAGCGCGATCGGTTGGTGATCGAGGTGCCGCGGGTCGAAGATGTCACGCTGGAGCAATTGGCGGTCCGGCAAAACAGCACGCTCTTCGAAGAGGTGTTTGGTTTGCGGGTGATGGTCCGCGCCGAACAGTAACGCGATGGTAGCGATGCGGCCGGCGCACTGTTGCAACGATTGTGGTGTTTCGAATGGCGTGAAGGTCGACTGGGGAAGATCAAATTTGTGTCTTCCGCAATGGGACGTGGTAGGCTGTAAGTGGGGCCTCGCGGTGCTGCGGGCCTGTTGAATCGATCGGATCCCGCGACGACGTGGATCGATCCTAAGTCTCACTTTTCACTTCGGAGTCGCCCGGCATGTCTCTCTGCCGTTGTCTATTGCTGTCGATTGTCGCCAATTTGGCAACGACCGCCGACGCTCAGGATCCTTATGAGGAGGCCCGCAAAAAGCTGGTAAAAGAGCGTGTTGCGGCGGCGGGTGTGACCGATCCGGGAGTCTTGCAATCGATCGAAACGACCCCTCGCCATCAATTTATCCCTCGTAGACTGTGGGATCAGGCCTATTACGACATGGCGCTGCCGATCGGCGATGCGCAGACGATCAGCAGCCCGTTTATCGTCGCTCATATGACCGAGGTGCTGCAATGCAAACCGGATGACGTCGTGTTGGAGATCGGTACCGGCAGCGGATATCAAGCCGCGGTTTTGAGCCCGTTGGTCAAACATGTCTATACGATTGAAATCGTGGAGCCCCTGGGAATTAAGGCGGCTGCGACGCTCAAGCGGCTCGGATATAAGAACGTTTCAGCAAAGGTGGGCGATGGTTTTTTAGGTTGGCCCGAAGCGGCTCCGTTCGACAAGATCATCGTCACCTGTTCGCCCGAATCGGTCCCGCAACCGCTGGTGGATCAATTAAAAGAAGGGGGCCGGATGGTGATCCCCGTTGGTGAACGGTATCAACAAACGCTGTATCTGATGGAAAAGAAGGATGGCAAGATCGTCCGCCATTCGCTGCGGCCCACTCTGTTTGTACCGATGACCGGCACGGCCGAAGACGGCCGATTGAAGCAGCCCGATCCGGAGAACCCAGAGGTGGTCAACGGCAGCTTTGATGCCGTTTCGGACGACCCCGAGCAGGTGCCAGGTTGGTATTACGGTCGGCAATTTGTTTTGGTCCCCGATCCGACGAGCGCGGGCAGCTTTGTCCGTTTTGAGAATGAAACGCTCGGTCGTGATTCCCACCTGCTGCAAGGCTTGGCGTTGGATGGGCGAGCGATCGCTCGCGTCCGATTGGCCGGCAAGGTCCGAGCACAGGACGTTGACAGCGGTGGACGCCCCGACCGGTTGCCCGTTCTGGCAGTCAGCTTTTACGACGAAAAACGTCGTGAACTGGGGACGTTTTGGATCGGCCCGTTTAATGGGACCCAAGATTGGACCGAACATCAGCGGTCGTTCCGCGTCCCCCCGACAACTCGCGAAGCGATCGTCCGAATCGGGCTGTTTGGTGCGACCGGAGTCGCCGAGTTCGATGAGATCTCGCTGACCCCCGAAAAATAGTGGACATTGCCTCTTCTGGCGAGCTTTCGTCACAGCCTCCTCTGGGCTAAGCAGTGTTTCAATTTGAGGTATCAGCCGGCGCGCGTTAGAGTCCGGTTTTCCAGGGGACGCGGGTGTTGGCGCGTGCCGGCTAATTCGCCTAAGAACAAACACTTGATTGCCGCAGCGGTCCTGTCGTCGGTCGGTTGGTCGCTTCTTTGTTAACAGCGCGTTTGGGGCAGGTGGAACGGCCGTTGGGATGCCTCGTCTGTGTCCATCAATTGCTGGTGGAACGGAACCGGAGATCTGCCCGTTTGTGCACCATCCTGTTTTGCGTTGCATCGGAAACCGAAGTGTCTGGTTGCAACCAAGCGAGCCCTTGCAGTCGTTGTATTTGCGTCGCTTGAGCCTAAATCGAAGGTTTGATTGAAATTATTGAAGCTAGCGAGCTTGAATCACCGCTGGGGAAGATTATCCTAACTGGGTATTCTGGGCGCGAAAACGCGAACACGCTTAATGTAGATTTTGGGATAGGTCGGAAAGAATCGGGAGGTTCTAACTCATGCGACGAATTCACTTTATGCCAGTGGCAGCAGCCGCCGTGGCGATGACATTGATGGGGGGAGCCGCACACGCGGGCTGGGGCTCCTTTGGTAGTTACGGATCATCGGGCAGCTCTGGCTCATCGGGCAGCTACGGATCGTACGGCAGCTCGGGTGCGAGCAGCGGCAGCTATGGCCGTTACTCGGCCTCTTACAGCAGCTACGGCAGTTCGGGCGCTAGCTATGGCAGCTCCGGATCCTACGGCGGCAGCTCGGGACACTTCGGTATCCTGAAGCGAATCAAAGCCCGGCACCAAGCTTGGCGTGCAGCTCGCGCCAGCAGCGGCGGATCGAGCGGTTATTACAGCGGATACGCCAGCAGTGGCGGATCGAGCGGGTATAGCACCAGCAGCTATGCTAGCAGCGGCGGCAGCTACGGTTCGTATCGCGCCTACAGCAGCTATGGCAGCAGCGGCGGATCGAGCGGATATAGCGCCAGCAGCGGCGGAAGCAGCGGATCGTATAGCGCCAACTACTACTCGGCACCTGTCGAATCGTATTCGGTTCCAATGTACGAATCGGCACCGATCTACAGCGAACCGGTAATCGAATCGTCGCAGGGCGAATCGATCATCGAAACACCTGTCGAAGGTGCTTCGTATCACCAAACGCAATCGACCACATCTTCCAGCGAAGCGTTGTTGACGATGGAAGTTCCCGCCGATGCAGACGTTTTCGTCAACGGCACCAAGACCCGCAGCACTGGCGCACATCGCCAATTCGTCTCGCGTGGACTGACCCCTGGTTATGCCTATTCGTACGACGTGCGAATCGAACACACCGTCAACGGCCAATTGGTCAGCGAATCGAAGGTCGTCCGCCTGCACGGTGGCGAAACCCGTTCGTTGGTCTATTCGGCACCTGCGGTTGAAGCGCCAGCTTACGTTGCCGCTCCAGCAACCGAATCGGATGTTGTCGAAACTGTTTTGACCGTCAACGTGCCTGCTGACGCCAAGGTGACTTTGGCTGGCAACGCAACCGATGCCGATGGCACCACGCGTACCTTCCGCACCAAGCAATTGCAAGCTGGTCAAGTTTGGAACGACTACACCGTCACCGTTGCGATCCAACGCGACGGACGGACGTTGACCGAAGAGAAGACGATTTCGTTGTCGGCTGGCAGCACGCCAGAACTGACCTTCGATTTCGCTGACGAAACCGTTGCAATGCGTTAGGCGATGTGTTCGCACTGACACGACCCAGAAGCCCGCGTTGGAAATTTCCAACGCGGGTTTTTTCGTGCGCTGCGGGCGGTTATCTTCTGACGCATGAACGACGACACACTCTCGCCCCCTTTCGCGCCGCCGCGTTGGTTGAAGATAGCGATCAGCATCGCCGTCGTCGTCCATCTGTGGGCGGTCGTTGCCGAACCGATCCGCTTTTCAACGCGTGGTCCCGGCGGTCCCTCACCCGCTGCGTCGGCCTTTCGCGCCCCGGTCGGTCGCTACGTCGACTTCCTTTATTTAAGTCACGGCTACGCGTTTTTCGCTCCCGATCCCGGCCCCAGCCATCTCGTTGCGGCCAGCTGGATCGATGCCGATGGCCAGCCGCAAACCGAGACGTTTCCCGATCGCAACAACCAGTGGCCTCGTTTGCTGTATCACCGCCACTTCATGTTGACCGAGTTTTTGCACAACATGCACGAACCGCGGTCGCTGCCGCCCGACGTGCCGCGCGACAGCGTGATCTTTCGCGATTGGCGGTCCGGCCGCGATCGATATGAAATGATCCGCGACGGTTTTGCCAATCATCTGCAACACGTCCATGGCGGTAGCGCGGTGCAGATCGATCGCGTCGAGCATCGCATGCCCGGCATCCCCGAGTTCGTCGAGGAACGGATCGATTTGCAAAACGAGCGGCTGTATCTGACGCTGCCCGATGGCCTGCCGGCTTTCGATGGGATCGCACCATGAACAAACCGCGTCGCTGGATCGCCAGCTATTTCACCGAACTCACCACGCTGTGGGATCGGTTCTGGTTCACTCCCACCGCCCCGCATACCTTGGCCGCGATCCGGATCGCGATCGGGTTGATGCTGCTGTACACGCACCTTGTGCTGGCGTCTCAACTGCTTGCGTTTGTTGGCACCGATGCCTGGGTCACGACCGACACGGTTCGCCAGCTGCACGAAAACGATTACGCCTGGTCCTATCTTTGGTACGTCGATAGCCCAGCGATCCTGTGGACACATCACCTAGTCACGATCGCCGTGACGATCTGTTTCACCTGCGGGATCTTCACGCGGCTGACCGCTCCGGCGGCGTGGTTTCTTCAGTTGATGTACATGCATCGTCTGACCGGCGCGTTGTTTGGCTTGGACCAAATGACGACGATGATCACGATGTATCTGATGCTGACGCCGTGCGGATCGGTCTGGTCGGTCGACGCTTGGCTACATCGTCGCCGTGAAGCCGCGGGTCGACCGTCGCGTTGGTGGTTGCCATCGGCATCCCCTTCGATCGCTGCCAACATCGGCACCCGGCTGTTGCAACTGCATCTGTGTGTGATCTATCTGTTTGGCGGTGTCAGCAAGATGCGCGGCGAGATGTGGTGGGATGGAACGGCGACCTGGTTCGCGGTTTCCAATTACGAATACCAATCGATGGACATGACTTGGATCGTCCACTATCCGATCCTGTTCGCCGCTCTTTCGCACGCCACCGTCCTTTGGGAAACCTTCTACTGTGCGTTGGTTTGGCCGCGGCTGACTCGCCCCTGGGTGCTGTTGACGGCGGTGATGGTCCACGGCGGAATCGCTCTGTTCCTGGGCATGATCACCTTTGGCGTGACGATGATCATCGCTAACGCAATCTTCATCCCGCCAGCGATCTTGCAGACGCTCTGTCGACGGCAACCAAAAGCCTGATTTTTGCGGCGTTAACGTCGCCAGCGGCTCGATTTGCGAGCAACCGCTGGCGCCGGGCCGGTATCGAAAAAAAGACGTTTTCGGTACGATGGATCCTCTCGCTGGCTGCCGGCCGCTGGTCCGATCTCGCGACCACGCCCGTCGTTTGTCAGAGTTTGCCTGACTTATTATTTGGAGAGTCACCTGTGACTGAAGTTCGCCGAAAACCTGTTGTTGTGATCGTTCGTGATGGTTGGGGACAAAATCCCTTTTCGAAATGGGATCAATCCAATGCGGTCCTCATGGGCAAGACTCCAGTCTCCGACGCTTTGATGCAAAGCTATCCCAACACGCTGATCAAGACATCGGGCGAAGATGTTGGTCTGCCAGCCGGCGTGATGGGGAACAGCGAAGTCGGCCACCAGAACATCGGTGCCGGCCGGATCGTCGATCAAGAAGTGATGCGGATCACCCGTTCGATTCGCAAGGGTGAGTTCTTCGAGAACCCCGTGCTGCAAGAAGCGATCGCGCACGTCAAAGCTTCCGGCGGCTCGCTGCACCTGGTCGGATTGATGTCCGACGGACGCGTGCACAGCGACCTGGAACACGCGTTTGCCGTCACCGAATTGGTTAAGCGAAGCGGCTTGGCGGGCGACCGCTACATCGTCCATGCGATCACCGACGGCCGCGACACCGCGCCGACTGGCGGCCTGGGCTACGTGGCAAAGCTGCAAGAGAACCTGACCTCCGAGGGCATCGGGAAAGTCGGCAGCGTGATCGGCCGTTATTACGCGATGGACCGCGACTTGCGTTGGGACCGCGTCAAGCTCGCCTACGACATGATGACTCGCGGCGCCGATCAGATCGCAGCGACAGCTAGCGAAGCGATCCAAAGCTATTACGACAACCCAACCGAATCGAATCGTACCGGCGACGAATTCATCACTCCGGTCACCGTATCGGACGCCGACACCGTCGATCCGAAGCAGCTTGTCAAAGCGGGCGACGCGGTGATCTTCTTGAACTACCGCGGCGACCGAACGCGCGAACTAACTAAAGCATTCACCTACTCCGACACCGAGTGGGCGAACATCGACGGTGGCGGATTCGATCGCGGCGAAAAGATCGACAACCTCTACTTCGCCACGATGACCGGCTACGAAACCGGCCTGCCCGTCCACGTGATCTTCGAAAAACCAGCGAAGATGCCAAACATCCTGGGCCAGTACATCAGCACCTTGGGCCTGAAGCAGTTCCGTTGTGCGGAGACCGAAAAGTATCCTCACGTCACCTTCTTCTTCAACGACTACCGCGACGATCCTTTCGAAAACGAAGAGCGTGGGATGTTGCAGTCGCCGCGCGACGTGTCGACCTACGATCAGAAGCCGGAGATGTCGGCCGCCGGGATCACCGACCGCGTGCTGCAAGAGCTCGCAGCGGGCAAGACCGATCTGATCATCATGAACTACGCCAACGGCGACATGGTTGGCCACACCGGCAACCTGAACGCAGCGATCAAGGCGGTCGAAGTTGTCGATGAATGTGTCGGCAAGATCGTCGAAGCGACATTGGCCGCGGGCGGTTCGCTGATCGTGACCGCCGACCACGGCAATTGCGAACAGATGATCAATCCGGAAACCGGCGGACCGCACACCGCGCACACCACTTACGATGTGCCGTTGATCGTCGTCGAACCAGGCCTGGACGGCAAGCAACTGCGCAGCGGCGGCCGATTGGCCGATATCGCACCGACCGCTCTGGCCCTGCTGGGCTTGGAAAAGCCGGAAGAGATGACCGGCGAATCGTTGATCGCCATCGATTGATCGGGGCCTCCCCGCGGACGATCCCGCCGCGGTTCATGACATCTCTTGCAAAGGCATTTTGTGGGTCTGATTCAATTTGATTTTTCGGGTGCGGTCGACGCCGATTATGGCGTGACCGAAGCTCAAATTGCGGACCTGGCCCCCAAGTTGCTCGACTTGCGACAGCAGATCGTCGACGTCGCGCCGCCGTTCGCCTCGCTGCCGCGCGAACTACTGGACGGCTACACCGAGCTTCGCGACGACAGCCCGCTGGGACAGATCTTCCGCGTCGCCAATCGCTTGCACGATGAAGTCGATGCGGTCGTCGTCCTCGCTGGCGGCGGCACCTATCGCGGCACCCAAGCGCTCCGCGACGCCTGCTGCGATCCCTACCACAACGAATTGTCTCGCGGCGGCCGTGGCAGCAAGCCGCGAATGTATTTCACCGGCAACGATCTCGACAACGATGCGTCGAGTGCTCTGCTGCATCGGCTGGGCCGCGATCTGACAGCGATCGATCCAGTCGTTCGACGTTGGGCGATGGTCGTGATCGATCCGGCGGGGGAAACGCGAGAGCGAGCGTTAGCGCTGCGTCAGTTCCTGCCGGCGCTGCAGGAATCGCTCGCCGACGACGTGGCACAGTGGCTGCCCGAATTGCTCCTTCCCGTGACCGACCAACCGAGCAAGCTGCGCGACCTAGCCCAGGCGATCGGTTGCAAGGAGATCTTCCCGATCCCCGCGGCGATCGATGAACGGTTCAACGTCCTCTCCGCGGCCGGTGTCTTGCCCGCCGCGATGCTTGGGTTGGACTGCGTCCAGCTGCTCGAAGGAGCCGCGGCGATGGACGAACACTTCAAGACCGCCCCTCCCGAAACCAACCTCGTGCTGCAGTACGTCGCCATCCATCATCTGCTGCAAACGCATCGCGGGATCGATCGACGCGTGATGAATGTCTGGGGCTCGGCGCTCGAAACGTTTGGCCTCTGGCACGACCAACTGTTCGCCGGTTCGGGCAACCAGACGCTACCGCTGACAACAGTCAGCCCTCGCGACGGGCACCACCTGGATCCAGCGAACCTGCAGGGCAAAGTCGTCAATCATTTGATCGTCCAACAGCATCGCGCCGACCCGTGGCAGGTCGGCCTGAGCGATGGCGACCACGACGGGCTGAACGCGTTATCCGACCGCAAACTGCCCGACTTGATGACCGAAGCGATCGCCGATATCGACGCCGCACTGCATGCCGCCGGATGCCCGACGACTCAGCTGCGGATGCCCGAGATCGACACGCACTCGCTCGGACAGCTGTTCCAGATGCTGATGCTCGCCACAACCGTTGAATCCCGGTTGCCCCGCGACGTGTAGACTCGTTGGTCGGTGACTCCTCTTCCAGGCGAGCCCAAGGGCATTGGCAGATCGGCCGCGAGCATTTGTTGGTCGTGGCGAGCAGATAGTCCCCAGTCGTTCAGCGGTCGACAGCGGGAATTCTCTCCTTTTAATGCCATTGGACCGATCGCGTGGCGTTTGGCACGGATCGTGCCTATGTGGACGGCGGCATTCCCTTTTACGACGGTCTCCTTTTGGAAGCTCCGCTTCGTTTCCCCGATGCTAGGAATTTTTGTTCCACAATCCCCTCCCACCGACGCGTTTTCTAGGGGCCGCATTTCCGTCGCGATTCCGCAGGCTCACCCGCCAGTTGTTTCGCGGGCGTCGCGGTACTGCCTGCGAACGGTTTGGTATTCGATGGGAAAGGGCGTGAGTCCAAGTGCCTACAGTCCAGTGACCAACCGACGTGCTGAATTTGGATTGTCGGTCCCCATTCACCATTGCTCAACGAACCTGCTTCACCATCTATGCTCACTCTGATCCTCTGCATCTTTGTCGCCGGCTATCTAGCGATCGCGTTTGAACACAAATTGAAGATCAACAAGGCAGCTAGCGCTCTGTTCATCGGTGTCGCTTGTTGGTCGATCTATACGGTTGAGGTCAACGACTTGTTGCCTCGCGATGCGATTCCCGATTGGTTTCGCCAGGAAGCGATCGCCGAACAGGTGGAGAATGTGCGGCTGCATTATGCGATCGATGCCCAGCACCTGATCCAGACCGGCGAGATCGCCAGCATCCTCTTCTTTCTGATGGGAGCGATGACGATCGTCGAGCTTGTCGATTCGCACGAAGGGTTTGCGTTGATCACCGATCGCATCCGGACCCGCAACAAGCGGACGCTGCTGTGGACGGTTGGTCTGCTGACGTTTGTCCTCTCGGCGATCCTCGACAATCTGACGACCACGATCGTGATGGTCTCGCTGTTGCGGAAACTGATCGGCGACCGGGAGGACCGGTTACGGTTCGTCGGCTTGGTTGTGATCGCCGCCAACGCAGGCGGTGCTTGGACGGTGATCGGCGACGTGACGACGACGATGTTGTGGATCAAGCACAAGGTGGGGACCGTCGAAGTGATGCGCGAACTGTTTGTCGGATCGCTTGTCTGCTTGATCGTTCCGCTGATCGGATTTGCCCGTTCGATGCCAGGCAAGTTTCAGCCGCCGGAGGTCGACGAATCGCACGTCGCCAAAGACATTCGCCCCTGGCACCAATGGTTGTTTCTGATCCTGGGAGTGCTGGGGCTGATCGGCGTTCCGATCTTTAAAACGATCACGCATCTGCCCCCTTACATGGGCATGATGTTGAGTCTGTCGGTGCTGTGGGTTGTCTCGGAATTAGTCGGGCACACGTTGGATGAACAGACGCGTTCGAGTACCGGGGTGCTCCCTGCGCTGCGGCGAGTCGACATGTCGAGCATCCTCTTCTTTCTCGGGATTTTGTTGGCCGTTGGTGCTTTGGGAGCCACCGGTACGCTCGCGTCGGCCGCGACTTGGCTCGATTCGGTGCTACCTAATCGCGACGTGGTGGCGGTTGTCATCGGGCTGGTCTCTTCGGTTGTCGACAACGTTCCGTTGGTCGCGGCGGGAATTGAGATGTACGACCTGCCGATGAATCATCCGTTTTGGATGTTGCTAGCTTATTGTGCGGGAACCGGCGGCAGTTGTTTGATCATCGGATCGGCTGCGGGTGTGGCGGCGATGGGAATCGAGCACGTCGATTTCATGTGGTACCTGAAACGGATCGCCCCTTGGGCAGTGATCGGTTACCTAGCCGGCGCGGCCGTGGTTGTCGCGATGCAAACGTTTATCAGCTAACCTATTGGCGATTGTGTTTCGGATAATCAACGTCTTCGGCGTTGCCGTTGTTGAACCATCGACCAAGCAGTTTTAACGATGAACACCCAACCTCATGTCGTCATCGTCGGCGGCGGTTTTGGCGGATTACAAGCCGCCAAGCAGCTCCGCAAGACAAACGCTCGCGTGACGCTTGTCGACCGCCACAATTACCATCTGTTTCAACCGCTGTTGTACCAAGTCGCAACCGGCGGTTTGTCGCCAGCAAACATCGCCACTCCGCTGCGTGCGATTCTGCGGAAGCAAGCGAATTGCCAGGTGCTGCTGGCGGAGGTGACCGATTTTGATGTCGCCAACAAGCGTTTGGTGTTGGCCGACGGCGAACTCACCTACGACACGCTGGTGGTGGCCGCCGGAGCGACGCACAGCTACTTCGGGAACGACCAGTGGGCCGAGTTCGCGCCGGGGTTGAAAACGATCGGCGATGCGACCGAAATTCGCCGCCGCATCTATCTAGCGTTTGAAGCGGCGGAGCGGGAGACGGATCCGGAAGCCCGCAAAGCCTTGATGACCTTCGTTGTTGTGGGTGGTGGACCGACCGGCGTCGAGTTGGCGGGAACGCTTTCGGAGATCGCCGAGCACACGCTCGCCCGCGACTTCCGCAATATCCGTCCCCAGGACGCGCGGATCATGATCGTCGAAGGCGCTCCGCATGTGTTGAGTCATTACGATGAGGCGTTGAGTCAGCGGGCTGCCGACAAAATCCGTCAGTTCAATATCGAAGTGCATACCCACACCCGAGTCACCGAGATCACCGCCGATCATGTCCGCATGAGCTCCGAGGGCTGTGAAACCATCGTTCCGACGAGGACTGTTCTGTGGGGAGCAGGGGTGCAAGCGAACCCGTTGGGCAAGCGACTGGCTGCCGGTTGTGGCTTGGAGACCGATCGCGCGGGGCACATCCCCGTCGATGAATTTCTGAATGTGGTGGGGCACGAAAACATCTTTGCCATCGGCGACATCGCCACGTGTCTCGATGAGGAGGGCAAGCCGTTGCCGGGGCTCGCCGCCGTGGCGATGCAGCAGGGCGGTTATGTCGCCGACGCGATCGCGGCACGTGTCGCAGGGAAAGGCCAGCCGGAACCATTTCACTACAAAAACAAAGGGACGATGGCGACGATCGGTCGCGCCGCGGCGGTGGTGCAGATCGGCAAACGCCAGTTTTGCGGGTTCTTTGCGTGGTTGTTGTGGCTGTTCGTCCACTTGTTGTTGATCGTGCAGTTCCAGAATCGCGTGCTGATTCTGTTTCAGTGGGCGTGGAATTACGCCACGTTCAACCGAAGTGCGCGACTGATCACCGGCGAGGAGCACGTGGTGATCGTGCGACAACCCAAGCCGACGGAATTTGCGGATGAGGACTCGCTGACAGTCCCTGCTGGCAACCTGTCCGCCGATTCTGGGAAAGGTTGATCCGCTACCAGTGCCTGCAAAATGCTGGCAATTCGTGGTGACAGCGTTTAATTTGTCCTTTGGGTTACTTCTTCTTTTAACGAGAAGTAATGTAGACCAAACGATAGGTAACCGATACAAATTAACGTAGCACGGCGCTCCAAATTCAGCGCCGATTCCACTCCAGATGACTTTGGACATGATTCAAAACATCCTCACCCTATCGACCACGGTCGCAATTGTGCTTCACGCACTTTTGGGGTGTTGTGTGCATCACGAACATGCTTGCGCGTCGCAGGAGGTTGCGACGGTTTCCCAATCGATCGATCATTGCCACGGGCATCACCACGATGCTGGCAATCCATGCGGCGATGGCGAAACCGATCAACAGGGCCAAGACGCTCCGCATGCCCCTTGCGATGAAATCGATTGCAGTCTGATCTCGGTCGTTCGCAATCTGGATGTCAGCCTGTTGTTCTCGGTAACCACTTGGGTTCCCGCGATCGACTACGCCGCCGCCCATTCGGCTCAAGCGTCGCTGACCAGCCGCTACGGTAGCAATGATCCACCCGATCTCTTCTTCGGCAACCAGCCGCTGCGCACTCTGACGCAGGTTTGGCGACTGTAGAGCGGCCATCCGTCGATCTTCAACAGATCGATGGGATTGTCTTCCGCTCGTGCTTTGTCTGCTGCTATCGAACTCGCCAATGGCCTCGCCCTGAGGTTGATGTTCGGTCTCGCTTGCGCATGCAAAACGCTTCGGTTCGCCTTCTCACATCCTGTTGATCGATCGACACGCCTGCGCGTTGTCTCTCTACTAATCCTTGGACTGTTACTTCGACGAACCGTAGCGAATCATGCGGCGGTTGCGGCGAGTCGATCCCTGGGCAAGTGGAAAACTCTCTGGCTGGATGTTCCGTTGGAATCATTGCGATGAAGTTCCGTATTCCCCAATCAAAAAAACTCGCCCAATGGGCCTGGCTCGGCGGCCTGTTGCTGGCTGTGCTGGTCGCAGGTTTTACTTGGCAGCGATGGTTTCCCGCGACACAGTCCTGGGTCGGTCGAACCGTTGCGGTTTTCCGGTCGGGCGGTTCCGAATCGGATCATGGAGGTGAAGCCGCAGCCGATCCGCACGCCGGGCACGATCACTCGGGACATGCGCACGCCGGTCACGACGAAGCCTCCTCTTTGGAACTCTCGGCGCAAGCGATCCGCAACATCGGTCTGTCGGATGAAACGATCCAGCCGGTGCGGTTGGAGACCTATCGCAAATCGATCACCGTTCCGGCCGTGATCGTTGAACGCCCCGGGCGATCGCGCGTCCAAGTCGCCACGCCGATGACTGGCGTGGTCTCCCATGTCCACGCGGTTCAAGGCGAAGCGATCGAGCCGGGAGCTCTGCTGTTTCAGATCCGCTTGACCCACGAAGACCTCGTCCAAGCCCAGACCGAATTTGTCCGAACGCTTGGCGAATGGGATGTCGAACAGCGCGAGATCGCTCGGCTGCAAGACGTCACCCGCAGCGGCGCTGTGGCTGGCAAGGTGTTGTTGGAACGGGAGTACGCGAAGGACAAATTGGAAGCCGCGCTCAGCGCCCAACGCGAATCGCTGCGACTGCACGGTCTGTCGGATAAACAAGTCGAACAGATTGCAGAAGAACGTCGCTTGTTGCGCGAACTGCAGATCTATGCTCCCTCGGTCGACAACCATTCCGAAGACGAATTGAAGCTGTCGATGAATCCAATCCAATCCGCAGCGTACACTCGCAATCGCCAGGTCGCGCAACCGGCCAACGATCTTCCGGCGGTGGCTGGACCTTTGATCCTGCAAGACCTGGCGGTTCACAAGGGCCAGTCGGTCAATGCGGGCGAGACGCTGTGCATCCTGGCCGAATACGACGAATTGTTTATCGAGGGGCTGGCCTTCGAACAGGATATCGATCAACTGCGTCGCGCGTCGCAGAACGATTGGACTGTCGACGCCGTCTTCGACCAACCCAATGACAAAAAGCAGATCGTCGCCGGACTGCGGATCGTCTATTTGGACAATCGCGTCGATCCCGATTCGCGAACGTTGAACTTCTACGTCCGGTTGACCAATCAAGTGACGAAGGATCAACGCGGCGACGGCAACCGTTATATCGAGTGGCGATACCTTCCCGGCCAACGACTGCAGTTGCGGGTGCCGGTCGAAGAGTGGCCCCAACAGATCGTCTTGCCGGTTGAAGCCGTTGCCCGCGAGGGAGCTGAGTTTTTCGTCTTCCAACAGAACGGAAACCACTTCGATCGGATCCCCGTCCACGTCAAATACCGCGATCAATATTCGGCGGTCATCGCCAACGATGGCTCGCTGTTTCCCGGCGACGTGGTTGCGATGCGTGGTGCACATCAGATGCAAATGGCCCTGAAGAACAAAGCTGGCGGCGGAGTTGATCCGCATGCAGGCCACAACCACTAAAGGGCATCGCACATGTTAAACGCAATCATCCGATTCGCGCTCCACCAGCGGTTGCTGGTGATCGCCGCTGCATTGTTTCTTGTCGGTTATGGAGCCTGGCAGGCGATGCATTCGCAGATCGATGTGTTTCCGGATCTGAACCGACCGCGAGTCGTGATCATGACCGAAGCACCGGGGCTGGCCCCCGAAGAGGTCGAGACGCTTATCACGTTTCCGATCGAAACGACGATGAACGGTGCCAACGGCGTGCAAGCGGTTCGCAGCGCGTCGGGCGTCGGGATCTCGGTGATCTATGTCGAATTCGACTGGGGCACCGACATCTACAACGACCGCCAGATCGTCAACGAACGGCTGCAACTTGTCCAAGAGCGGATGCCGGAAGGCGTCAAGCCAACGCTGGCACCAATCTCATCGATCATGGGCCAGATCCTGATGCTGGGGATGTGGAGCGAAGATGACAGCACGCCGCCGTTGGAGCTGCGTACGTTGGGCGATTGGGTCGTGCGGCAACGGTTGCTGACGATCCCCGGCGTCTCGCAAGTTTTCACGATGGGAGGCGGCCGCAAGCAGTTCCAAGTCCTGGTCGATCCCGATGCGATGCTGCGATTTGGCGTGGCGCTACACGAAGTGAAACAAGCGGTCCAGAACAGCAACGAAAACGCGACCGGCGGCTATCTGGATGAACAGGGGCCCAACGAATTGCTGGTCCGTGCGTTGGGGCGAGTGCAGTCGATCGAGGACCTTCAAAAAGTTGTCGTTACGATGCGCGAGGGCCGACCGATCGCGTTGGGCCAGATCGCTACCGTCGTCGCCGGGCCGCAGGTGCGCCGCGGCGACAGCGCCGCCTATCTCCGCGATGACGAAGGGAAGTTTTCCGGCGGCCCTGCCGTCATTCTCACGATCAACAAGCAGCCTGGAGCCGACACCCGCCGCGTGACCGAGGACGTGCTGGCGGCGATCGACGATCTGCGTCCTTCGCTTCCCGAGGGACTGCGGATCGAACCGCTGTACACGCAGAAGTCGTTTATCGATCGGGCGATCGCCAACGTTGTCGAAGCGCTTCGCGACGGCGGCTTCCTGGTCGTGATCATCCTGTTTTTGTTCTTGATGAACGTCCGCACGACCTTCATCACGCTGACCGCAATCCCGTTGTCGCTGGTGATGACGGCGATCGTCTTTTCGTTCTTCGGGATCTCGATCAACACGATGACCCTGGGCGGACTGGCGGTGGCGATCGGCGAACTTGTCGACGACGCGATCGTCGACGTCGAAAACATCTTCCGGCGGCTAAAAGAAAACCGAGCCCTCGCGAATCCGAAGCCGCCGCTGTTGGTCGTGTTCCGCGCCAGCATCGAGATCCGCAACTCGATCGTCTTCGGCACGATGATCGTGATCCTGGTCTTCATTCCATTGTTTGCACTGACTGGCATGGAAGGTCGGCTGTTCGCGCCACTGGGCATCGCCTACATCGTGTCGATTTTGTCTTCGCTGCTGGTCTCGTTGACCGTCACGCCCGTGTTGTCGTATTGGTTGTTGGGCAAACAAAAGCTGGTCGATCACCAGCGGGACGGCTTGCTGCTGCGGGGGATCAAATGGATCGGCGACCGCGTGATTCGGTTCAGCCTGCGACTGCCGCGATTGAACCTGACAGTCACCGCCCTCTTGGTCGCGTTGGCGGGGCTGTTTGCCTTTTCGTTGGAACGCGATTTTCTGCCGCCGTTTAACGAAGGAGCGGTTCAGTTAAACGTCGTGCTTCCGCCGGGGACTTCGTTGGAGACATCGAATCAGATCGCCCAACGCGTCGAACAGCGACTGCAGCAGGTCGACGATGTTCAGCAGTTCATTCGCCGGACCGGTCGAGCCGAACTGGACGAACATGCCGAGGGGGTGAACATGAGCGAGTTCATCCTGGAACTGGATCCCGAATCGCCTCGGCCGCGCGAGTCGCAACTGGAAGAGATCCGCGAAGCGATGGCCGATATCCCCGGCATCGTGACTGCTGTCGAACAACCGATCGCCCACCTGATTTCGCACATGCTCTCGGGCGTCAAAGCTCAGATCGGTATCAAAATCTATGGCGACGATCTCGACACGCTGCGTCGCAAGGCGGAGGAGATGCAGTCGGCGATCGGGGCGGTTGCAGGAGTCAAAGACCTGATGGTCGAACCGCAGGTGACGATCCCACAATTGCGGATCGAACTGGACCGCGACAAACTGCTGGTCCATGGTCTGACGCCCGCGGAGGTGAACGAATTTATCGAGACCGCGATGAATGGACAGGTCGTTTCCGAAGTCCTGATCGGCCAGCGGACCTTCGATTTGCTGATCCGCCTGGACGAAGACTACCGCGAAAATCTGCGGTCATTGCGACGCTTGACGATCAACCTGAAAGATGGCGGCATGCTTCCGTTGGAAGCTGTCGCGAAGATCTACGAATCGGGCGGCCCCAACACGATCAATCGCGAGAACGTCCGCCGACGGATCGTGCTGCAATGCAACGTTGCCGACCGCGGCGTCGTCGATGTCGTGCAAGACATTCAGGAACGGGTCGCGCCGGTCGTCGCCTCGCTGCCGCCGGGCTATTTCGTCCAGTACAGCGGCCAGTTCGAAAGCCAGCAATCGGCATCGCGCGTGATCGGGGCTCTGTTCGCCGTCACTTTGGTCGGCGTCTTCTTGGTCCTGTTCACGATGTTCCGCAGCGTCAACCTTTCGTTGCAAGTGATGGCCGCTCTGCCGATGGCGTTCATCGGGTCGGTGATCGCGTTGGTGGTGACCGGCCAGACGTTGACCGTTGCCGCGATGGTCGGCTTCATTTCGCTAGCTGGAATCGCGTCGCGAAACGGAATCCTGCTGCTCAACCACTACCTGCACCTGGTCCGCCACGAAGGCGAAGACTGGACTCAGGAGATGATCGTCCGCGCCGGCTTAGAACGCTTGGCTCCCGTCTTGATGACCGCGCTCACTTCGGGGATCGGACTGGTTCCGTTGGTCCTGGCGGCGGGCGAACCGGGTAAAGAGATCCTCTACCCGGTGGCGACTGTCATCCTGGGCGGATTGATCAGTTCGACCATGCTCGACTTTTTTGTTCACCCCGCTCTGTTTTGGCTGTTCGGAATCGATGAAGCCCGCCGCGTCGTCGAGGAATCGGGCAACGAATTGGAGCTGACAGAAGAGTCGGATGACCTGGACCACGAATCACCAACGAACCCTCCACCGCTCACGGCACCGGTGGCCACCTAACTCAACACCTGTTTATTTCCGCTACGAATTTTCACCCCTTGCCGATGCGGTCGCTCAATACGAGCAACGCATTGGTTGAACCAATCGCTAGCAACCTATTGGCTAGCAAATCCTGTTGCGTTTTGCTCTCACCCCCAACTGAAAAATAGCGTATTCACTGGAGCACACTATGAAGAAACTGACGACCACGTTCGCCATCGGCTTCGCATGTCTTGCCATCAGCCTGACCGGCTGCAAACCCGCACCAACCGCCGATTCCGGCGCGGCCGACGCACATCAAGGAGAGGCCGCTCATGCTCATCCCACCGAGGGTCCGCATCACGGTTCATTGATCGAACTGGGGAACGAGGAATATCACGCCGAACTGGTTCACGACGACGCTGCAGGGACGGTCACGATCTACGTGCTCGATTCGGCAGCCAAGGCGCAGGTTCCAATCGCGGCGACGGAGATCACGATCAACGCCACGCATGATGGGACGCCCGAGCAGTTTCCGCTAGCAGCATCCCCCGACGAGAACGATCCAGAAGGCCAATCCTCGCGGTTCGTTTCGACCGATAAGGAACTAGCGGCACACCTGGATGAAGAGGGAGCCGAGCCGCGATTGGTGTTGAGCATCAATGGCAAATCGTATCGCGGGACGATCCATCACGACCACGATGGAGAGGGCCACCACGATCACGATCACTAGAAGTTAAAGAGCCTTAGCCACTTGGGAATCGCTAGCGTCGATTCTCAGCACACTATTTTGACCAGAATCCGATTGCCGAGCGGATTCTGGTCGGATCGACACCTCGGCAGCTAATGAAGGATGCTAACCATGACACGGAATGTCACCAAGTTCGCACTGACGTTGACTCTGATCGCCACTTGCATTGCCCAGAGTTCGACCGCTCGTGGTGCCAGCCCTGTCGAGCAGATGCTCGACACCGTCGCCAATAATCAACAGTTCGCCTACATCCTGTTCTATCGCAACAACGATGCCGCGACGCAGAGCATGCATGGCGTGTTGCAATCGACCTTCGCCGAACGGCGCGATGCCGCGATCCTGCCGGTGCAAATCACCGACGTCGCCGAACGCGATCTCGTTAAACGATTTGATGCCACGCGTTTGCCGATGCCTGCCGTCGCTGTATTGGCTCCCAATGGCGCCGTCTGCAGCGTCTTCCCACAACGCGTCACCGGGCACCAATTGACCTCGGCGATCGTCTCGCCCGGACAAGCAAAGTGCCTCAAGGCGTTGCAGGACAAGAAGATCGTCCTGCTGTGTGCTCAGCCCGCCGCCGGTGCTGCAATCCCGATGGGAGTTCGCCAATTCATGGCCGACTCGCTTTATCAAGATCGCTCGACCGTCGTCACCGTGGAAGCCAACGATCCGGGCGAAGCGAAGTTTCTGAATCAATTGAAGGTTCGCACAGACCAACCGACATCGGTCGTCGCCTTCATGGCACCTCCGGGCGTGATGATCGGGATCTTCAATGGCAGCGTCACCCACAGCACGCTAGCTGAAAAACTGGCTGCGGCTGGCAAATGCTGCGACGACGAAAATTGCAAGCATCACAAATCGGCTGGCGCTTCCCAACCCGCTCGCCGCTAGCAAGCCCGCGCCTCGACGCGCCGTGGCCTCTTCGCCCGATGATTCGCCAAACCGTTTGCGTTTGGCGGGCGCGAGCGTCCCCGCGGTGTTGCTGAAAATCGCCCCTCTCCAAAAAACGAAAAGCTCTCTCAAGGAACGGAATCCATGCAACTGAAGTCCATGATTTGGAAAGAACTGTGGCAGCGGCCGACCCCGATGCTGACAAGTCTGCTGGCGGTAACCCTTGGCGTGACCGCGCTGGTTGCGATCCAGAACATCACGGTTTTTTCGGAGCGAAAAATCGCAGGGGACATGGAATCGCTGGGAGCCAACGTCTTGGTGCTGCCACCGAACGTTAGCTTGCAAGATTATTATTCGGCCGATATGCATGGCCACACGATGCCCGAATCGTATGTCAGCCAGCTGGCCCTGGCGCGACTGGCCGGCGTCGAAAACCTGGCTCCGAAATTGTGCGTCGCCGCCGACGTCGATTCGATTCCCGTGACGCTGACTGGCATCTTGCCACGCAGCGAATTCCAAGCCAAGTCGGCTTGGCAGGGGCTCGGGATGTTGACTAATGCCGTTGGCACCGACGCCGGTTGCTGTGCCCCCAAAGCTTCCGTTCCATCGGCTGGCGACAACGATCCCGATTCCTTGGCGACCAACCGCACGATCGACGAATTGGGCGATCGCGACGTGATCTTGGGACGCGACATCGCCACACAATTGGGAGCCAGCGTCGGCGACAAGCTGCCGTTGTTGGGCGAAGAATTTAAGGTGCTGACGATTCTGCCAGCCACCGGAACGATCGATGACGGCCGCGTCTTTGCTCACCTGCACAGCGTGCAAGATCTCTCCGAAGCTGGCCCGGTTGTGAACGTGATCGAGATCATGGCCTGCTGTGAAGAAGCCGCCGGCGGATTGATCGGCAAGCTGTCGGCTGAGTTGCCGGACACGCGCGTGATCACAATCGCTCAAGTGGTCGAGACACAGATCGCCGTTAACGGTCTGATGTCGCGATTGTCGTGGGTCTTCTTTTCGATCCTGTTGCTGGTCGGTGGTGCGAGCATCGCCAGCGTGATGTACGCCAACGTAACCGAACGCCGCAAAGAGATCGGCACGCTGATGGCTCTTGGTGCCACCCGCGGCTTCGTGACAAAAATGTTCTTGGGCAAAGCGACGTTGTTGGGCTTGGCCGGCGGCGTCGGCGGGTTTGCTGCCGGAACGATCCTGGCCGCGATCCTCGGCCCTCAATTGTTAGGCGTTCACGTCCAACCGATGCCCAGCCTGCTTGGCGTCGGCATGGCCACCGCCACTGTCGTCGCTGTATTGGCCAGCCTGCTGCCAGCTCGCCGCGCCGCTGGAGTCGATCCCTGCCTGGTCTTCAACGACGCCTGATTCGCAAGTCTTTGCGAACCATCACCACAATTCAACGCTCTCATTTTCAAGGAAGGACTGTCATGTATCGCCTGCAATCGGTCACTCATACGTACCAGCGTCGCGGTCAAATCGTGACCGCTCTGGACGACTCCAATCTCGAAATCGCCGACAATGACTTCATCGCGATCGTTGGTCCCAGCGGCAGCGGAAAGACGACGTTGCTGTCGGTGTTGGGAGGCATGTTGGCTCCCACGACCGGTCAGATCATGCTCGATGGCCAGTCGCTGTACGATCTGTCGATCGAGAGCCGAGCTGAGCTGCGGCGCGAAAAGATCGGCTTCGTATTCCAGTCGTTCAATCTGATCCATTGGCTCTCCGCATGTGAAAACGTGCAGATTCCACTGATGCTGTCGGGACTGAGCGCTCAACAGCAGCGAGAGCACGCGTTGGAGTTGTTGGATCGCGTCGGACTCGCCGACCGCAGCGATCACCGTCCGTCGGAGATGAGCCAAGGGCAACAACAACGCGTCGCACTGGCGCGGACGTTGGCCAACGATCCTCAGATCATCTTAGCCGACGAACCGACGGGAAATCTCGACGCCGAGACTCGCGTGCAAGTGATGGAATATCTGACCGAGTTCCACAACGACGGACGCACGATCGTGATGGTAACTCACGATGCCCAGACCGCGTCGTTCGCCAACCGAACGATCCGTCTAGTCGCGGGCGTGACACAAGAAGTTGCCACAGCCAAAGCCGCCTAGCACGTGTTGGTCGGAGTTGCAGTTGTGTTCGCCACGGTGATCCCGAAGGGATCGCGCAGATGGTAGCCGGAGGTCGACGCGCAGCGGCGCACCTCCGGAACACGATACCACGGCACGCGACGCTCCCGAAGGGATCGCAGATCGACGTGCGTCCCCGCCGGGGGCGGCGTTTGAATTCACGAACGGTTCCTCGCCCCTCAACGGGCCAAAGGCCCGACGGTTACTACGCGTCCGCGGGACGGCGCACGATATTCTTCACCTTCCGCAGCGTCCGCAACATCGCCAATTTTGCGTTGTCGCGACCGGGACGCTCACCGACGTTCGACGGCGTCAAACCGATCCGTCGCAGGTGGCGGTTGAAGCGATGAAGGGTTTGCCGATCCGAGGAGTCTTGGGTCTGGAAGGTGATGCTGAACGAGACCGAGACCTCGGGGCCATTTTCGACGTAGTGCGGCGCCACGACGGGGAAGTGCAAACCTTCGCCGGGTGACAGATCGAACTGCTCGCCACGCTCGCGGAACCGTTCTTCGAACTGCATGTTCCGGTGAGCGCCGGAGAAGAAGTCTTCGACTTGCGTTTCGGGGAGGACTTCGCGATCGTTCTGCCCGAACATCCAGACCTTCTTCGTGCCGCGGATCTGCAGGAGAAAATTGTTCTCCGGATCGATATGGAATGGCGTCACCGAACCGGGAGACGAAATGAAGATGAAGCCCTGCTTGTGCGTCATCCCTTCGGAGACCAACGCCGCCAGTGGCTTGACCTGGTCCAGGCATTGATCCAACAGATCGCCATACTGATTGTTCAGTTCGACATTTTTCAACACCAACCATGACTGGCACTGTTGAATCCGTTGGATCGTCTCTTCCACCGACAGCCCATTTTGTGGCGTCGATGTCGGGTCTTGTGATACCGGCAGGTTGCCAGCGTTGTATTCGACGCGGTCGGCCGGCAAGTCTTTCGACAATTCGATCAACGATTCCAATGCGAACAACGGGTGATCGCTCAATTGATGCCCGATCTTAAACGGACGGCGATTGAAATCGTCGATAAACTTCTGCTGGTTCAGGTCGCACAAATGGTCTTGGCTGAGCGCGGTGGGGAGTGGTTGTAGCATCTTATTTTCCCTTCTTCTTAAATGAGTGACGAACCAGCTGGAGCATCGGTAGGCTGGCCACGGCGACTTGCGACAGCTTGCCGCCCAACGCCACGACGAGACTTTGAAATCGGATCCGGTCGGGCCAGACGCGGTTGATCATCGAGTGGTCCGGATCGGCGCACGAATCGACGATCTCCAATCCACGGTCGTGCATGATCGGGATGTTCTCCAGTTCGGCGATCAAGCCGGGCGAATATTCGTGTAGCGTTTCGTCGAAGGTGGTTTTGAAATGCGCCCCGCGTTCGGATGTCACTAGATCGCACATCATGCTGATCGGGCGATCGTCGAGCGAAACCTTGAGGATCTGCATTTTGTTCTTCTCTAGCATCCGCGTTGCCATCTCGCGAAAGAATTCACGAGATCCATCGCTGCTGTCAAACGCGGTCCCTTGGCGTCCCTTCCATCCCGCCGCTTCCAACGCGATGTACTCTTCGATCCACGTCGCGTGGTCGTCTTGATCGGCGCAACCTGTTGTCAGTGCGCCCTGCTGGGCCAGCTTGCGACTCAATCGCTGCGTTCCCTTTCGCGTGCTCTTGGAGACTTGAGCATTTAGATAGGTTTCCGCATCGGGGGCCGGCTGGAAGCAGGCTCGCGTGAATGCGTCGCGGTGGAAGACTGTCGTCGACGCGGCGTAGAAATGATCGGTGATCAGATTCGCAAATTGGTCCTGCCCGCTGACCGTATTCATGCTCAGCAATTGCACGCCCTGCTCGGTCGCCAAATATTCGAGCGCAAACCGCCAGGCTTCGGCGGCGCAATCCCGGCGTAACAGCGGAGTGCAATCGAAGCACTGATCGTGTTTCCAGATTTCGCGGCCAGACAATGGCAGGCCGTAAATTCGTTTACGGATCAACGGCATCAGCCCGCACAGGACCGGATCCCCTTCGGGATGCATTCGCCGCGGGGCTTCGATCACCAGTACCGCCGCATCGCGATCGTTCAGGTGCCGTAGCGCGGGGATCAGGAAATCGGGGTCGAAGAAGAGATTGGGGTGGATCGCGGTTTCCATCAATCGCTGCCAGCGATCGACGATCGATTCGAGTTCTTCGAGGTCGCGAACGATCCGGCCGTGGAAGTCGAGTTGCGGCAGATCGACTTCGGCCACGCGGTAATGTTTTTGCCCGATTTTGGACTTTGAAGCCGTTGATTTCAGCAGTGACGTCGACAGCTTTTGGATCATCGAGCCACTCCCAGCCCACGCCATTGAAAGCTGCGTAGATCGTTTTTCAGTCGCCGTGCGCCAAGAGCCAGCTTATGCCCAGCAGTCGTGAACAAACTCTTCGACACACACCGCACCGTTGCTAAGTGGACAGGGCGAGCACCCCAGAACTTTTTGTAGGGTTCGTCGCCGCGGAGGAAGTCGAACTCCGCAATCCCTTCACCGATCGTCCGCCGGATGACATGAGTGAACAGCAGATATCCGGGTTCCAGTTCCATTGCATCGCGCGACGCGCCGGACTGATACAACTGGGGACCGCGTGGGCCCTGCAAGTTGAAATGGACGGCGATCGGTTTGCCTTGATGTTCCGCAATCAGGATTTCAGCTTTCCCCTGAGGGATCAAATCGGCCGCGGCGGCATGCAGGAAGCGGACGTATTCGGGATCGCAAAACGCCGACTGCAGCCCCTTGGCATCGGTTCGTTCCAGATGCAGACGGACCAGCGTCGCAAATGCCGATTCGACCGACAGGTCGTCGCGGGTCGAACGGATCTGCACCTCGCCGCCGTCGATCCGGCGGGCAGCTTTGCGAACCTTGCGGCGTAAATTGGAAGCCGATTGCTTGAGGAATTGGTCCCAAGAATCAGGCAGTTCCAAAAGCCAAGACGAATCGACGTCGCGGTCGTATCGCCAGAAGGGAGTTCCCAATTGGTCGACGATCTTGAGGTCGGGGTTTTGGGAGGGATCGGCTAGGACGCCGTCGAGTTCGACCATCCGGATGAACCGCGACTGGCGGACGTCTTCGGCGATCTCGGAAAGGAAATCTTGGCGGTGTTCGTCGGCGACGATCAATTGCGCGTAATCGCTGCATGTGATCCCGCTGCCGAGGAACTTCAAAGCGCGTTGGCCAAGGCGACGGTCAAAATAGAACGGTGCGATTCCGACAACGGTCCCTTGATCTTCGTAGCAATAGATCCGCAGCGCGTTATAGCGGCTGAAGCTTTGCCACCATGCGAAGTTCCAGGCGAAGCTCTGCATCGGTGCGGGATCCAGCGCGTCCCAGGCTTCCTGCAGCTGCATGAATTCAGCTTCGCTTTTGACAATCCGTAGATTCATTCGTCGGCTTACCAGCGTCTTGAGTTGTGAGTGGAGGCTTCATCGCGCCGAGGATAGATGCGCGTTCATCACCTGCTGTCAGCCCATCGCCGGGCGTGTTCAACGTGCAATTTTTGAAGGGGTTGAAGCCGCATGCGATCGCATCGATGGATCGGGCACGCCTAGTAAACGTAGATCACAAATCTGCCGCCAGCCGACTGGGAAGGTTCGAATTATGAGCAACCGATCCGATCGGCCGATCGCTGCGATGAGACTGCACCGATCGCAGCGATCGCGCCGAACATGACGGCAGCACCGCCCGGCGCTCAGCGTTTGACTTGGTCTTCCAACGCCCGACGCGATGCTCGGGCTGCTGATTCCCAGTCTCCGGCTTTCGCTTGAGCAACGATCGCCGCGACGATCCCATGCGATGGATCGCTCGCCGCCGCCGTCGATCGACTCTCGTCCAACAACTCCTCGATCCGCTGCAGCCCCTCGTCGCTGCGTTGGTTGCAAACGCGATAGAGGGCGATCGTCAGGTCGTATCCGTTTTCGCTGAGCGGTGCCGGCGGTTGCATCCACCACCACAGTCCCGCAGCGACGATCGCAACTGCAACGCTCGCCCAGCCGAAACGTGCCAGCGATGTTTCTGATTTCGAAGCTCCCATCACAGCGCCTCCCCAGCGATGACTTCCCCTTCGTTCATGCTCGACAGTTCCGCCCACAGGAACAGATCGACGTATTCGCTGACAAAGCGAACGCTTCCATCGCCCATGCAAACCATCCCGCCGCCGGGATGCTGCGAGTACATTTGACCGACGTGATAGGTGGGGAAGTTGACCGGGTGAATGATCGGGCTGCCGGTGATATCCAGCTCGCCACCCGATGGCCCGGCGTGTACCAGCGTCAGCGTCGCCGCGGCGTCGGGACCGTTTTCGGGCGAAGAAAACTGTGGATGTGTGTAGGCACCGGGCACGACGCCCACCCACGTTTTGTCGCTCAGCGCGGAACTGTGCTCACCAAAAAAGATCGTGTTGGTGGTCCCATCGGTCACGTCGCGGAATCGCGTTTTGGAATTCCGAAAGAACGGCCCGTCGGCCACTCGCCCCGCATCGCCATCGATCGCCACGATCGTTGTCGTCGACGTGTAGATGTTTGTAAAAATCTCTCCCGTCGCTGCCGAACCGCATTCGCCCCAACAACTCTCTTGACCGTGGCTGGCGACATAGTGGCTGCGTCCGACGCGAACCGTCCCGCCACCGATGCTCAAAGGGTTGCCCGACGCGCCCTGAACGTCAAACGGTTCGTCGCCGCCGGTGGCGCTGGGGCACAAAAACAATGGCAGCGTTGTTGCGATCGCTTGTCGGTTCGCAACGGACCAGATCGGTTGATCGATTCGCATGTTGTCGATCAACGTGCTTGCTTCGACAAACGGCAGCAACCCCGTCGACCAACCCCAGCCGGGACCGGCGTCCCAGGTCAGCGGATCGATCTGAACCGAAGCGGGGGCCGAACCGTTCCTTGTCGGATAAGAGACGTAGCCCGAAGGGAACCGTCCGAAGGTGGAGTGGTAGTTGTGCGTTGCCAGTCCAATTTGTTTCAGTTGATTGCTGCACGTCATCCGCCGCGCCGTCTCGCGAGCCGCCTGGACGGCTGGCAATAACAGGCCGACTAGCAGCCCGATGATCGCGATCACAACAAGCAGTTCGACTAGCGTAAACCCTCGTCGGCGAGACCTTTTGTGGTGGGCGGTTTGGAAATCTTTGCGAATGAGAAAACGTTCGACTCGCATGATATGACCCTTCGGTTGTGGTTGATTGAATTTTCAGAGTTAGCGGAGGCTAAGTTTGCATGCAAGTAAGAGAAGCAGGTTCTTCGTCGTGTCTGCCTCGAGTTAGTGCGGGCTAACTTAGGTGGTGCTAAACTAGTGCGGCGGGTGGGGCAAGATCAAGGGGGTTCAGTCGAAAATTCAAAATTGATAGAATCCAGGGTCCCCCGCGAGCCGGGAATTTCTGCCGCCTGACAGCGGAACCGACGCCGCATCCGCACCTTTAAGGGATCCTGGTTTGCCCTCCAAGACGCATCAACGCACTCGATCCGACCACGCTAGCGAGGTTGCGGAGGACTATGTCGAAGCGATCGCCGACGCGATCGCTCAGCGTGGGGTCTGTCGCGCCGTCGATTTAGTCAATCAATTTGCTGTTACGCACGCCACGGTCAACAATACGATCGGGCGTTTGCAGCGGGACGGGTTGGTGCAGACCGAGCCGTATCAGCCGATCGAACTTACAGCGAAGGGGAAGCGATTGGCGACGCAATCGCGGAAGCGGCACGAGATTGTCGAGGCGTTTCTGCGTCGATTGGGTGTCAGCGAGCAGACGGCCGCCGCGGACACCGAGGGGATCGAGCATCATGTCAGCAAAGAAACGCTGGCTGCGATGAAACGCGTCCTGACCAAAGGCTGGCCCGAATAATTCGGGCGCATTGGCTGGGTTGACCAGCCTCTCACCGCTTGAATTCAAGCGGCGGAGGCTATGTTGCAGCACGGTTATCGAATCGGCGATGGCTACTTCGAGACAGCGGTTCCGATTCCGGTGGTGCCGTAGCCGTTGCCGCAATAGAACATCCGCAGATGGTCTCCTTCGCGGATCACGGTTGGGTATTCGACCATCTGTTTTTCCCAGCCCGAACCGTTGGGAGTGAGTTGCAGGTTGTCGTCCGATTTAACTCCGCGGCGCCAATAGATGCCATCGTCCGATTCGGCGTACGCGATCGAATAAAAGCCCCATCGCGTGCCGATCGCTGAATACCACATGCGGTACAGGCCGTCGTCATCCCGCAGCACCACGGGGCCAGCGACGGCGATGTTTTCGTAGTCGCGTTCGGGGTTGCGGAGCATCACGGCGCCACGCTTTTCCCAGTGGATGCCGTCGTCGGAAACCGCCAGGCAGATCGTCTTCTGCTGGTTGAGCGCATGCGCCTTGCCGGTCGTTGGACATCCGGTGTAATAGAACCACCACTGCTTCGACCCGTCGGGCTGATCGACCGCGATCAACGATCCGCCAGCGATCCCGATCGCGTCGGGAGTGCCGTATTCTCCGCTGGGAGCTAGAACCGGCGGGCGATCGCTGCGAGTCCAGTTGATTCCATCGCTGCTGGTCGCCACGCCAAGTCCTGGAAAGGAGCTCAGCCCCACGCCACGCCCGGCGTTGCCGGTGTAATACAGATGCCACTGCGCCTCGCCAAATTTGACAGCATGTGGCAGCACGCACCACTTGGCGTCAAACGAACCGGGGGCGCCGGAGCCGAACAGCGGACCTGTTCGCTCCCAATCTGCGAGGTCGCCAATTGCCGACGTCGCCATCCCGAGCGTGTGCGTCCCCGCCTTGTCCCTGCCGGCGTAGAAGACGCGATAGTTGTCGCCGCTGCGGACGACCCATGGGTTCATGCAACGCGTGGCATCAAATCCTTCGCCCCGCGGCGGTATCACGGGATTGTTTTTATTGCGAACCCACTCCACCGGACGCTTCAATTTCGTGAACTCTTCGGTGTTGGACATCTGCATCGCAACGACTTCTTTGTTGCCACGGACGATCCCGTACAGCGATCCGACGTCGCTGCGGTCCCATGCGATGCCCTGCCCCGCGATCGGCGCGGCCAGTGTGTTGACATGGATCAATTCGCCGTCGGCCTCAGGAACGTCCAAAACATACAGTTCGCCGCGATCGTGCCCGGTCACGTACAGGTTGCCGTTGGGGCCAAAGCTGCCGCCGGAGTTGCTGTTGGGCAGGAATCGCTGAACGACCGGTTCCGGGAAACTCCAGTGGCCTGTCGGTTTCCAGTTGTCGTCGTATCGAACCAGCTGGGTTCGGCTGGCCTCTTCGCCGTAAAACGCAAACACGATCCACCACGCGTCGTGTTGGCGATCGATCCAGTTGATCGCTCCTTCGCTTTCGGGAAACGCCTTGCTCTCCAAAGGTTTCAGCGTCGCGGCGTCAAAGATTTCAAGCGTGTTCTTCAGCGGCGAGGCGGGCCAGTTGGAATGGGCACAATACAGACGGCCGTCGTAGACGAGACCGCTGTTCAGATGCTGGATCGTCGAATCGGCGGGTGCTGTCCAATTGGCGATCGGTTTGTTGGTTTGTTTTTCATAGCGACCGATCGATTGGCTGGAGATCGCGCAATAAGAAGTCGCGTCGACGGCGACGGCCTGTTGGGCTTCGGCGGCGGCGAAGCGGTTCAGTTCGCGGATCGATGGTTCAGCGGCACCACAGGCGGGAGCCACGAGAAACAAGGCGACCGCGACGACAATGCGGTTTGAGAAGGAGAGTTGCATGCGATTCATTTGGGGCAGGATTTTCAAAGGTGGGCAGACGAAGGTAAGCTGGAACTATGTTACACGACTGCCGTTGTCGGTTCTTTGGCTGCGGTTGGAATCTTGGAAAAATTGAAGTGCCCCGTCCGTGGCGGCGACGCTCAGGAGCTCAGCGAAGTGAAGATTTGGATCGATGCCGATGCGGCTCCCATGGATGTCAAGCAGATCGTATTTCGCGCCGCCAAGCGATTGGATGTCGAAACGATTTTGGTCGCCAACCGAATGATGGAGGTTCCCGCCAGTTTGTCGATGGTTCGATCGATCCAGGTTCGCGAGGGAGCGGATCAGGCGGATCGCTACATCGCAGCGGAGGGCCAGCGAGGCGATCTGGCGATCACGGCCGATCTGCCGTTGGCGGGTGACTTAGTCGAGAAAGGGTTGTTTGTGATCGACCCGCGCGGCGAAGAGTATTCGCCCGAAACGATCACCAGCCGGTTGTCGATGCGTAACTTTATGGACGACCTTCGCGGTGCGGGGATGGTTGTCGGCCGAACCGCTCCCTACGGCGAGACCGATAAAAAAGCGTTTGCCGCCACCTTCGACCGCCTGTTGACCCGAGCCCTCCGGTTGGCCGAGCGTGCGAAGAAGTAGCGGCACTTGTCAAGAGTTTCGGTTGTTGGGTAGGAGCGTCCCGAAGGGGCAGTCATTTGCATAGCCCAGGGCAACGCCCTGGGTGTCATCGGGTGTGTCGGAATCGCTAGTCCTGAAAGGGCGGCTCTTCTTCGCTTGCCCTTACAGGGCGTCATCCATTAAATGCTTTTCCGGCCCCCAGGGCTTCGTCGCCCTGGGCTATGCAAATGGCTGCCCCTTCGGGGCGTATCGCGTCACTATCTCGCTCGGCCGGCGGCCCATTGCTTGAGTCCTTCCAGACGCTGTTGGCCGCGGACGAAGTAGCTTTCGTCGAGCGATCGCAGGTGATCGGCATAGGCTGCTTCGCGGTTGCTTTGGCAATCGACGTCGCTTGTTGTCAGACGCTGGTCGACGAAGATCTCCCGTAGAGCGTCGGCGATCATTTGATGGCCGTGGACCGTCGGGTGGACATGGTCGACCATCCACTTTGCCCCGACCAATCCGTTGCGGCTGTGCGATTGCATCAGTCGATCGACGTCCAGCAGCGGCACCTGTCGTTGCGCGGCGATCGCACGGATCTGACTCTGCATCGAACTGCGAATCCGCAACGGGCAACTGTCGTTGTCGGCGGCAAGTGTCAGTTGTTGCCGCGCCGTCTCGATTTCCCCGGCCTGCAACATCAGTCGCCCCAGCCGATACGCGACGCTTGGGTTTGGGGGATCGATCGCTTGCGCCGTGCGAAGCGCCGCGATGCGGTCGGCTGCCGCGGCCTGTTCGTCGGTCGCTGTCGCCATCGCCACGTCGAATGCTCGCTGATCGGAATCGTCCAGCGGCACCAGCGGTTCCGATTTGAATGGCGGACAATCGACAAGGTTCCTCGCCGGACAGCAGACGATGACCGGCACATTCCGCTGCCTGCAATAGGCGATCATCGCGTCGAGGTTGTCGGCAAACGCCTCTTCCACCGCCTCGCGCGGCGGCGCATCGGGATGATATTCCGCCAGGCCGCCTTGGTTGTCCAGCAGTGCGTCGACGTTGTGAGTCAGCAATTCGCGGGTGCTCGGTTCCAACGCGGCGTCGGCGAAGATCTGGCTGCGCAGCAATTGAAACGTCCTCATCCGCTCCACCGCACTCAGCGACGGGACTAGCCAGTCGGGCAAGCGTTGCAGCTGGCCGAACGACTGACGCTCCAGAAATTCATTGTGTCCGATGTATAAGATGATCGCATCGGGTTGGTATTGGAGCACTTCGTCGAGGATCGCCGCCACGCGATAGCTGGCATATGAAACGCCGCCGCAATTGACAACTTCCCATCGATGTCGGGGATGACACGACTGCAGCGCCAGCCCCAGCCAAGTCGAAAACGCTGTCTCGATTTGATAGGGGCGGCCCTGGACGGTCGAACCTCCCAGCACAAAAACGCGTCTCAGGTCGGCTGGCTTTTCAGCGACAAAAGAATCGGGGCGGAACAGGTTCAACCGATCCGGAGCGATCTCATACCGTCCGGTCGCCCGATTGAGAAGGAACAGGCGACGCGTGCCGTTGGCTTCGCCGATCGCTTCGATCCTCGATTCGGCTCGCGGCAAATCGAGCACCCAGAGGGTCGATTCGATCATCAGCAATGGCAGCAAGCCGATCGCGAGGGCGATCAATCGAAAGGCGATCCCGCGGGCTCGGCACACTCGCCAAAAGCCAGCTCGGGCGATATGCTTGGAAGCCTTATTGATTGGATACAAGTCCCAACGAATCCTGGAAAATCATGTCCACAACAGCCCAATCCGAACCTGTATTGATTGCCGGTCAATGGCGGCCCGCTTCGCTCGACACCGCGAATACTAACGTATTTCAAGCGACCGATCCAAGCAACATGGAATTGCTGAGCCCTGTTTTTCCGGTCAGTTCGTGGCAGGATTGCGACGAAGCGCTGAACGCTGCCGCTGCCGCTTATGCTGAACTGCGTCAGCTGCCACGCGAGCGAATCGCTGCGTTTTTGGAAGCCTTTGCCGACCGCATCGACGCCGCCAAAGATCGCTTGGTCGCCGCGGCGAACCGCGAAACCGGGCTGCCTGCCAGCCCGCGATTAGCCGACGTCGAACTGCCGCGGACGACGAACCAGTTGCGTTTGGCGGCCGCCGCCTGCCGCAGTGGCGATTGGGCCGCCGCGACGATCGATACCAAAGCGGGCATCCGATCGTGTTACCAGTCCTTGGGGCCGGTCTGCGTCTTTGGCCCCAATAACTTTCCGTTCGCCTTCGGCAGCCTCAGCGGAGGCGATTTCGCCGCCGCGATCGCAGCGGGCAACCCCGTGATCGGCAAAGCGAACAGCTCGCATCCCGAAACGACCAAGATCTTCGCTGAAGAAGCGTTTGCCGCGCTGCAAGCGACCGACCTGCCGACCGCAACGGTTCAATTGATCTATCGTTTGAACCACGCCGATGGCGAGCGATTGGTCGCCGATCCTCGCGTTGGCGCGACCGGATACACCGGTTCGCGTGGCGCCGGTCTGGCGCTCAAAGCGGCTGCCGATCGGGCTGGCAAGCCGATCTATCTTGAATTGTCGAGCGTCAATCCCGTCGCGATCCTGCCCGGTGCGATGGTCGAACGCGGCGATGCGATCATCAAGGACTTTGTCGGTAGCGCCTTGATGGGAACCGGCCAGTTCTGCACCAGCCCGGGGATCATCTTGATGACCAAGGGTGAGAACGCGGACAAATTTGTCGAAGCGGTCTCGGCTGCCTATCAAGCGGCTACGCCCGGCACGTTGCTATCGCCCGCGGTCACGAAGTCGTTGGGGGCGGGAATCCAAACATTGCGCGACGCAGGGGCGGAATTGGTCTGCGGCGGAGGCGATCCGGTCGAAGGTCGCTGTGCCCGATCCAACACGCTGCTGAAAACAACGGGCGGGAAGTTCCTGAGCGATCCCGAAACATTCCAGACCGAAGCGTTTGGCAACGCATCGATGGTTGTGGTTGCCGACGACATCGATCAATTGACCCAAGTGATCGATTCGTTGGAAGGTAATCTGACCGGGTGCATCTATTCGGCGAACGACGGATCCGACGACGCGGTTTATCCGCAAGTCGCCTTCGCGTTGGAACCGAAGGTCGGCCGGATCTTGAACGACAAGATGCCGACCGGCGTCGCTGTCAGTCCCGCGATGAATCACGGCGGTCCCTATCCATCGACCGGCCACCCCGGCTTCACCGCCGTCGGCATTCCAGCCGCGTTGCCACGATTTGCCAAACTGACCTGCTTCGATGCCGTTCGGCCAGCACGCCTGCCCGAATTACTGCAGGACAAAAATCCGACCGGGTCGACTTGGCGGTTCATCGACGGCCAGTGGTCGCAAGCCGACGTTTGATTCGACTTGTTCGATTTTCGTGAACCAAATCGCAGGCCCGGCTGTTGGGCCTGTGTTCGTATTGTTTCCATTCTCTACATCACGCTGCTGTTTTCAGACCTATGACCGACATCCTCTCGGAACTCCGCTGGCGGAACCTGATCCATCAAGTCACAGATGAAGCGGGACTTGCGAAACTCTTGTCCGAAGGTTCTCAAAGCGTCTACGCGGGCTTCGACCCGACGGCCGACAGTCTGCACGTCGGCAGCCTGTTGCCGCTAATGATGCTGCGTCGTTTTCAACGCGCCGGGCATCGTCCGGTCGCGTTGGTCGGCGGTGCGACGGGAATGATCGGCGATCCGAGTGGGAAGAGCGAAGAGCGGAACCTGTTATCGGCCGACCAGCTTGAGAAGAACGTTGCGGGGATCGCGTCGCAGGTTCAGAGTTTCCTCGACTCCGACGGCGACAACGCCGCTCAGTTGGTGAACAACTTCGACTGGATGAAGGACTTTAGCTACCTGAACTTCCTGCGTGATGTCGGCAAGAACTTTCCCGTCGGTGTGATGATGGGGAAGGAATCGGTTAAGTCGCGACTGACTAGCGAGGCGGGGCTCAGCTACACCGAGTTCAGTTACATGCTGTTGCAGGCCTACGACTTTGTCGAACTGAACAAGCAGCTCGGTTGCCGAGTGCAGTTGGGTGGCAGCGATCAATGGGGCAACATCACCGCCGGCATCGACCTCGGTCGCCGGATGGGGACGCCGCAATTGTACGGCATGACCTCGCCACTGCTGCTGACCAGCGATGGCCGCAAGATGGGCAAGACCGAACGGGGAACGATCTGGTTGAGTGCCGAACGGACCAGCCCTTACGAGTTCTTCCAATACTGGCGAAACGTCGACGATAAAGACGTGATGACCTGCTTGCACTACCTGACCGAGATCGACCGCGAGGAATGCGAGTCGCTGGCCCAAGAGCTGGAAACCAATGCAGGTGCCGCGGTCGCACAGAAGCGGCTGGCCGAATGGCTGACGCAGCTGGTCCATGGCGAAGCGGGGCTGAAGAGCGCCCTGAACGCTTCGCAAATCCTGTTTGGTGGCGAGATCAGCGACCTGTCGGATAAAGAGCTGACGCAGATCTTTGCCGATGTCCCGAGCAAGGAGCTGCCGAAGTCGGCGCTCGAAGGTGAGGGGCTTTGGATCGTCGAAGCGTTTAAGACATCGGGGCTCGTTTCCAGCAATGGCGAAGCGCGTCGGGCGGTGCAAGAGGGAAGTGCCTACGTCAACAACCAGCGGCAGCAGGATATCGATATCAAGTTGACGCGTGCCGATCTGGCCAGCGAATCGGTGATGGTGCTGCGTCGCGGCAAGAAGAAATACGCACTGCTGCGATTCGTCTAACGATCGCTAGTGTTCCGCCCCGTCTGCTCGAGGGAGTTTTTATGGTCTTCGTTTGTCAAACCGCCTCCGCGGCGAGGGTTCGTCGCATCGTTGCGATCACCTGTTTGTTGTTGCTTGCTGTGGCCGGATGCCAGAATGCGGACGATCCCGTCGCAGCTCCGCCGGCGGATTCAGCGAAGATCGCGGTCGGGTTTGTCTTCGAATTTGGCGAAGGAGAACCTGTCGAGATCGCACTCGACGCGGTGCCAGCTGGTTCGACGGTCGCCGATGCGATGCGTCAGATCGCGGAGATGCCCGGCACGGTCCAGCTGGAGATCGTCGGGAAGGGCGACATGACGTTTGTCCAATCGATCAACGGCAAAACGACTTCCGGAAACGAAGGCTGGTCGTATTACGTGAACGAAGAATGGGCTCAGGCGGGCGTCGGGGCGATCGAACTGAAAGAGGGCGATCTGGTTCGCTGGACTTATGGCGAGTCGGAGTTCTAAGCGGGCTAGCTTTTCGTTTAACCGCGTGGGCAACGCCCCGCGTTTTTAGTCTGGCACAATCTTGAAGGCGCTTGATTGACCCAAAATGCGATGTGATGAGCGTTTGATCGCGCGATCGGTAGCCGCTGGCGGCGTTTCAGCGGGCCAGAGCGATCGGCGGCTAGGCACCGCTTGGTTCTTCCAGGAACCCGAGCACCGGCATCACGAAGATCTTGCCGTCTCCCATCCGACCGCTGCGGGCGACGGAGACCAGTTTCGCCAGGATCTCCTCGACGCGAGCGTCTTCGACCCACGCGGTGATCTCGACTTTGGGCAGAAACGCCTCGGAATATTCGCTGTCTCCGTATTGGTCGAGATAGCTTTTCTGGCGTCCAAAACCTTTGACCTCGGTGACTGTGATCGCTTCGATCGGCGCACGTTCCAGGCTGCCCAGGACTTTCTGAGCGAGATACGGCTTCACGACGGCGATGACTTGTTTCACGAAAGGGAATCCGTAGGCGACGACTGGAGTTGGGACTCGATCGTCCACTATAACCGGCCTCGCTAGGGGAGAACAAGCGCGGCGGTGGGTTGCTTACGCCCTGGGGCGGTTCGCGTTAAAATCCCACCTTACTGAGTGTTTCCTCCTTCACGCACCCACAATCGTATGTCATTAATCACGCCGCGAACGCTTCGAGGCTTCCGCGATTATCTGCCCGAAGTCATGATGCCGCGGGAACGCTGCATGGAGATCGCTCGCGAAGTTTTCCGCAGTTTTGGCTTCGCGCCGATCGATACACCGGCGCTGGAATACCTTGAGGTTTTGACCGGCAAGGGGAGCGACGAGACCGATCGCCAGTTGTACCAATTTGTCGATCAAGGAGATCGTCACGTCGGGATGCGGTTCGATCTGACGGTCCCTTTCGCCCGCTTTGCCGCCCAGCACATCAACGAATTGGGAACGCCGTTCAAGCGGTATCACATCGCGCCGGTTTGGCGAGGTGAGAAATCGCAAGCGGGCCGATATCGCGAGTTCATTCAGTGCGATTTCGACACGATCGGCACCCAAAGTGTTGCCGCGGACATCGAGACGCCGCTGGTGATTCACTCGCTGATGCTGGCGCTCGGATTTGAAGCGTTCAAGATTCACATCAACGATCGCCGCGTGTTGACCGGTTTGTTGGAGCACTTGGGAATCGCTGAGCACTCGGTCTTGGTGCTTCGGGCGTTGGACAAGCTGGCCAAAATTGGAGCGGACAAAGTCGCTCAAGAGATGCAGGATACGGCTGGCGTCTCCGAATCGCAGGCCCGCGCCGTCCTCGGCTTGGCTGAGATCGATGTCGACGCCAACGATCTCTACGCTCAATTGAGCACGATCACCGGTGAAAACGCCACAGCTGCCCTGGGGATCGAGCGTCTGCAGCAGATGCGCGAAGGGCTCGCTGCCGCTGGCGTTCCTGCGTCGCGAGTGAAGTTGGACCTGACGATCGCTCGAGGACTCGATTATTACACCGGCGTGATTTTCGAGACCTTCCTGGATGCGTTGCCATCGATCGGCAGCGTCTGCAGCGGCGGTCGCTACGACAACTTGGCCGAACTGTTCACCAAGCAGCACCTGCCGGGCGTCGGGGCTTCGCTGGGACTCGATCGCTTGCTGGCGGCGATGGAACAGTTGGAGATGCTTCCGCAAGTGCGAACGCCGGCACCAGTCTTCATCCCGTATTTCGACAAGGGCCAACTGAACGCTTACCTCCAACTGGCGGCAACGGTCCGCGCGGCGGGGATTGGAGTGGAAGTGTTCCCCGAGCCGAAGAAACTGGGGCAGCAACTGAAGTACGCCGATGGCCGCGGGTTCACGCTGGCGCTGATCGCGGGGACGCAAGAGTTCGACGCGGGGACGTGCCAAATCAAAGACCTCCGCGATAAATCGACAACGGAAGTTGAGTGGTCGGCTGACCAGCCCGAACCGTTGCTCGACGCGATTCGTAGCAAATTGAAATCCTAAGCAGCAAGCAGCAAGCAGGAAGTTATCTAGTTTAACCGCGCGGGCGTCGCCCCGCGTTTTTCAAGGCCGCGCGGCCCGATGGGCTCGCGGTTAAACGAAAAAATACAATACGACCTGCTCAAGAGATCCCAATTCACGATATGACTGCTCCACAAATCGACGAACAAATCGCCCAATATTCGCAAACCTGCACCAAGCTGATCGATGAGGTGGGCCGGGTGCTGGTGGGGCAAGAAGCGATGGTGTCGCGTCTGTTGATCGGCATGTTGACCGGTGGTCACATCCTGCTGGAAGGTGTGCCGGGACTGGCCAAGACGCTGACCGTTAGCAGCCTTGCCAAAGCGATCCACACAGGGTTTTCGCGGATCCAGTTCACGCCTGATATGTTGCCCGCCGACGTGATTGGGACCGAGGTCTTCAATCCCAAAGAGGCGACGTACAGCATCAAGCAGGGGCCGATCTTTTCGAACTTGATCCTGGCCGACGAGATAAACCGAGCCCCTGCCAAAGTGCAAGCCGCGTTGTTGGAAGCGATGCAGGAGCGGCAGGTCACGATCGGCACCGAGACGTTCCGGTTTGAGGATCCGTTTCTTGTCATGGCGACACAGAACCCGATCGATCAAGAGGGAACGTATCCGTTGCCCGAAGCTCAAGTCGATCGCTTCATGCTGAAGGTGATGGTCGATTACCCGACTCGCGATGAAGAGCGCAAAGTGGTCGATCGGATGGCCGGTGGCAAACCGATGCCGGAGATCAGTGCGATCGCGACTCCCGAGGATATCATGGGAGCCCGCGGCGTCGTCGAGAAGATTTGGTGCGATGACAAAGTCCGCGACTATGTCGTCGATGTCGTTCGGGCGACGCGGAATCCGGCGGAATTGGGCGTCCGCGGCCTCGAAGGGATGATCGAAACGGGAGCCAGCCCGCGCGGTTCGATCAATCTAATGAAGGCGAGCAAGGCGCATGCGTTCCTGCAAGGCCGCAACTACATCACACCGCACGATGTCAAATCGTTAGCTCCCGACGTGCTTCGGCATCGCGTGATGTTGAGCTACGAAGCGGAAGCCGAAGGCAAAACGGTCGACGACTGCATCCGGCAGATCTTGGACAACGTTCCCGTTCCATAACCGGCGGCAATGGGCACGCGATTCAGCTGGCCAACAGGCGATATAACAACGCGGTAAAGGGGATCACCAACAGCCCCAACGCCGCGGTCAGCAATGCGCAAGCGAACAGAGGGAACTCACCGCGCTCTCTTTTGAATTCCCAATAGGCAGCTGTCACTTCGTTGACCTTCTCGAGTCGAACTCGCATGTTCAGCGAATAGGAGAGCCAGCGGATCGGCACGCCTCGCCGTCGCAGTTCGATCCCCATCGCGGCGATCGACAGGTTGGTCAGCATAAATGAAAACCAGGTCGCCATGCCAAAGCGGATCAGGATCGGGTCGGTCATTATCGAAGGGACTGTCAAAATGTGTGCGTCGTTTATCAGCTTGCGGGGTTCGGTGAGTTCGCGTTGAGATATCGCCGCGAGCTGCATCGATTCTACTCGGAGTGCGATTCACTTTAGCAAAATACCGCGGAAGGGAAAGCGTGTGGCGGTCGGTGTGTGCAGTGGGAATCAGCCGCCACGCGTTAACGTCCGGTTGGCTGGAGAACCGAACGGTAGAGCGTGCCGGTCGATTCTTCAGGCTGAAAAAGACTGAATATCTCTAGAGCGTGGTGACCCCTCTGGTTGTTGCGGGCTGCCTGGTGTGACTGCTTGCAAGGTGGCGTGAGGCGCCGCTGCGAGGGACGTCCGATCTGTCGACTCAGAAAAATTTGTCCTTCGCGCGTGACAAATGAGCCCGGCAAATTGCCTTTCAAGAGAAGCGTGACTCTCTTCTTCTCTTCTCCAGTCATTGGACAAAGGTGTGGTATGAAACCTGCAGATACCTTTCGTGCGCTTTACAACTCGTTGTGGTCCAAATCGAATCGCGCTTCCAAACGGTCGCGCCGCCGCCGTCGCCGACTGCGCAGCGAAACGCTCGAATCGCGTCAGATGCTGGCTGCCGATCTGAATCTGTTCCAACACAACTACTTCGATGCCGAAGATGTAAACGACGACGGAATCGTTTCGCCGGTCGATGCGTTGGCCATTTTGAATGCGATTCAGCGGAATCAACGCGACGAAGGGGGGATGTTCACCGACGTTAACAACGACGGTCGACGCGGTCCGATCGACGCGCTTCGCGTGCTCAACCGGATCAATCGCGGTGGCCAGGATCGCCACGACTCGCCGATCGACAATGGCAGCACGATCCCCGACCTGCCCGATGAGGTCCGTTCGATCGACGGCACGGGGAACAACTTGGAGGATGAGAACCTTGGGGCCGCTGGAACGACGTTGTTGCGAGTCGCCGATGCCGACTATGCCGATGGGATATCGGAGCCCGGTGGCGAGGATCGGCCGAGCGCTCGAGAGATCAGCAATGTGTTGAGCGATGCCAGCGTCGATAGCGAGGGGAACGATCGTGGCCTGTCGGCGTTCCTCTACGTTTGGGGACAGTTCATCGACCACGACATCGATCTCTCGCTGTCTCAAGAGGATGGCGAAACGTTCGACATCGCAGTACCCGCCGGCGATCCGTACTTCGACCCGAGTGGTTCGGGCGACGTGACGATTGGGCTGAGTCGTTCGGTGTACGATTTGACCACCGGCACCTCGGTCGACAATCCGCGGGAACAGGTCAACGCGATCACCGCCTACATCGATGGTTCGCAGGTCTATGGATCGGATCAAGAGACCGCCGACGGATTGCGTTCGTTTGAAGGAGGCCGCTTGGTGATCACCGACGATGGCCTGCTGCCGTTGGATGAATCGGGAATGGTGATCGCGGGCGATATTCGTGCCAGCGAAAACATTTCGCTGACCGCGATCCAAACGTTGTTCGCACGCGAACATAATCGCCTGGCCGACGAAATCTCTGCGGCGGATCCCGATCTGACCGACGAGGAGATCTACCAACAAGCCCGCGCGATCGTGATCGCAGAAATCCAATCGATCACCTACAACGAGTTTCTGCCGGCGCTGTTGGGTAACAATGCGGTCGACTCCTACGATGGTTACGATGCGTCGGTCAATCCTTCGATCGCCAACGAGTTCTCGACTGCCGCGTTCCGGTTTGGCCACAGTACGCTTAACGACGACATCGAATTTTTCGACAACGATGGGCTTGAGGTCCGCGACGAAATTTCGTTGACCGAAGCGTTTTTCAACCCCTCGCTGTTGGAAGAGACGGGGATCGATTCGATCCTGAAATACGATGCTTCGTCGCAATCGATGCAGATCGATTTGGAGGTCGTCGATAGCCTGCGGAACTTCCTGTTCGGGCCTCCCGGTGCTGGCGGTTTTGATCTGGTGTCGCTGAACATCCAACGCGGCCGCGATCATGGCTTGGCTGATTACAACAGCACCCGCGTCGCTTATGGGCTCGATCCGGTCGAGAGCTTCGCCGACATCACCAGCGATGTCGAACTGCAAGGCAAGCTGGAGTCGCTGTATGGCGACGTCAACAACATCGATCTGTGGGTCGGTCTGTTGGCGGAGGATCATGTTCGCGGAGCGTCGGTTGGCGAAACTCATCAAGCGATCATCTCCGATCAATTCGAAAGGATCCGCGACGGAGATCGGTTCTGGTATGAGAACGTCTTCGAAGGTCGCGAGCTGAAAGAGTTGCAGCAGACGACGTTGGCCGACATCATCGAGCGAAACACCAACGTCGAAGGCTTGCAGGAGGACGTCTTCTTCATGAACGCCACGGTCAGTGGAACGGTCACGCAAGCCGTCGACAATTCCGCGTCGAATCGGTCGCGAAGCTCGTCGTCGAATCGGAACAACCATTCGAGTCGCGATGTGGCTGTCGAAGGAGTCGAATTGGAGTTGTTGGATGACGAAGGGAACGTGATCGACAGCACGACGACCGATCGCAAAGGGAGCTATCGCTTCAGCAACTTCGTCCACACGGGCGAGTATCAGATCCGTCTCGCCGAGACCGGTGAAACACTCGACCTCCTCGTCTCCAACGGCGCCACCCGCTTGCGAGGCCTCGATTTCGAGATTGTCGTCTAACGAGTAGGGGCGAGGGGGGATCACATGGAAATGTAGAGACGGACAGGCAGGCCCAAAGCGATTGGGCCTGTTTTCTCGTTTTGTCACCGAGAGAACGGAGCAAGATGCAAGGGGAGGGTTTCCATTCAGGAGGGTGTTGGTTGAACGGAGTTCGCTCCCAATCAACACGATGGTTCTGAGTGACTAACGGCTCCGAACCTTCAGTTGCTCCAACTCCTGGTGCTCCTGTCGATCAGTGAAGATCAGCGGGTCGTAAACAGGAACACTGATCCGCCCTAATCGACGCTGATGACTTCGTGTGAAAAGTCGCCGAACAATAGCTCCGAAACTTTAGTCGCGCCAACTCCTGTCGATCAGTGAAGATCAGTGTCGATCAGTGAAGATCAGTGTCGATCAGTGAAGATCAGTGAAGATCAGTGAAGATCAGTGAAGATCAGTGAAGATCAGTGAAGATCAGTGGTTGGAAGTCAGGAACACTGATCCGCCCGAATCGACACTGATGGCTTCATACGATGCGTCGCCAATCAACGGGGCCGAAACTTTAGTCGCTTGAATTCCTGTCAATCAGCGTCGATCAGTGAAGATTAGCGGTTGGAAGACAGAAACACTGATCCGCTCTAATCGACGCTGATGGCTTTTTGCGAATTGTCGCCAATCAACGGGGCCGAAACTTTAGTCGCTCCATCTCCAGTCAATCAGTGTCGATCAGTGAAGATCAGCGGTTGGAAGTCACGAACACTGATCCGCCCGAAGCGACACTGATGACTTCATGCGAAGAGTCGCCGAACAATGGCTCCTTAGCTTCAGTCGCTCCACCTCCAGTCAATCAGTGTCGATCAGTGAAGATCAGTGAAGATCAGCGGTTGGTAAACAGGAACACTGATCTGCCCTAATCGACGCTGATGACTTCATGCGAAGAGTCGCCGAACAATGGCTCCGTAGCTTCAGTCGCTCCACCTCCAGTCAATCAGTGTCGATCCGTGAAGATCAGCGGTTCGTAAACAGGAACACTGATCCGCTCTAATCGACGCTGATGACTTCATGCGAAGAGTCGCCGAACAATGGCTCCGTAGCTCCAGTCGCTCCACCTCCTGTCGATCAGTGTCGATTCGTGAAGATCAGCGGTTGGTAAACAGGAACACTGATCTGCCCTAATCGGCCCTGATGACTTCATACGAAGAGTCGCCGAACAATGGCTCCATAGCTTTAGTCGTTCCGACTCCAGTCAATCAGTGTCGATCAGTGAAGATCAGCGGTTGGTAAACAGGAACACTGATCCGCTCTAATCGACGCTGATGGCTTTCTGCGAACCATCATCGACGCAGTGATAGCAACAACTTCGATCAGCAAACACTCAGGTGCAAAACTTTTGCGGTGCGTTCCTGCCCGTTGTCGCAAGCGAGCGGCCTTCCAAAGGAGCAGCAACATCCGGTGAGTCAAATTTTTAGAAGAAAGTTGAATTTGACTGTGGTCTTGCCGGTCGGAAAACGCCCCTATTGCCTGAGCCTTGTCGGTTGATGTCGACTGCGCGAGGCGACTGCTTCTCTTTTCTCGCTTTTCGCAGGAAGGTGTTCGATGACGTTTAAACGAGCCTTGACGTTGGCTGTGTTGGTGACCGCAACGATCTTGTTGGCAGGCAACGATGCCCAAGCCCAATGTTCTGGTGGACGCGGAGGTGCGTCGGGGGGATCGGCGGGCCCCGGTTATGCCTTGGGGCAACGCTACGATCCGCTGGCCTATCAACGCGACTACGCCTTGCAACAACAGAGGTACTTGCAGAACCAACAGTTGTATGCGATGCGGCAGCAGACATATCAACAACAGGTGGCGCAGAAGTACCAGCAGCGACAGGACTTATTGGCCGCACGCAAGGAACGAGCGATGTTGAAGCGAGAAGCCCGCGACGCACGGATCGCTCAACTCAAAGCAGCTCGCCAAGCTGAGCGCGAAGCGGAGGCCTCGGCGAGCGAATCTTACGCGTCGGCCGAGACCGTCGTCGCCATGCGTTAGCGAAAGGTCGATCGGTGCGGCGCCGCACTCTGTGGCGTCGCTTGGTTTTGGAAAACCATCAGTCATCCCCTTTGACAGGAAGAAGGTCCCCATGTTTCGTCGTTCAATCATGTCGCAAAAACGCAAGCCACTGCAGCGCCGCAAGTCGCGAATCCTTGTCACCGAGACACTTGAATCGCGCCGCGTGCTGGCTGCCAGTGTCGGCTGGGATGGCCCCGGCTTGGGAAGCGCCGAACTGACCTACAACATCTCCGGCAGTCCGAGTTCGCTGTCGCAAGCCGAGACCACCGCGGCGATCGAAACGGCGTTGAACGCTTGGTCGAGTGTCGTCGATGTCAGCTTTACCCCCACCGACCAATCGGGGTTGCGCGATTCGATCGACATTTCGTTTACCAATATCGATGGTGACGGCGGCACGCTGGCGCAAGCTTATTTTCCCGACGACGTAAATCCCGCGAGGATTGCCGGCGACATCCAATTTGATTCCTCCGAGGTTTGGGAGGTTGGCAATTCGCTTGGCAATCAAGCCTTCGATCTTGTCTGGGTCGCGGTCCATGAGATCGGTCACGCGCTGGGACTGGATCACCTGGATGACGCCAGTGCGGTGCTGGCCCCGTTTGTCTCGCCGAGCCAAAGTTTTGCGGGATTATCGAGCGAAGATATTGCCGAGATCACCAGCCTTTACGCTGCGGCCGACGACAACGTCTTGCCAACCGACGATTCGGATGACACATCCGATCCGGTCGACACATCCGACGACGATACGACGAACGATTCCGATCCAACGGATTCGGGCGATACCGACAACAATCGGTTCAATCGCAACCGCTGGCGTCGCGGCGGCAACTGGCATCGCTTTAGCGGCCGGATCGAAGCGGATGTGCCCCAGAACCACAATCTCTATAACCCAACCGACGTCAATGGCGATTCCGCGACCACGGCGATCGACGCTTTGATGATCTTGAACCAAATCAATCGTGGCACCGCGGCTATCGAAAGCGATTCCGATGCGATGTACGACACCAACGGCGATGGAAGCGTCACCGCGATCGACGCGTTGACGGTGATCAACGCGCTGAATCTTGGAACCGTCGACACCAGCCAGGTCGCGACGATCGAAGGTGAAGAAGAGGCCGAACTGGATGACAGCTTGGACGGCGAGACCGAAGAGATCAGCGACGAGGTCGATGTTGAACTCGATCCGGTCGATGATGTCGACGATACACTCGATTCCGGCGATACAGAGAATGAAGAAACGCTTGATCCTGTCGACGACGGCACCGAAACCGTGGACGATCCGACCGCCGAAGATGATGACTCGCTAGAACCGGTCGATGACGGGGGCGTGTTGGACGATGGTGAGACCGAAGAGACCGACGAACATTGCCTCGACGGATCGCAATTTCGGTTTGGCGTAGGGCTTGGTTTAACCGGTCCGACGGCGGAAGATCTGCTGACGCGGTTGGACACCAACGAAGATGGCGAACTGACCGAGGAGGATGTTTCCAGTCGGTTGTGGGATCGTTTGGTCGATGCGGAGATCGATGCCGATGGAGACGCGGTGATCACGTTGGCGGAAGTCGAAGCGGCGTTGGCGACTGCTCGCGAAGACTTTTTCAGTGCCCTGGACGCCAACGAGGATGGTTTGTTGACCGCCGACGAAGTGAGCGATCGGTTTTGGGAAAAGGTCTCCGATGCCGATAGCGATGCAGACGAAGCGGTTTCGCTGGATGAACTGTCCACTTGGTTGGACGACGGCAATTCGCTTCGCAGCCGCGGCGGGCATCACTCCCATCGCGGATTCCACCACCGCGTCGATGCAGCGTTTTCACTGTTAGGGCGTGCATCGAGCCAACGCGGATTCTTTCGATAAACCGTTTGACTTGGGGTGAACTGGCACGCGGATCGGTCGGCTGTGGAAATTTGATTTTCTCAGCCGCGTGGTTGAAACAAACCGCGACGTTTCCGTTCCTCATTATTGGAAGCCGGTAAACCCTTCAGCGCAGGCAAACATCGTGATCGCAACCGATTCGACCCACCGTTCCGATTCCAGCAGCCAGTCGGGCCAAACGCAGGAATTTCAATCGTTGCTGGAAGCGGCTCGTGATGGCGATTCGGAAGCCTTGGGCCGTTTGCTGCAATGGTACGCCAACTACTTAACGTTGTTGGCCAGCACGCAATTGGATCGCCGACTGCAACGCCGGTTGAATCCGTCGGACATCGTTCAGGAAGCGATGTTGGCCGCCCACCGCGACTTCGGCGATTTTCGCGGCCAGAGCCAAGGAGAGCTGTTGTGCTGGCTGCGACAGATTCTGATCCATACGCTGCATCGCGCTTTTGCCGCGAATGTCAAAGTCGCCAAGCGGGACGTCCGCCGCGAGGTGTCGTTGGACGCCGTGGCCAACGGACTCGAAAACTCCGCCATCAACCTCGCTTCGATCCTGCCCAACCGAGGTGAATCGCCGAGCGCTCCGATGCAAGCGCGTGAGCGCGCCGTCTGGTTGGCCGACAAATTGAGCGAGCTGCATCCGCCCTATCGCGATGTGATCGTCTTCCGCGTCCTGCAGGGAATGTCGTTCGACGAGATCGCCAAGCGGATGGATCGTTCCGGCGGTGCGGTGCGGATGCTTTGGCTGAGAGCACTGGAAGCCTTCAAGACGCAGGGAGAAGCTCGCGATGTCTGTGAATGATTCGGTGCTCGATTCCTGCGACGAACCGGAATTGCTGCGAGCGTTGAACGAGGATCAGAAGCAACGCCTGACCGAACAACTGGATCGCTATCTCCAGTCGCTCGAATCGGGCGAGCCGTTGGATCTGGAGACGCTCGATCGCGAGAACCCCGATCTGTCGGAGGTCTTCGCCAGCTATCTAAGCAAGTTGGACGCACTGTATGGCGTCGCGGTCGGCTTCCAAGACCCGAGCGATCAATTCAGCGACTTGCAGCCAACCTCGGGCAGCCCGATGACGTTGGGCGATTTCACGGTCCAGCGTGAGATCGGCCGCGGTGGGATGGGAGTCGTTTACGAAGCGAATCAGAAGTCGTTGAACCGCCAGGTCGCTTTAAAGCTGTTGCCGATGGCGTCGCTGTTGGACGCTCGCCAAATCGCCCGCTTCAAAAACGAAGCCCGTGCCGCGGGATTGCTGCAACATCCGCACATCGTCCCGGTCTACAGTGTCGGTTCGGAGCGTGGGATCCACTATTTTGCGATGCAGTTGATCGATGGGCTGCCCATCGACGCTTGGATCTTGCAGCAGCGAGAGACCGCCGCGACGTCGCGCGATTGGCGATCGATCGTCGCTTGGGCGATCGATATCGCCGACGCTCTGCATTATGCCCACACATCGGGCGTCGTCCATCGCGACGTCAAACCGTCGAACCTGCTGCTCGATTCGGCGGGCAAAATCTGGATCGCCGACTTCGGTTTGGCTCGCTGCCAAGACGATCGCTCGCTGACCGTCAGTGGCGATCTGTTGGGAACGATGCGTTATATGAGCCCCGAACAGGCGACGGGCAAAGCCGAAGCGGTCGACCATCGGACCGATATCTATTCGCTGGCCGCGACGCTGTTCGAGATGTTGACTTTGCGAACCGCCGTTGTCGGCGACGACGGACCGACCTTGCTGCGAGCGATCGAGCAGGACGAACCGCCACGGCTGCGCAGTCTGTTGCCCCACACGCCCGCCGACTTGAGCGTGGTGTTGCAAAAAGCGATGGCTCGCCGCAAGGATGATCGCTACGAATCGGCCGACCAATTGGCTGCCGATCTGCGAGCGGTCCTCGATGGTCGACCCACATTGGCTAAGCCGCCGACGGTCGTCGCCCGCATGGGACGCTGGACCGCGCGGCATCGTCGCTCGGTCGCTGTTGCCGCTTCGGTCTGCGCGGTGGCGATGTTATGGTTGGTCGCCAGCAGTTTGATCATCTTGCAAAAGAGCAACGACGCCAAATGGAGCGCCGTCCAACGCGATCAATATTTCCGGCACGCCCAATCGGCGGTCGATCATCTGGGAACCGAAGTCGCTGAGCAATTGGCCTCCGTGCCGGGAGCTGAACAGGTGCGGCACGCGCTGTTGTTGCAGACGCTGCGGTATCACGAACAGTTCGCCGCGCAAGCGACGGGCGATCCTGAACTCTCTGCGGAAGTGGCTCGGACCCATTCGCGGATCGGAACGATCGTCAAAGAGTTAAAATCGCCGCGCGATGCGATCGGGCATTTTCGCCGCGCCGCCGAAGGTTATGCGGCGATCATCGAAAGTCCTGAGTCGATTCCTGTCGAACCATCGGCTGTGGAAACGCGGTATCATGCCGCGCAAAACCTGAATCATCTAGGGCTGGCACTGGCCGACATCGGCGAGCCCAACGAGGCATTGCAAATCTATCGGCAGGCTTTGGCGATCCAGCGCGCCTTGGTGCAGAGCGATCCGGAAAACGAGCGTTACGCGGCGGAGTTTGCGTTAACGACAAACAATCTGGCATTGTTATTCATTCAGCTGGGTGATGTCGCTCAGGCGAGGCCCCTGTTGGATGATGCGATTGCGCGGCTGACGACAATTGTCGAAAGGAAACCCGATAACGAACTGGCGGCTCGCGGACTCGCTTCCGCGCTGGCCAACCGGAGCGCCGTCACCGTCGACGATCCACGCAGCGAGATCGAACTGTTGCAGCGAGCGATTCAAATCCGAGCCGCTTCGGTTGGCGAGTCATCGAATCGGTTGAGCGCTTCGGGCGAACTGGCGACGCTTTTGAATAACCTTGGTTCCGCGAACATGCACGCGGGACGCTGGGCTTCGGCGGAGCAGGCGTTCACGCGCGCTGCCGGACTGCAGCGTCAACTGTTGAGCATCGCTCCGGCGATCGATCAGCATCGCCGCGATTTGGCGACCAGTTTGAACAACGTCGCGATGGCGTTTCAGAAACAAGCCAAACATGCTGAAGCGATCGAGGCGTTGGACGAAGCGATCTCGCTGCAGCAGGCGAGCCTGGAGCTCAGCGACGACGACGCCTCGGGGCACAGCCGCATCGGCGCGATGCTGCACAATCGCGGCAGTTCGATGCTGGCGATCGGTGACTTGGCCGCCGCGGAAACGCAGTGGATGCGAGCGATCGAGCAACAACAGCAGGCATTGGCTATCGACCCGCAGCACGCCGAAGCGAAACGTTTTTTGCCGACGCATTATTCCAGCTTGCTGCGCTGCTTGGCTCGCGGCAAACGTTGGCAAGCGATCGATGCGGTGGCTGGCAGCTATCGCGCGGCGGCTGCCGGAAACGGAGCCGCCGAAAAACAAGCCGATCGCGATTTGGCTGCCGTCAACGAATTGGCGGTGGCCCAATGAAAGCACCACTGAAACGATCGTCATCGCGTCGACTGAGGCTCGAGCAATTGGAGGGACGCTGGATGCTGAGCGCCAATCCGTTGACATTGGCCAGCGACGACCTTGGATATCGCGGGGATCAAGGCGATCGATTTTCCGACACGCAGATCGTGGATGGTGGATCGCGCGATGCAGGCCCACGCGACGCAGCCGCTCTAGAGGGCAACGATCGCGGCGGCCCCGAGTCACGCGATTCGGGGGATCGCGAAGAATCACGGTTAGGCCGTTTGGATGACCAGCGTCCCGGGGGAGAGCGCCGCGGCGAGGATCGCAACGGAGAACGTCCACCACGTCGCGATCGCGGCAGCAACGACGGCACGCCAACCATCACGGACAACGATCAATCGTCAACGACGCTCCCCGACGCTGTCAACGTGACGATCCGCAACGAAACATCGTCGACGTCGATTGGCGATTCGACATCGCCAATTCGCACGCCTGTCGTTTCTTCATCGGGGCCTGGCGTCGACTCGAACCCTACGGTTCCCGGAATTTCGGTCGAACCAAACGTTCTTGGCTCCATTCCGGCCGACGGCGCCGGCGAAACCGTGTTGGTATCGGTCACGCCGCGGGGAGAGTTGTGGGAGCTGAGTCCAGAGAGCTTCGATCAAGTCTTGGAAGCCGAGAGCGATACGTTCGCAAATCCGTCCACAGCCGAGGCGGTCGATCAATGGTTGAATCAATCCGACGCGTTCCGAGATCAAATCGAGCAATTGGACCAGGCGATCGAAGACCTGGCCGAAGAGGATCCGGCGGCGGAGCCCGAGGCTTTCGAATTGCACGAAGGGACCGAGTTGCATCCCGATACTGCAGCGGAAGCTGTCCCATCGGAGAGCAATAGCCAGCAGTGGTTATTGGAGACCAGCGGACTGCTGTTGGAGAACGATTCCAGCTCGCGAACGGTCGCCGATCCGCAGCCGACTCGGTCGGGCGAATCGATCGCCAACGCCAATGCAGGCTGGAATGTTGGCATTGGAGTTTTTAAGGCGTTCGAAAGCATGCTGCCCGCCGCGCCACAGCGTTCGCTGTCGGCGGCGCTGTTGCCCACCGTCGCGACGCCACCACGGATTCCATCGCCGGTCGAACCAACGGCCGAAAGCGATTCGCAGCGGAGCCTCGCCTGGTATCAAGGAGCGTCGTTGGCGGTGATCACGATTGCCGGAGTGGTTTATGTTCGGAGGTCGCGAACTGAGACAGTCCGAAACCCGGCCGATTTTGTTTAACCGCGTGCCCATCGGGCCGCGCGTTTGGGTTGGTCTGGTGTTTGGACGCGCGGGGCGTTGCCCACGCGGTTAAACGAGCGCGGCGGGCGTTGAGGATTTTGTTTAACCGCGTGCCCATCGGGCCGCGCGTTTTAGGTTGGTCTGGTGCTTGGACGCGCGGGGCGTTGCCCACGCGGTTAAACGACAGCAGCTGTGCGTTGGGGATTTCGTTTAACCGCGTGCCCATCGGGCCGCGCGTTTTGGGTTGGTCTTGTGTTTGGACGCGCGGGGCGTTGCCCACGCGGTTAAACGACAGCAGCTGTGCGTTGGGGATTTCGTTTAACCGCGTGCCCATCGGGCCGCGTGTTTTGGGTCGGTCTGGTGTTTGGATGCGCGGGGCGTTGCCCACGCGGTTAAACGAGTGCGGCGGGCGGAGGCGATGCGTTAGGAGAGGATCGATTCGATCGGCGTTCCTTCGCTGAGCTTCAGCGGGCGGCCGATCGGCGTGATCAGCTCGCGCTCGAAGCGGACTTCCAACGCCTTCAGAATCGTGGCGTGGATATCTTGAACCGTCACCGGATCGGCGACGTTGGTCAGTAGATCCTTTTCCTTATTGTCGAGCTTGGGGTCGGGGGAGGTTGCGCCGTGGACGATTCCCTGCCGCAAGCCGCAACCGGCCAATGCGATCGAGAAGCCATGCGGCCAGTGATCACGACCGCCGACGGGATTGATCTTCGGCGTCCGACCAAACTCGCCGCCGCAGACGACCAATGTCGAATCGAGCAGATCGCGATCGGCCAGCACCTGCAACAGCGTCGCATAGGCGGGGTCGAGGATTTCGCACTGCGTCCGCTGGCCGTTGTGATTGTCGGCGTGGGTGTCCCAGCCCGACAGGCCAACTTCGACACATCGCACTCCCACTTCGATCAACCGGGCTGCGGCAAGGCATCCACGGCCAAAGGCTGTCTCGCCGAACTGAGATCGCAACGCTTTCGATTCTTTGTCGACTTCAAACGCTGCTAATTGATCGCTGTCCATCATCGTCAGCGCACTCTTGGTGGCGATCCCGTGCAGGGTGCGATCGCGATCGAGATCGCGCAACCGGCCTTTGCGGAAATTCGATTCCACCACGTCCATCAAACCATCGACGCGGCGCTGGAACCGCTTCTCACCGACATAAGGCCGAATGTCGGGGACTTTATTAGCCGGATCGTAGACTTTAAATGCGTCGTATTTCGCTCCTAGATAGCCGCCGCGTCCGGCGGAGTTATCGGGCAGGATCGAGATGTGCCGAGGAATGTCCGCGCCGCCGGGAAGCTCATGGCAAACGATCGATCCGATCGATGGATGGACCACGGTCGGGTCGGGACGCCAGCCAGTTTGGATGTTGTAAAACGCACGTTGATGGTCACCTTCTTTGCTGGTCACCGAACGGACCAACGCAACGCGGTGCATTTGTTCTGCCGTCTGCGGAAGAAACTCAGAGATCTGCACGTCGCGAGCCGTCGTGTCGATCGCTGCGACTTCGCCGCCGTATTTTGTGCCGGCGTGAGGGTCGAAGGTTTCGTATTGGCTGGGAGCTCCTTTGAGCCACAAGATGATGATCGATTTCGGCCGCACAGGCTTCGAGGATTGTTCGCTGCCGCGAGCCAGTTGGTTGGCCAATGCGGTCATGCTGAGTGCGCCGGCGGATTGCAACAGCGAGCGCCGCGAGAGGTGAGCGTGTGAACCACAGTCGATGTTCATGGAATGGACTTCCGCAGGCGAGTGGGGGTTAATGGTTCCAGCTGAATTCGCTGCTGTTGATCAGGATCCAATACAGGTCTTCGACGAACTGTCGACGCGAGACGCCCTGTTCGGATTGTCGAATCCAAGCGGCCGACTCTTCGTCGGTCGGCCGCCGATTTAAGATCGATAGATACGTGATCTCCACGGCGTGGGCGTCGTCGGTGGCGAACATCGCGATCTGCGACGACGCATTCATGAACGGGTTCTCCCCGGTCCGCTCGTTGACAAGTTTGCCATTCATCGCCAACAGCCGTTGCGTAATCGTGATCGCATCCTGTCCAAATTCGTCTTCGCCGGTGTCGCCATAACGATTGATGAAGTCGTTCTTCTCGCCGAAGGCTTGCAGTTGAACCAGCAGAGCCGATTGGCGATCGAGCGTGGCCAGACGGCACGACTGGATGATCGAACTGGCAACCTGTTCGGGACGCAGACGAATCAGCGGGTAGACCGCCCAAGCCTGCTCGTGTTCGCTGGTGACTTCGAAGTCGCAGCGACTGTCGAGTTGAAAGGTTTGCAGATGACTGATGATCCGGATCAAGCGACGCAGGTCCCAGTCATGCTCGGCAAAATCGTGAGCCAACCGATCCAGGCCAGCCGGGAAGGGACCGTGCAACGGGATGTCATCGACTGGATCGGACAACGGTTTACCAAACATCAACGCCCAGACGCGATTGACCGCAGCGCGGGCGGCGGGGATGTTTTCGGGATGGGTGACCCAGTGGGCGAGCTGTTGCCGCGTGGGAAGGTCGTCGGCGGCGGGATCGGTCGTCAGCAGTTCGGGCAGAAACGGGACGATCGGTTCGACCTCTTCGGTCTCGTCCTCGTAAAGGAATTGATATTCGTAAGCCTCGCCGTCGTCGCGAATCCCCTGAATCGAATTCGCAGCGGTGCTGTAGAAGGCGGCAAGGTGATGGAAGTCGCGCTGCGTTCCTTCGAGCGGTTCCGAAGTGGTTCCCAAGTTGACGTTGCCCAGAAAGTCGTCGTGACACTCCAGGCAATCGATCCGCATTCCCAAGAACGCGCGGCTGGTGCGGGCTGCCAGGCGGACCGGATCGACGCGGCCTTTCTCCGTGGTGTCCAACGTCACGGTGAGGAAGTTGACTTGCGGATTTTCGGTCCAGATCCCTTTGGCGGTTATCAGTTGGCGGACGATCTGCGAGTAGGGAACTTGATCGTGCAGTTGTTGCGACAGCCAGGTGATAAAGCGTCGGCGGCGGTAGACGATAAAAGGGCCTTCGTCGGCGCCGACGTATGCGCGGCCCAGACGTTCGGCCCAGTAGTCGGCGAAGCGGTGGTCGGCTAACAAGCGTTCGGTCAACGCATCGACCTGCGTCCCTTCGGGCAGCGACTCCAACCATCGCATATCCTCCAGCGAGATGCTGCTGCCGATCAGCGCCAGCGAGACGCGGCGACTGACCGTCTGCCAATCGGCGGCCGGTGCTGTCGACAAACTCTCGCGAGTCCATGTTGTTTCGAATTCGGCGTCGACATCGCGAACCACCTCCATCCAATCGGCGGTCTCGCTGGCCGTGGTGCCTTTCGGTATCGGCGGCGGCTGCGTCGATCGTCCATCGCCCGATAGGCCGTTGGCAAGGTAGCCGACGCCCAGCAAGCCCACGGCTGCCAGGAGCGTCCAACGTGCGAGCGATTGATACCATTTCATGTTGTCATCACCGGACGCGATTTGTGGTTTCGCAGGGGAATGTGGTTATCGAAACGGTCGTGAGACGTAATCCAATATAACGTTCGCCAGCATTCGTTGCGGGTTTATTGCTAGCACGAATTACTAGCACGAAGCGCAAGCGAGTGTTAACGGTTCGCTCACGAAACGCAGGCGAGGCGATCGTTCCTACGCGTATCACTCGCTTGCGCTTCGTGCTGGTATGGCGGACGCATCGAACGCACTTTCGCGGAGCGAAAGGCGACCATCACACTGTTCGTTGAGCGGTGGGGAAGCTTGGTCGGAAAAAGCGATATTCGAAAGAAAGTTTGTTCAGACCTCGTCGGCGACTATTAATTCGACGATGCCGTCGCGATCGCGGATCGGGAACGTTTCGGCCAAGTTGCGGCCGCTGATCGTATGCCGCCCCGAAGTGAGTTCGAATTGCCAGCCGTGCCAGGGACAGGTGACGCAGCCGTCGCGAACCGCTCCATCGGCCAACGGTCCGCCTTGATGCGGGCAGATTCCATCGATCGCAAACAATTGGCCATCGACTCGAAAGACGGCGACGATCCGCGTGCCGACAAGGAACTCGCGGCCAATCCCCTCTTCGATCTCTTCGGATTTGGCGATCGTTGTCCAGTTTTCAGCGGCGTTCATATTCGGTTCCGTCATCGGGCAGGTATGCCTCTAATTTAACAGCGGCAGCGTTTGCTTGGCCGCGGCGCTGGCGATCGCTGTGTCGACGATCTGTTGTCCGATCCGCGAGGTTTCCGGTGAGAGTGGCCCTTCGATCGGCAATCGGTTTTCCAAACAGTGGATCAGGTAGGCGACGGGATTGCTGTCGATCAGCGGCATCGCATCGACGGGGATCTCCACGCCGGCGGGCTCTTCGCGGGTCTGCAGTCGGACCGTCGGTTGGTAATCGAAACATCCGATCGTTCCTTCGGTGCCGACGATCACAAATCCGCATCGCGGTTGCGGTTGGTGTGTCCAAGGATCGGTGAACGTTCCCCAACGGGTCTCCAACTTGCTGAGTCCGGTTGCATAACGGAGCACCGCCACGCAGTGCTCGTCGACTTCCAGCCCCGCCGGTTGGTCGACGACCGCCGTGACTTCGATCGGGCGTTGGCCGCCGTTGAACCATGTCGCCAACGTCGCTCCATAGCCCAGGTAATCCAACAACGCTCCGCCGCCAGCCGCCTTCTGATAGAACCAGCTGTTCGGTTTGTCGGCGGCAATCTGCTCCGCCGTTCGCTGCTGCTTGCCGGCCGCATGGTGCAGCGGTCCGCGATTGCCGTCGTAATAATGAACCTCGATCACGTCGCCGATCGTCCCTTCGCGGATCAATCGATGAGCGGTGCGATGGGTGGGAAACCAGGCCATCGGCCAATTGATCGCCAGCGTTCGATCAGCCCGCTGCGCCGCGTCGATCATCGAATCGGCTTCGGCGAGCGACGCCGCCATCGGTTTTTCGATCAGCACATCAACTCTATGAGCCATCACACGCTCGGTCCACAGTCCGTGCCCCGCAGCGGCCGGGCACAACAGCACGATGTCGGGCTGTGTCTGGTCCAAGCAAGCCTGCCAATCGCTGAAGACCTTTTCGCTGGGCAGTTGCAATTCCTCGATCGCTTGCTGCATGCGATCGGGTTGTTCATCGCACAGGCCAACGATTTCGACGTCGGGAATCGCCGCGGCCAGCCGCAAGTTGTCGCCCATGTGAAAATGTTCGAAGTTGATACCGGCGATTTTCCAACGTGCCATCGGGTGTGTCTTTCAATAGGTTGGGGATGCACGCCAGTTCCACTTGAGGGGGTGCGAGAGCGATTGAGCGGTCGGTCAGCCGCTTCGACGAACGTGGAGAACTGACGACTTGGGGATGACGGCAGTTTGGGGCGGCAAGTTTGCCGAAGCTCAAACATTTATCAGCCCTGCCGAAACGTCCTTTTACGTGCGACGCAGTGAAAGCTGATTACAATAATCGTATGCTCGCACGCACGCAGGTCGCACGCTATATGCCTAGAAGAAAGTGCAGCGGTATCGTAGGCTAACGGGAGTCGAAGCGTTGCCGGGCCCACTTCTGAATGCGGGCTGGTGAAATCGACGCAGCGAATAATCGCGATTACCGATACACTTGGATTGCGAACAAGGCGAAATTAGTTACTTCACTGACCCTTTGATGGGTGAATAATTGCATGGCGACCGTCGAATCGAACAGCGAAGCCCCGAATACCAAAAAACGCGGTATTCCTGAGGGATTGTGGATTAAATGCCCCGGATGTCTGTCGAGCGTCTACCGCAAAGAGGTCCAACGGCGGCTGAATGTCTGCCCTAAATGCGACCACCATCTTTACGTTTCGGCAGCCGATCGGGTCGAACAGGTCTTGGATGAAGGGACGTTTGAGGCTTGGGACGAAGAGCTGAGGCCCACCGATCCCTTGGAATTTGCTGACCGAAAACGTTATGCCGAGCGATTGCTAGCCGAACAGAAGCGGACCGGATTGGTCGATGCTGCTCTGACCGGCACCGGGATGATTCGGGCTCGCCGGGTTGCGTTTGGAGTTACCGACAGTGCGTTTATCATGGGGAGCATGGGCTCGGTTGTTGGCGAGCGGTTGACGCGGTTGATCGAACGAGCGACCGAACAGAACCTACCCTTGATCATTATTAGTGGCTCCGGCGGCGGGGCTCGGATGCACGAAGGGATCTTGTCGCTGATGCAGATGGCGAAGGTCTCCGCGGCGTTGGCTCGGTATCACGAATCGGGCGGCCTGTTTATCAGCGTACTGACCAACCCCACTATGGGTGGGGTTGCTGCCAGTTTCGCTTCGTTGGGAGATCTCTGTTTCGCTGAGCCCAAGGCGCTGATCGGTTTCGCCGGACCGCGGACGATCAAAGCGACGATCGGCATCGAATTGCCCGAGGGCTTTCAGACCAGCGAATTCCTGTTGGAGCACGGTTTTATCGATCGTATCGTCGCTCGCGATCGACTGAAATCGGAGATCGCTCGCGTCATCGACTACTGTGGCAAATAAAACTCCTTCTCTCGACTGCGATTACGTTTATGGGACTGCTGGATAAAATTCAATCGCTGATCGGCAAAAAGAAGACGGAAGAGGGAGATTCCGACGCCGCTGTGGCTCCGGCGAGCAAGCGGACCAAGGGGAGCAACAGCCTGGACGTCGAAGCCCGCTTTGAGCGGATGCGGTCGGCCGTTTCGGGGACGATGAGTAACTTCATCACCGCCCGGGATCGGCAATACAACCGCGTCGTCGGGCTGAAATTGTGCGACGCCGAAAAAGTAGCCACCTTCGAAGCCCGCTTCAAAGGCCTCAAGAAACCGATCGAAGGGGCGATCGCTGTGCAAATGCAGCACCCCAACGTTGTCGAGACCTACGAATATGGCACCACCAAGCAGGGGCAACCCTATCTGGTGATGGAATATGTCGACGGCCCTGGGCTGTTGCAGGTCATCCAGACGCGGAAAGAAGAGACCTTGGCGGGGAAGCGTTTATCGTTGATCCGACAGATGGCCGAGGGGATGAAGTACGTCCACGAGAAGGGGTTCATTCACCGCGACATCTGCCCTCGCAACTTCATCTGTTCCGCCGACATGGAGCGGGTGAAGCTTATTGATTTCGGTTTGACCGTTCCCGCGTTGCCCCCCTACATGCAGCCGGGCAACCGAACCGGGACGCCTCTTTATATGGCACCGGAAATCGTTCGCCGCCGGCAGACCGATCAACGCGTCGACGTGTTCGCCTTTGGCGTTTCGATCTACACGTTGTGTGCTTTCGATTTTCCTTGGCCGGTCAACGACACCACCGGCAAAGCGGCGCTACAGCACGACACCCATCCGCCGACTCCGATTTTGGAGTTCCGCCCCGATCTGAATCCTGTGCTTGCGACGGCGATCATGCGATGTATCAGCCCCAACGTGCAGGACCGGATGCCATCGATGGAAGCCTTCTTAAGGCAGATCAAAGGGGTCAGGTCGGAGCAGAAGTCGGCGACCTAATTCGAAACCGGGCTCGCAAACCGGTGGACTCATGAGTTCCCCAACCGGCAAACTTGGGGACGATTCGGGGGCGGCGAGTCGCTGTACAGCTGGTAATTCGCTCATTCGCTGCAACCACACCCCCTCTTGCGAGGCATTTTGGGATTCGTGGTTTAATGTTTGAATCATTTTCTGGCGCTGACTATACTTCAAACGTGCTTCAATATTTGTCCGGTCCTAACCTTGTCTGTCGTCCAATTCTCGTGCGACCTGACGGGCAAACTCGGTTCGCTCCGTAACGTGTAGGGAAACCTTCCATGACCTTTCTGGGAAAGATATTTTCAGCGCTGATTTTTGTGCTCAGCATGAGCTTCTTGTTGCTCGCCATCATGGTTACCGCAACGCACAAAAACTGGCGCGACGCCGCAATCAATCCATCGACCGGTCTCAAGCAGATGGTCGAAGCGAAGGAGCGGGGAATCAAACAGTTGCAGGAGTCGTTGACTCGTGCCGAAGTCGCGTTGGCTCACGAGCGAGCTGCTCGGCGGACCGCGCTTGCGGCGCTGCAGACCGAAGCTTCGGAGCTGAAAAGCAACCTGCAGAATGCGGTCAGCGAAGTTCAGACGTTAGAAGGTTTGAAGACTGCGTTGACTCAAGAGGTCAACACGCAGACTCAAGAATTGACTCGTCTAACGACCGAGAACTCCGACCTGCGGATGCAGATTCGCAAGGAACGCGAAGATCGCGATCAATTGTTCTACACCGCCGCTCGGGTCAGCGATGAACTGAACGCGACCAAGGGTGTCGTTTCGGAGATGCAAGAACGCAACGGTCAATTGATCGCTCAGAACACTCGTTACAAAGAAGTGATCACGGCAGCGGACATCAACCCCGAGGATCCGATCGACAACGCTCCGCCCAAACGTAATGGCGTCGTCTTGTTGGTCAGCCAGCCCAGCCGTTTGGTGCAGGTTTCGATCGGTTACGACGAAGGCTTGCGAGAGGGACATTTTCTGGAGGTCACGCGCGGTGGCAAGTATCTGGGACGGCTGCGTGTTCGCAAGACCGAACCGAATCAAAGCGTAGCTGAGATCCTGCCCGAGCTGCAGAGCGGAATCATGAAGGAGGGCGACCGTGTCGACACAAGCATCAAATAGCGTCAAGCAGAAGCAAGCGTTAAGTGTTTATACGGTGATGTTGATCTGCAGTGCTTTGGCCCTGTTTATCGCCTGCATCCTGCTGTATTACGAACTCAAGGCCTACGGTGATTTCCCTTATTGGAACACTCGCGACGCTCAACCGGCATCGGCATCGATCGCCCCCGTCCTACGGACCTTCTTGGCATAGCCAGCTGGCATATTGCTAGCAATTCTTCCTGCACTGCCAATCGGTAAACTGTACCGATTGGCAAAGTGGCGACCTTGGCAGAGTGCATTTTATCTGCCATCTGAATTGGATTGATTGCGTTGTCTTGCATCGCGTTCCGATCAAATCCGCATAGTGCGAGCGACAACATTTGAGGCCCGCCATTCAGGTCCATCCGCTATCTCAAGCGATGTGTGTCAGGAGGTAAACGTGCCACGTTTATCGATCATTATTCCGCTGCGATCCCATTCCGAAGACTTCGAAACCACATTGGTTTCCGTGCTGGAGAATCGTCCCGATGATTGTGAAGTGATCGTTGCCCACGACGGCAATTATGAAGACCCCTTTGAACTGGCCGGTGAGGTTTGTTTTGCTGTCGGTAACGACTGCACGCTGCTGAACCTCGTGCGGGCGGGCAGCGAAATCGCCACCAGTCCAATCGTTCACGTGTTGGCAGATGGCTTTCAAGCCACCTCCGGCTGGACCGATTCGATCGACGAAACCTTTGCCGATCACGACGTTGCTTGCGCTTCGCCGTTGGTTTGCGACATGGACGATCACGATCTGATCCTGGCTGCCGGTTGGACCACCAATGCGCTGCGGTTGCGACGTCCGATCGCCCACGGTGCGACGGCGGTTGGTCGCTTGGAAGCAGACCGGATCAGCGGACTGTTTCTGGCTGCATCGTTCTGGAGAGTTTCGGCGCTCCGGCAGTGCTTAAAAGCCAGTTCGGTCGCCACCGCAGTCGACTTCGAAGCCTTCGCATCGCGGTGGGTGAAGAAGGCGGCTTACGATATTCAGATCGCTGGCGAATCGCGAGTCACGACGTACGAAGATGCCGTCGAGATCGAGAGCGTTGGATTCCGCACGGGATATCAATTGCAATCGGCTGGCCCAGCCAGCGGTGCCGCGGCAACGATCGGTTTTGCGATGCTGTCTTGTTTGACTCAGCCGCATCGGTTCGGAACCTGGACCACGGCAGCAGGCCGGGTTGCAGCTTCGATCTTGGCCGGCAAGCGTCGCCAAGAGATCGATCGCGATCTGCGAAAGCTTGCCTCGGCGTCGATCGAATCGCCCCAGGCGTTCGTGGAATCCCAGCCGCAGACGCTGGCATTCCCCGTCTCCGAACCGCTTCGCCGCGCAGCGTAACGCTGTGCCGTTGGCGGCGGACAAATCAGGGTTTCCATTTGAGGTATCAGCCGGCACGCGCTAGCGTCCGGTTCGCTTGGACAGCCGGCACGCTAACGCATGCCGGCTGTTTGTCGGTCGATCTGCCAGCGTGTTTGCTCTCCGCTGGCGATCTGTCTCACCCGGATCGATTCAAGCGTACCGATCGTGTACGGCTGCCATTGTGTCGGTGGTGTCTTGTGTAGGTGACCTGCCAACGCTGCGATCGGGCCGCTGTGCGAGACGGCGATCAGAGTTTTCGGTCGATCGTGGCCAGATGGATTCAGTTGTTCGCTGAACCACTGGGCGACGCGCGCTTGCATCTGGGAAGTGGTTTCGCCACCGGGCGGTCGATAGTGATCGGGATCTTCGATGAGGCCATCGAAGTTGTCGGGATCGCTCGCGTAGGCGGCGTCCCAGGTTTGCCCCTGCCAATCTCCGTAGTCGCGCTCTCGCAAGCGATGATCCTCGATGCAGGGAACTGCGCCGCCGTACGCTTGGGCGATCTCTTCCGCCAAGAATCGGGTGCGTGACAGGCCGCTGTGGAAGATGACCGACGGGTGAAAGCGTTCGCTCAGCTGTCGAGCTGCCTGCCGAGAGTCGCTGTATCCCTGTTCGCTCAGCGAAACATCCATCGCACCGTAACAGATCCCTTTCCACTGCGGATCGACGGCGCCATGACGCACCATGATGACTTCTTGAACGATCGTTTCTTGTGGGACTGTCATCTTGCTGCAGATCCGATCGTGACAACAAGTTGAATCAGGAATCCGCTGGCCCCCAATAAGTCGCCTGTGGTGCCGCCGATCCGCCGCATGATCTTGCGACGAAACAAAATCAGGGTTATCGCCGATACCAACATCGAAGCTGCGGCGCACGAAGGGGACAACATCAACCAGGCACTCCAGAAAGGAAGGCTCGCCAGGGTGGCTGCGATGACTGTCTTGAGAGTCTGCGAACCGGCGACATCTCGGGCTTGCGAAGCGCGATCGTCGATGGGCGACGTCGTGGCCATCATCACAACGATCGCGATCCGTCCGATCGCTGCCGCGGCGACGATGGCAACGATCGACCAACGGATGTCCGTTTCTCCCATCGCAGCGATCGCCGCGGCGCGGGCTCCCACGCCGGCAACCAATGCGATGGTTCCATAGGTCCCCAGCCGGCTGTCCTTCATGATTTCCAGGACTTGGTCTCGCGTCCATCCACCACCCAACGCGTCACACGTATCGGCAAACGCATCTTCGTGGAACGCGCCGGTCAGCAATGCTTCGAAACCAACCGCGACCAACGCGGAAACCAACGCGGGGACTCCGGCCAGCAGGAGAGTCGCAAAGGTCACTGCCGTGAAGAGCCCGACGAATCCGCCGACGATAGGAAAGAAGAGGACCGATCGGCGAAGGGCCAGCCGGTATTGGTCGCTCGAAAGCTGTCGCTGACGAAAAATCGAAACGCGGGTCAGGAACTGAACCGCGATCACAAAGCATTCCCACAGCGAACAGGCTTGCCGATCGCTGGATTGCGTTGGTTCTGACATCACAGGTCCAGCTCGCCGAGGGTGGCCATCTCGCATAGCATTGCCGCGGCAAGATCCAGGATCGGCAATGCGGCGATCGCGCCGGTCGCCTCTCCGAGCCGCATTTGCAAATCGAGGATCGGCGTCAATTGCAACTTGGCGAGCGCCGCGGCGTGCGCAGGCTCGGTCGACCGATGACCGGCGATCATTTGACATCGCGTTCCGGGATGGATCGCATCGGCCAGCACCGCCGCCGAGGTCGCGATCATGCCATCGATCAATAGAGTCCGGCCAGCTTGGGCGGCTCGAGCGTAAAAGCCCGCCAACGCGACGATCTCCAATCCGCCAACTTCGCATCCGATTTGTTTTGCGTCGGGCGTTCCCATTCGCCGTACCCGCTCGATCGCCGCGATGACGACCTGCTGTTTTTGAGAGAGCTGTCGATCGTCGAGTCCCGCACCGCGGCCGACGATTTCAGCAACGCTTGAATCGATCTGCGACTCGCACAGCAGGCCGATCAAACAGGTTGCCGACGTCGTGTTTCCAATCCCCATCTCGCCGCCGATCAGAACCTGGCAGTTCTCGGCGATCGCCGCTTCGGCTCGTTCGACGCCCACGGCCCAAGCGTGGTCGAAATCTGCATCGCCCATCGCCGGCTCACGCATTAGATTTCCCGTCCCGCGTCGACCGGCGTTATCCCGCAGGCATGTGGTGGAAACGTCGTCCTCGTCGCTGGGGGCGATCGCTTGCAACAGACCGACGTCGACGACTTCGTAGCTCGCATCCAACGACCGCGCGAAAACTCCGCTGGCCGTGCGATGGGATTGCATCACCTTGACCACGGCGCCGGTCACTTCGCTGGGCCAAGCTGTGACGCCTTCGCAGGTCACCCCATGGTCGGCGGCAAAGACCGTCACCTGCCGTGGACGCGTTTGAGGTTGCAGCGTTTGTTGGGTTTCGCAGAGCCGCGTTGCCGCGAATTCGATCATCCCCAAGCTCTCGGGCGGCTTGCACAGTTCGGCAAGCCGCGATCGGATGGCGTCGCTGTCGATGTGTGGATGGTTGTTCGTCATGTCCGATTCCCATTAGTTTTTACGAGACGACGCAGTTGCAAAAATGCGCCGAGGATCATCAACAGCAACGCGATGCCAACCACCATGGCGACGTTCCGATTGGTTTCTTGAGAGGCTTCAGAGGCCGCGGGCTCCGGTCGCAGTTCCTGTCCCTGAACGAACTTCGTCGCTGCGGGCGGTTCGACTTCGGGAGCCGCTGCTGCGGCGTCCACTGTCGGTTCGGGCGTTGCAGAGGGCGCGTCGTTTTGCGACGGAGGAGCCGCGGTGTCGGCGGCCTGCTGCGTCGGCGAAAACTGTTGTGATACGAACTGCTGCACCTGGCGATTGCTTTCGATCAATCCGCTGGCTCGTGCCGCTTGGTCGTAGGCTGCAAAGAGTGCCTGTTGGGTTTCCGAGTCGGGTTGCCAATAGTTCAACCGAACGGCATCGACCATCCGCTCTAAGACCTGAGCCAATGCGTGATGGTTGTGTTCTTCAAGCCACTGCCGCGTTCCGAGTTCATATTGATCGTTCACATAGGTATCGAGCATCGCTTGCCATTGGTCTTCTCTTACCGATTCGGGCGATGTGACTTGCCAGCCCCAGAGGAATTGTGTCGCTTTGAGGACTTGCAGTGTGCCGCTGTAACCCTCGGCCTGTTGAGCTTCGATCCACTGCGGGTGCAGATACCGCGTCTGCATCTCCTTGGCGATCGCGCTGGCGGCGGAATCGAGGATGATTTCGGATTCATCTCGCAAATTTTGTACGTAAAGCTCGGGTGATTCTCCGCCGGCAGCGCGTGCGGCCAGAGCGAATCCGCCGAGATAGGCAAATGGGTCATCGCTGGTTAAGACGCCGTAGGTGTGGGAAGATCGCGAGAGAAAGGCGGCATCTACGCCAGCTAGCTGCTTGGCAAACAGCTCCGACGCCGCGACGCCATCGAGCCCATCGCCGTAGGCGTATCCCATGCGATCTACGAACAGCCGCGCCATTTCCGCGTCGCCACCGTTGGCTTGCTGATATTCCCAGAGGTCGCTCGCATAGGCGGCGTCGTTTAGTCCGGTGCCGTAGTTTCCCGATTCGTTGGAGAAGACGCGGGCGGTCGACTGGCGGTTCGCTTCCTCGTCGGAGACGCCTTCGGCGATCAATTGTTCTCGAAGCCAGCGGGCATGGTTGGCAACGAAGTTCGTCGCCGATTCGTCGCCGTCAGATTCGGTTTTCGGCGACTCATGATTTGCCACCAACACGACAGCTTCGTCGATCCACTTCATCAAGTGAGGGAACTGATCGCGGTACGATCCGGTGACAGTCATCAATACATCGATTCGCGGCCTCCCAAAATCTGAATCGCTTACCAATTCGATCCCCTTCATTCGTCCGGTGTCGTCCCACCGTGGACGCACTCCCAACGCATGAAAAATTTGCGATTCCATCACGCCGTGGTGCCGCATCGTTTCACCAGCCCACATTGTAAATGCGATCTGTTGCGGGTAGGCATTCTCGTGTCGCAGGCGATAGTCGGCGATCCAGTCGTCCAAGACGCCGACACCGATTTCCCAAGCCTGCCGCGTAGGGACGCGAGAGGGATCGAAACCGTATAGATTTTTGCCGGTCGGCAGGCTGTCGGGATTCCGCACCGGATCGCCTCCATAGCTCGACGGAACATGTTGGCCGTCGAGTGCGGTGATCAGGGCGGGGATTTCGTTGTTGGTTGCCAACAACGCATCGAGTCGCTGCGCTTCGAGGGCGAGTTCGAGAAGTACGTCTGCGTCCAACGTTTTCTCCGCAGCGCGGTTCGGGACCGAGGTCTGCTTGCTGGAATCGAGGTTGTCGATCATTCGCAGGTCCAACCGGCTCGCCGCATCCGCATCCTGCAACGCCATCCGCAACCAACGCGCCGGGCGCGAATTGCCGACCTTGGCCGCATCGAGCAAGAAGACCTCGTCGATATCTTCACCCAACGCATCGATCAACCGCTTCCTTAACATTTGCATCACCATGCCAAACCGGCGCTCTCGATCGGGCACCTGCCCCAGTACCGCCAGCCCTTGCGGCTGTGCCGTCTGCGCGATGTCGTCCAGGTAGGGATGCAGCACTTCCATGAATTCTTCGAAGTGGTCGGCGATCCGATCGGTCGACCAGCCGAGGTCGCGATCGAGCTTCTGCTCGGCGAACCAATCGACAAGCTGTTTCTCCATCTGCTTGCGAACCGGCCCGTCGGCAATGGTTTCCCAGTCGTGCATTAGGTCGTGCATCTCGTGCAGCCCCGGTCGGAATCCGGCTGGCGAAAACATCGGTGTCATGTGGCTGATCATCACCGCACCGGAGCGTCGCTTCGCCGTTGTCGCTTCCCCCAGGTTGTCCATGATGTAGGGATAGACGTTTGGCAGCGAGCCGAGTGCAAGCAGCGGATCGTCGTCGACCGACAGTGCTCGTTGTTTGCCGGGAGCCCATTCGAGTGTTCCATGCGTGCCAAAATGGACGACCGCGTCGGCCCTCCACTGTTGTCGCAAGTACAGATAAGTCGCCAGATATTTGTGGCTCAGCGGGACCGTCGAGTTGTGATTGATCCGCTGCTTCCGCAGTTCGGCCTCCGTCGCCGCAGTCACTTCATGGCGGAGCGGTTGTGGGATCACGTGGATGTTACCCAGTTGGACGCCGGGGATCACAAACCCGCTATCGCCCGATTCGGTGCGAACGGCCGCAGAGCGTGGATCGCCCCAGTGGTTCTCGATGCGGTGCCGCGTCGGGGCCGGCAATCCGTCGAACCAGGTTTGGTATTCGGCCAGCGGCAGGAAGCCAGCCTTGCCGGCGGCGTGCTGCGAAATCAAGGCGTCTGAATCGTAGAGTGCTCGCAGCGACGTTTGGACCGCCGACGTGAGGCTTGATTCATCGATTGTCTCGGTCGTATATCCCGCCTGTTTCATCGCGGCGATCACGTTCACCAGACTCTTGGGAACATTGAGGAACGAGGCGCCGAAGTTGTTTTCGCCTTGCGGATAGTTGTAAACCATCATCGCGATCCGCCGCTCGCCCCGCTGACTTTGTTGCAGTCGGCAGATCGCCGCAGCGCGATCGGCCAGGGCCGCGATCTGTTGATTGATCGGTTGGAGCAAACGCGTGTCGGCGTTGCGAGCCGAAATCAGCATTGGGGCAATCATGCCCGCCAACTCGCTCGACGCGTAATAATAGGAGATATTGGCCATCGCCAGCCCATCGTCGCTGGCTCGCCATTGCTCTGCATCGCGATTCAGTGAAGGCAACGTCTGCATCACCGGCACGCCGATTTGGTCGATTTCGGCCTTGCGTTCGGCGGGACGGAAGATCAACGCCGCATTGATGATCAGGTCGGCGAAAGGCTTCGCTTCTCCATCCTTATCGCGGCAAGTCATCTCGGTAAACAGTTGGCTGTTCTGTCGCGGCCCGTAAAATGCATAGCCATTGATGTCGCGCTGCTTCAGAGCCAATAGGATCGCATCCAACCAATCGGTATCGCCCGAGGAAAGGGTGGCCGAATTGATCGCGATGGCGACGATCGGCTTGGCATCGCCGGCCAGCTTCGACTGGATGACTTCGCGACTGGTTTCGATCTCGGTCCAGTCGGGGTGATAAAATCCCTGTTCGGGAAACGCGATGGCGGCGGGCAGATCGGCGGCGGGGGGGTTGCTGAGATCGGTCGCCAATGCCGCCATTAGAAGAAGCGTGTTGCCGTCGCCTCCGTATCGGTAGTACTGCCGAATCCGCGCGGCGGTCTCGTCGGAAACCTTGTGTTGGCTTTTCAAAGAGGCCGCCTGCATCAGCTGCCCGCGACGCACGCGATCCAGTCCCGGCACCAGGATATAGGGCAGATCGGACTTCTCGATGTCCTCCGCCGATTTGGAAACGATCGGCGTCAGCACACTCTCATGAGCAACATCCAGCAGGATCAAGTCGGCCCGTTCGATTTCCGCTCGCAGCGTATCGGTGTCAGCTGAGTCCGCTGCCAAAAAACGCAAATCGACGGGGGCCTCTTTCGCCGCCGATTGCAGCGTTGCGATCTGCGCCGGTGAGATCAAATAGGAATGCAGGACCAGCACCGACTTGTCGTCTTCGGCGGCGATCGCTTGCCGGTTGGATGCCATGCAAAGGACCGTCGCCAACGCGATGACGACGATTGAACAGTTGGACAACCAGGGGCGTCGAGCGTTTCGTAAAACCAAGGAGCACCGTTCTGTTTGTGAATCGTAGCGTGACAACCGAGAGCCTTTGAGTGCGAAGTGTCGAATGAAATCGTGTACTGACGAGGTTATCATTTCGATGTGGTTTCGTTGTCCGAGGGTGTTGATCGGGGGACGTAGACCATCGATCCGTCCTTCATGCGATAGGCGGTGCCGGCTTCGGTGCCGTTTCCTTCGGATGACAGTCCCGTCGATTGAAAGCGTGTCAGCTGTTCGCCTTGTTTGACGATGATCTCCATCGTCGGTTTCCCTTCATCGCGGATGAGGGTGAAATCGCCGCTCGCCAATTCGGCTAACGGATGGTTCATCAGCGCGATCATCAGAATCGCCAACGCGACCAAAAAGACATCGACCAAGTTGATCGACGAGAGCATCGGATCGCTGTCGTCGCTGCTGAGGATTTGTAGACGGCGTCGGTTCATGTCGATTCCAGATCGCTGGTTTGAGATTCCATCCAATGCGTTAATTCCTGCATCAACCATCGCCGCCGGACCGTGTAGATCGCAAACGTGATCGACGCCGCGACCAGCGCGATGATCACTGCTGCAAACGCGCCCCCCATGCTGTTGGCGGTGATTTGCGACTGCCCCGACGACACGGCGGCAAGCGCAGGCCCAAGAGGGATCATCGTCGCGACAAGTCCCAGCATCGGTGCGATCCGGCTGCACAGTCGCAACCCTTCCAGCTCGCGAAGGACGAGAAGTTCCATCGATTCGAGCGAACCGGTTGCATCGGTCGGCACGACCCAATGCCGCTGCGGCAGCCGCAGTCGCAGGAACGCTTCGATCAGGAAGCCGCCGAGTTTGAACAGGGCGTAGGCAAACGCGAACAGGACCAGCAGCAGCACCGGCCACCAGAACAGTTGTGCCATGTCGAACAACAAATTTTCGATCGATGTCATGAATGAGTCCACAATTGGTTTGTCTGCATGCGTTCTTCCCATCCGGCAAGCTCAAGCGTGGGAATCTCTTGGGCGGGACCGCTCGGGTACCCTAAGCACAAATAGGCGATCAGTTGCCAGTGATCGGGGACCGCCAGGATCTTACTGATTCGTTCCGGTCGGAGGATGGAAACCCAGCCGACGCCTACGCCGTCGCAGCGGGCTGCCAGCCAGAGGTTTTGGATTGCCGCGACGACGGAATAGACAACCGTTTCGGGCATCGTTTGCCGCCCCAGCCCACGCCCTTGCGACGGTTCGGGGACAACAAAAATAGCGAGCTGTTCGGGGGCTTCGCGAAGGCCGGCAAGCTTTAGTTTTTGATACTGCTGGCGTTCGGCATCCTCGTATCCGCTTGCTGCCGATTCGTTCTGCAATTCAAATTCCGCCAAGACCCGCTCGCGAAGCGATGGTTGATCGACCGACATGAATCGCCACGGTTGCGACAGCCCAACCGACGGTGCCATGCAGGCCGCCTCGATCCATTGAGCCATCAGCTGTTGGGCGATGGGGTCGGTACGGAAGCGTCGAACATCGCGTCGCAGACGAAACAGTTGGTGCAGCTGGGAACGAAAATCGTCTCCCCAAGTCGGCGCACTGCCGGACTCAACCGCATCGCTTGGCGTCGTGGCAGCTAGCGGTCGACCATCGATCGCGGCGAGCAAACGGTCGGTTGCCGAAGCGTCACCGATCGCGATCCGGACATGCTCGGGAAGGCCAAACGAAGTGCAATCACGCACCAGGACTCTGCTTGATAACAACCGATCGCGAAAAGCCGTGGCATCTCCTATCGGCAGCATGAAGAAACCGGTCTCGCTGGAAATTGGATCGTAGCCGCGTTGTCGAAGTTCACCGATCAAACGCGTTTGTTCGGTTTGTAGACGCTGCATCGCGGCATCGTAATGGGGCTGCGACATGAGCGCGGCGACGCCGGCGGCTTGCGCCAGTTCGTTGACCGACCAAGGGATGCGTCGCGCGGTCAACGCTTGGATCTGCGGCTCCGATGCGACCAGGTATCCCAATCGCAGACCAGCCAACGCGTGCGACTTGGTCATCGAACGTAGGACTATCAAATTTGCGGCTTCGTTTCCGACAAGACTCTGCGTCGACACGGAGAAGTCGATGTAGGATTCGTCGACAACAAAGGTCGTTTGCGGACAGGACTCCACCCAATCTTGGATCACCGATGCGTCGACCGCTTGTCCCGTCGGATTGTTGGGATTGCAAATCCAGACAAGACGCGGCGACTGACTTTCCAGATCGTTCTGGATCGCTTCGGTGGGAACTGCAAACGCTTCGGACGCTTTCGAACGCACTTCATAAGTAACCGCACCAGCGAGCCGCGATGCCCGCGCGTATTCTGAAAAAGTGGGGCCGACCATCATCGCGCGGTCGCTGGAATTCAACAGCGTGCTGGCGACCAAGTGAATCAGTTCGCAGCAACCGTTCCCCGCCAAGATGCGATCGGTAGGGATCTGGTGTCGCGCTGCCAGCGCATCCAACAACGGACCACAATCGCGATCGGGGTAGTGCGAGAATTGGGATGTCTGGATCGCATTTTTGACGCGTTGCGGATGGTCGACAAACAACAGGTTGCTGCTGAGGTCGAGCACATTTCGCGGATCGATCTGGCGTGCTTTGAGTTCGTTCGAATCGATGCCACCGTGGTGCTCTTCGCCAGTCGATGCTGGGGACGCTTTCATGTAGTGCTCCTGGATGGAAGGAACATTGCGATCTGACAGGATGCGGATGCGAGAATCACGGCAAGCCAAACCGTGCGCCGGAACAAGACCAGCATCTGGGAGATGTCAGCACGAGTTGGCGGCGGGAATTCCCAACCCAGCCGATAATGGTTTCGCTTCTCGAGGCAGACCTGCAGCAGTCCCGCAGCGACGCTCATCGGATGCCCTGCGTTGGGGCTGGCTGTCGCGCGGGCATCGCGGAGCCACGTTTTTAATGCCGACGACGCTTCGCGGCGAAATGGATTGTTCGCAACGATCATCAGAACCGCGGTGATGCGTGCGGGGATCAAGTTCAGGAGATCGTCGAAGCGAGCAGCTGGTTTTCCGAGCCACTCCAATTCCGTTGTGCGATAACCCAACATCGCATCGCAGGTGTTGGCAAAGCGATAGATCAAAACGCCTGGCAAACCAGCGGTAACATAAAAGAAGAGCGGGGCGACAATCGAATCGGATGTATTCTCTGCGACCGATTCGATCGCGGCGGCCGATATCTGCGACGCGGATAAATGTTCGACGTCGCGGCTGACCAAGTGATAGGCGAGCTGCGTTCTCGCCCGCGGAATGTCCTCTTGGCTGAGTGCCTCGAAGACCGATTGTCCAGCACGATAGAGTGCCGAAATGCCGAAGCACGATTTCAGCACCAACGCTTGCACCAACACGACGATCACCCAGGCGAACGGTTTTTGGAAAAATTCCCCCGCGATCATTCGCGAGCTTCCGACCTGGATGATCCAACCGACCAGTCCAACCAGACAGGAACCGACGACAACGATTGCGATGCCCCACAAAAAACGGAGCTTGTTGCCGTGACGATCAGTGCTGTCGCCGGGGCATCTCTTTTTCGCCCATGCGATCAGCGATCCCATCCAAACCACAGGGTGGAAGCGGTTGGGCGGTTCGCCCCAACGAACGTCCAGCAAAACAGCAATCAGAATTACAAACATCGGTATCATCCCGGTGACCTTTCCTGGCACAGAGGGACGATCAGCGGCGTGTCGTGAATCGGGTGCTTCGCAACGGTCACACGGATGCCATAGGTTTGGTAGATCAAGTCCTCGGTAAAGACCGACTCGCAATCCCCCATCGCCAAGACTTGCCCGTCGGCCAACAATGCAACTCGATCGGCAAACATCGCCGCTTGATTTAAGTCGTGCATCGAGACGACGGCGATCAGGTTCCGCTCTTTCGCCAGCTGGCGAACTTGGTTCAAGCAGTCGTATTGATGTTTTAGATCGAGCCCGCTGGTCGGTTCGTCCAACAGCAAGACCGAAGCGTGTTGGGCGAGCGACCGCGCCAAGATCGCTCGTTGCAACTGGCCTCCCGACAACGTCGTGACCTGCCGATGATGAAGCTGATGCATGTCGGTGACCCGCAGTGCTTCGTCGACCGCTTGTTCGTCCTCCTCGGTCAACGGCATCAACCAACCGCGATGAGCAGCTCGGCCCAGCCGAACCATCTCGCGAACGGTAAGCCCGGCTTCGCACCGCTCCGACTGTGGCATCAACGCCACGCGTTGGGCAATCTCGCGCCGCGACCACGCTTGCATCGGCATTTCATCCAGCAGGATCTCGCCTTGCTGAGGCACCAATTGCCCAGCCAGCAGACGCAACAGCGTCGTCTTGCCAGCGCCGTTGCCGCCCAACAACGCCAGCACATCGCCATCGGCAAGATCCAGCGACAAGTCGCGAATCACGTCGTTGTCGCGATGGAACCCAAAGCGGATCGATCGGGCTGACAGAGTCGTCATGCGGATGCTCCCGTTCGGCGGCTGAGTAATAACCACAGGAAGACAGGACACCCTAGGAGTGCGGTGACGATGCCGACTGGCAGTTCCGCCGGAGCGATCACCGTACGAGCCACGGCATCCGCCAGCAGCATCAACGTCGCCCCGATGCAAACGCTCATCGGAATCAACACAGCATGTCGAGGTCCGACGAATAGCCGCGCCATGTGGGGTGCGATCAGGCCGACAAACCCGATCACTCCGGAGGCAGCCACGGCGCCGGCGGTCGCCAAGCTGGCGGCGCCGATGATCAACCAGCGGAATCGGGACAAGTCCAATCCGAGTGATTGCGATGCGGTGTCGCCCAAGGCGAATGCGTCCAAAGGCCTCGACAGTAAACCGATTCCGATCATCCCTGCGCCACCCAAAGTGCCCGCCAAGATCGCCGTTCCCCAGTGGCTGCTGGCAAGCGATCCCATCAACCACGACAGGATCACCACCGCTTTCTGGTCGAACAAAAACATCAGCGCCGAGACGATCGCATTGACCATGCTGCTGATCACAACTCCCGCCAGCAACAGCGAGGTCGTCGATGTCGATCGCATCATCGCGCCGACCAACAACACCAACATCACGACGCCGACCGAACCGAGCATCGCCAGCGAGGCGACCGCCCCGATCGACCAGACCGACGCCCGCAGGCCGCAGATCACAACGATCGCCACCCCCAGCCCTGCCCCGCTCGATGCGCCGATCACATACGGTTCGGCCAATGGGTTGCGGAACAGTCCCTGAAATCCGACACCGGCTGCGGCAAGCGATCCGCCAACAAATGCGGCAGCCACGATTCGCGGCAGACGCAGTTGGAACAAGATCGCGCGGTCCGATTCGCTTAAGCTAGCTCCACCGGTCGCCGCAGCAAACAGTTCGCTTGGCGAGATCGAGGTGGCTCCCACGAGGCAGACGCAAACCGCCACAACTAGCATCACGATCGACGCAAACAGGATGTTCCAGCGAGCTGACATCTAGGGTGCTACCTTCGTTTGGTCGGTTGCATCCAACTGCAGGTCCTCGCGTGTTTCGGGGTATGCCGCCACGATGATCTCTGCCAACGCATCGAGAACTCGCGGACCACAGCGAGAGATTTCGTCGCCCGAGATCAAGTAGATTCTCTGGTTGGTCACGGCGGTGATCAAATCCCAGCCCGGTCGGGAGCGAATCTCCGCGAGGTCGACGGTCTCAAAATGGGTTGTTGGTGCCAGGATCAACTGGGGATCGCCTTGCAGTACCGTTTCGGAACTGATCCTTGGGTACCGAACCGCCGTGTCGGAAACGATGTTTTGCAGCCCGGCCATCGTCAGCAATTCGTCGATAAAGGAATCCGGTCCCGCGGTCATCAATGGATCGTCCCAAACTTCGTAGAAGACGCGGATCGGAGGATCGTGTTTGACGCGCGAGACGACGTTCAACAGATGCTGTTGTTGGTTTTGCATCCTGCTGACCAACGCTTCGGCCTCCGCGGTGCGGTCGGTCAACTTTCCGATCCACCTCGCCTCTTCGAACAACTCCTGCAGATTCTTGGCACCAATCGCCATCGATCGGACCTGCAACCGATCCAGTGATTCGATCAACGGTTGATGATAGTCCCATTTGCAAAGTACGAGGTCCGGCTGAGCCGCGACGATGACTTCGGCGCTGATGCTCTCCAGCGTGCCGCCGCCGACGCGTGGGATTTCGAGTGCTGCGGGGGGGAAGTTGCAATGTTTGGTTGCGCCGACAACCGAGTCGCCGAGTCCGAGAGCGAACAACAGTTCCGTGGTCGCCGGTGAGAGGCTAATGATTCGCTGTGCGGGTTGCTGTACGGGAACTTCGCGATCCAGGCGATCGGTAATCGTTTGGAAGCTCGCCGACGGCGAGGTCTCGTGTGTGTTGGACGTTTCCTGGCGACAGCCCGCGGCAAATGCGAGCAGCGTTAGGAGAGGCAGCAACCAAAATCGGAGCGTACGATGAGCGTGGTTCATTGGGCTGCTCCGTTGGCGAGATGCTTGATCTGTTGAGCCGCGTGTTCGGGGGACGCTGCAATCGCTGTCGCGTTGATCGCCAGTCCGGCGACCATCCAGTAGGTTGTCGCGCCGGAGGCGGCGAGGCGTTGGTTCGCCAAGCCGAGCAGATCGCGAAACGTGCGTCCCAGTGGATGTTCGGGGACGATTCCACAACCGACTTCGCCCGAGACGATGATCAAATGTGTCGGTCGTTTCGCAGCGACCTGGATCAATGCATCGACCTCCGCAATCACGCGAGCTTCCAAATCGTGGAGCCCACTTTTTGAGTGGTCGCCGTCGCAGATGACGTTGCTGACCAACAGGGTCAAGCAATCGACAAGCACGACGCTTGCCAGATGCGATGTCTGCAAGATCGCTTGTCCCACGTCCCGTGGTTGCTCGAGCGTTGACCACGCCGACGGACGCGACCGCCGATGATGATCGATACGGCGCGTCATCTCTTCGTCGGCCGGCTGGTCTTGAAACGAAGCCTGTGCGGTGGCAACAAACAGCACGTCGGCGCCGCCGATTTGCGCGGCGAGGTCTTGCGCAAACCGACTCTTGCCGCTCCGCACGCCTCCGAGAACCAGCGTCACCGAGCCGGCCGGCCCGGAAGATTGATCTTGCTCGACAGCCTGCGACATTAAAACTCGACTCCACGTTGCGGTTGGATGCCGTGGGCATACGGATGTTTGATGACCTTCATCTCCGATACCAAATCGGCGATCTCGATCAGTTCCGGACTGGCGTTGCGGCCGGTCACCACAACGTGCAACATCGGCCGCTTCGCCAACAATTCGTCGACGACCACCGACGCGGGGACGTAATCGTATTTGGTTGCGATGTTTAATTCGTCCAACACGATCAGGTCGAACGACGGGTCGCGCATCAGTTGGACCGCCTGATCCCAGCCTTTCATCGCGGTTGCGATATCGCGCTCGCGGTCTTGAGTCTTCCAAGTGAAGCCTTCGCCCATCGTGTGCATTTCGATCGGCATGCCGGTGGCGGAGATCTGTTTGATGAATTCGGCTTCCCCCGTTGGGATCGCGCCCTTGATGAACTGCACGATCCCGACCTTCATGCCTTGGCCGAGGGCGCGAATCGCCATCCCAAACGCTGCCGTCGACTTGCCTTTGCCCGCACCGGTGTGAACGATCACCAGCCCCTTTTCCTTGGTGGCGCTGGCTAGTTGCCGATCTTTGATCTCGTTGATCCGAACCATCCGCTTGCGATGTTCTTCGTTGGTTTCATCCGTCATGTTGGGGCTCTTGTGGAGGGGAGGATTCGAACACAATGTCCATCAATCGATCAAAGTCGACGTGTGCCTCAAAGGCATTGGCGAGCCGATCGAGAGAGTGTTGCAGTTGGTCGTGCGATGAGAGGGCTTGAGCGGGGCCGGGCGAGATTCCTAGTTTCCGCAACAATGCGCTGCGCCACGGATCGTTGTGGAACAGACCGTGCAGATAACATCCCCAGATCCGGCCCCCGGCGGCGCTGGCACCGTCGACCACGCCCGCTGCTTCCGAAGGTTCTTGGGCATCGGTCTTTTTCAACCAAGCGGATTGAGTTGCTGTTTGGCCGTGGTGAATTTCGTAGCCGACAACTGTCTGTCCTTGCATCCCTTGGACGACCGATTCGTCGAGGACTTCAAACCGAACCTGGCGAGTCTGTTTGGCCGCTCCGAAAGTGGTCTCGGCATCCAGCAGTCCCAGGCCTTCGACGCGATGCGCTCCGCCTTCCAGACCTTGCGGATTGTTGATCTGTCGGCCCAGCATCTGATAGCCACCACAGATGCCGATGATGTGCGTTTCCTTTTCCGGCAATTGCTTCACTCGATCGGCTAGCCCGACGTCGCGCAACCATTTCAGATCGCCAAAGGTGTTCTTCGTGCCGGGCAGAATCACCACATCGGGATCCCCCAGTTCGCTGCACGAGCGAACGTAGCGCAGCCGAACGTTGGGTTCCGTTTCCAACGGATCGAAGTCGTCGAAGTTGGCGATGTGAGGCAAGCGGATGACCGCGACGTCGACACGTCGCCCGTCGTCAGTCTCGGTTGGAGGATCGCTGGGCTGGGCCAGACAGTCCAGCGCCACCGCATCTTCTTCGGGCAAGTGCAGCGATCCGATCCAGGGGAGAACGCCAAGCACGGGAACTTTCCCGCGCTGTTCCAGGATCTCCACTCCCGAATCAAAGAGCGAAAGGTCGCCCCGAAACTTGTTGACGATCAGCCCACGGACCAGTGCGCGATCCTCGGGAGACAGAAGCCATAGCGTGCCGAGCAATTGCGCGAACACTCCGCCGCGTTCGATGTCGCCAACCAGCAAGACGGGAGCCTGGCAGTAGCGGGCAACCGACATGTTGACCAGTTCGACGCCCGCCAAATTCAACTCTACCGGACTGCCAGCCCCTTCGATCACGACAACATCGTTGTTGGCCCGCAGTCGGTCGAGAGCCGATGTGACGATGGGCCACAATTGTTCGCGGCGTTGAAAGTAATCGGTCGCCTCACGCGTTTGCGTCGGCTGGCCATTGACCACAACTTGCGAACGGGTCTGCCCTTCGGGTTTCAATAAAACCGGGTTCATGTCCAAGCTGGGTGCCACGCCCGCGGCAATCGCCTGCAACGCTTGCGACCTGCCGATTTCGCCTCCGCCGCTGCAGACCGCTGCGTTGTTGGACATGTTCTGCGATTTGAACGGTGCGACGCGCAAACCGCGTCGAGCGAAGCAACGGCAGATCGCAGCCGTCAACAGGCTCTTGCCCGCCGACGAACTGGTTCCCACGACCATCAACACTTTGGCTTGCGGCGGATCAGTCAATCGAAACGACCTCCCGCCCATTGCGGCTGACCAACGCGACAAGCTGCTCGATCGGGAGCGATTCGCTTATAAACCGCACCGCCCCATCGGACATTAAAACATTGGCTCCGCCGGGATGGAACGCATAGACCTCGTTGTCGTTGCTGCAATTCACGCTACACAGACCGGGACGAATCGCGGTGTTGCCATCGGGTTGGGATCCGTACACTAGGAACCCTTTGTTGTGGCTGGCCCAGACGCCACCGGTCGGCAGGGGCCGCGTCACGCTGGAGCTTCCGCTCCATGTTTTGGGAGTGACACCGTCGGGTACCGCACGTCCCTTTTGGTACAGCACAGGCCGCCCGGCACACTCCACCAGCAAGACGGTGTTGGACAAGCCGTCAATGATTTCAGCCAAGCGTACGGCGGTTGATTTGAGCACGCCGCAGTTGCTTGGGTCGGAGAGTTGCTGCTGTGGTGGAAGCGTTGCACTCAGCTGCGATCCGACACCGCCGACGTTGGCGTAGTCGGTGGTGGCACCGTAATAGGTGTCTCTCGCGGTAAGCGAATAGGTCGACGAACCGTTGGGGTAATCGACAAGCACCGTCCACTCAAACCCCGTCCGATCGGGAGCCGAGGGGCAGCGAAGCATTGGGACTTCCGTCGACACCGCTTCGAGATTCTCCGGAGCGTGCCAGTGATAGTCACTGTCGAAGGAACTGAAGAGTCCATCTTGTTCGATGAACGGAAGGATCGACGTGAACCAGCTGCCCCGCTGCGTCGTCCACTCTGCACCCGGCCCCGGCGATGACGACTGGGACGGGAAGACTCGGAACGCCGATTCATAGTTGTGAAGCGAGAGGCCGATCTGTTTTAGATTGTTGCTGCATGACATCCGTCGTGCAGCTTCGCGAGCTGCTTGGACGGCAGGCAATAACAGGCCGACGAGGACCCCGATGATGCTGATCACAACCAAAAGTTCAACGAGCGTGAAACCGCGTTTTGAATTTTTGGCGAGGCTGGTTGGGGCAACTGCGTACGAAAACTCGTGTTTGATGGAATGGGGCATAAGAGATTTGGGCGTCGTTGGCCACAACCGCACTCTTGCCATCGCGCTCGATAGCGCAGCGGATGAGAGACGAGGATGGGCTGTACGCCAAATTGGTCACTGCAAGAAAATCATTCCGATCGAATGGGATGACATTCGATCGCGACAACCGCCTCAATCCGAGAAGGCACAGAATCGTCTAGATCGAGGTAGGTCTTCTGACTCACCACCGTTTCGATAGCTCCACGCCTTCTCACTCGCAAACCGAGCAATGGCTAAAAAGAAGAAGCAATCGACGCAACCCGATTGAGGTTGCCAGTGACATACAGCGGCCGGACCGTCCCGGAATTTCACCGGAGTTCCCTGTTCACGGGCAGTGCTACAACACTCCCGTCACCTCGAACGGCCCGAGTATTATCGATTGCATGGCTGTCGTCAATCGTCTTTTCTTATAAGCCATCCACCCCAGATGGGAGGGCGGAGTCGCCTTCGTTGGCGATCGCGACGCAACAACGATACAGCTTTTTGTTGTTGAACTGATCCTTGGCCTCTTTGAACTCCAGCCTTTGGTGTTCTGACCGGGGACGACAGCCATGTATCAATCTGTTGTGGCGAGGTGATATTCATGCGGGAAACTCAGTGGGCTGATCCAGAAGGACATGCATGAGCGGCAAGTCGCTAGCCCAACCAAAACTCGCGGCTAGCCCCTTGCGGCTCACGAGTTTCGCCCAACTTCCCACCGCCGGCGATCATTTGGTCGTTGCTGTCCTGCCCGAAAGCAGATTCTTTGGAGTCAGAGTTCATTGCAATCTTTTCATTATCCCGGCATACCTGTTTGCAACTCGAACACCATGTCCCAGAGTCGATCGATTTCGCCACGCTCGATGACCTCGACCGGTTTCAGTCCATCGAAAGAATCGTTGGGAGTCTGGAACCATAGGCCAAGCGACTCGGGGTCAACCAAATCGCCTAACGCTTCCCACAGTCGATAAACCTCGTTGTAAGGTCGTATCAACTTGTCGGCGTCAGCGCTGCCCGATTCTACTTTGGCAATCGTTCGCTCCGCCACGTTCACGATGCGCCCGAACATTTGCCGGGGCATTCCTAAACGATCGCGAAGTTCAAGCTTTTTCACTTGTCCAACTTGAAGTAGTCCTTGTCCCTTGAGGCCGCGTACTCCCGTGCTGACGATCACGTTTTTAGCACCGGAGCGATTTCCAGAAACAATCGTACCGTCGGTCGACACTGTTTTCATCGCCACCGTTCGCTTGCCCGTTTTGCTGGATCGTGCCTGGACTTTACCCCCTCTCGCGGTCACTCTTTTGGTTGGTCGGTTCTTTACCGCCTTGGCTCTTGGCGTACGCTTTTCGGTTGTCATGCTCAAATCCTCCTGTTGTATTCTATCGGACACAAGCAGATCGGCAAGCATTATTTCCTGCATTTGTGCATGCTTGAATGCATCGTCACGTCGGCAGTTGGTCGCTGCCGAGAATGTCGAGAATGTCGAGAATGTCGATCTTGCTGGTGTTGGAGAGATTCTCGGGAAAGATGACGATGTTCTTACCGTCGATCTTTCGCGCAGAAGCAACAATTAGGGCCTCGAATTTTGCGATGCAGGAATCTCGACCAATGGCTTGAGTCCAGGACTCCTCGCCCACTTCTTGCAAGGCTCTCCAATCTTCCTGGATCAACGTCTTCTGGGTGAATCCTAACGTTTTCAGAATATTGGAATCGGTTAGGTCAAGCACTTTGCTTAGCTCGACTTTTGCCGCCGCAGTTACCCGCGGCTCAATCGCCGTCATCGGAAACCCACGATAGATGAAGTCTTGATTAGCTTCGAGCGTCGCGGTCTCAACATCCAACGATGCGTAGATCGCCTCGAGCCCTTTTGGATTCCAACGCCCGCCAGCTTTGGCAGCACCAACACCCGAATAGAAACTGTTCATGTTCGCATACTTCGCTCCAACGGTGCGCACAATCACATCGTCAAAACCACCCGCGTCGGGATACAGACCGGCAATCAGCTCAAATCGCTCGATGACTTCGGGTGGATCGGTTGGTATGACTTTCTTCTTGCTCATTGCAATGCCCTGCCGGACTAAGTCAGCTGATTTGTGGTGGTAACCCGTTCCCTGACCACCTTCTGCGGCGGTTGGCTGCGGGACTGTTTCCTGAGTCACGTCTTGAGTGGTGTTTTGTTCTGCCGGTGCTTCAGTCGTGGAAGCTTCGTCGGCACTAATCATGTTGTTTAGGGGGTCTGGCATTTTTTGAAACCGGGGTGTTGTGGACTGGGGATAACCATAAGTCCTTACCCAGCGACAACTTGGCTATGTGATTCTCGCGGACTCCCGTGGATAGAATGCGATCGTCGAGTTCAAAATTTCACAAACTTTCATCGGATGTCATTTGGCGTGAACAAAAAACCAGAAGCATTGGGGGGCGTTCTCCTGGGAAACCGGACGCTAGCGCGTGCCGGCTGATACCTCAAATTGAAACCCTGAATTGCCCAGGCCCTGCGATCATTCGCTCTTGCCACCAGGAACGGCGGGCCGATAATAGGGAGCGTGTGCGAAGCCTTTGAGTTTCATTTCGGCTGTCGCCTTTCTTATTGCTTGTTCTCTACGATGCCGCGTCAAACATCTCCTCGCGATCTTAAACCCGTAGGGGCTCAGCCCTCGGGGAATCGCTGCGCCGCCGGGTCGGTGATCGGGTTGCTGATCTGTGTCGCGGTCGCTCAAGTCGCGCCGTTGGGGCTGCGTCCTGCGTCTTCGCGCGGTGGAGCTGCAGAGCAGGCAGCGATCGATGGTGCGGTTGTTGCCAAACCGTACCTGAGAGTTGAGCTGCCCGGCGGCGCTCAGCAGGGGGAGTTTCGACAGCAAGAGGCCAAACTGTTTGGCAACGCGGTGGCGGTGCTGGACTCTGTATCGAGCCGATGGAGTTCGTCGGCGATCGCGGCATCTTCCCAGCGATCGATGCCGGGCTGCGGCGCGACGCTGGTCGGGCTGAATGTGCGTTTGCAGATTTAAACAACCTCCACGGTCTGTTTGAAATCTGTTTTTATCTACGCATATTCCTCTTTCTATAGAGAGCTGTCTCGATGTCTGCGCGCAATTTATCCAACGTATCGAAGAAGCGTCACGAGGGGGCGAAGAAGCACCCCAGCCAATCGCAACAGAGTCCTACCAAAGCCGGGTTCAAGCATCAGGTCTTTGAACGCGTCGCCGGTCTGATTCGGGAATCCGATTGCGACGAAGCTGTCGAAGTCCTGCGAACCGCCGGTTTTGATATCCAGATCCGCAACGCCTTGGGCGTCTGCCTGATGCGGGCCGGGCGAGCCGAAGAAGCGGTCGCCGTCTTCCGTCAATTTGTCTTGAGCGCCGATGGGGTCTCCGAGAAACGGGAGATCTGCAACGCGTACAAGCGAAATTTTGCCACCGCGCTGCTGATCAAGGGCTCTCCCAATGGCGCATTGTCGGTGCTGCGCGACACGCGTGAACCGGAGCATCCGATGGCCGTTTGTATCTCCGCCGCGATTCGCAACTGGGGCAAGTCGTTGCCTTGGTGGCCGAGATTCAATTGGACGGTCAGCATGCTCGAGCCGGCGAACTGCCACGTCCCGCTCGACTTTGAGCCGGGCGAATTGGATTTTGAGATCGTCGCCCCCATCCCGGCGTAATCGTCCGGCGAAGCCAAGTTGGTGCCATCGCTCGCGTTTTGAGACGCGGGCCCCGGTGCCATGCAATTTATATCGCTGCCCTTTCCAAGGGCAGCGATTGGTCTGTTGTCGAAGATTTCGAAGTCATTCGCGTGTTGTTTGACGCCAATGTTAGGCTGTTGGCAAGCTGCTGACGCGGCATTTCTCTCACGCTAGCAATTCTTGCAAGTCGCTGCCTTTATCTGCGGTTGCGTTCTCATCGGGGGGGGGCTGTCTCCATCCGCTTACGAAGATCGGTTGTTCTCGCGGTCGATTGTTGGCTAGACTTTCCGTCGCTTGTTGCGAGCGGAGGCGAATTGAATGAAGTTGTTTCAACGCGACCGCTTGGCTTTTCCGGATTGTCGCCAGACGATCTTTGCACCATTTAGAAAACAAACTCGGAGAGTGATCGATGTTTATGAGACTCCTGTTGGTAGCCACGATCTGCGTCGGCTTGATGGCGACCGTTGGTGCAGAGCCTGTCGCTGCGGAAACCAAAGAAGTGGTGAAGTATCAATTGTTGGAATGGAAGAACAAGCACACGAAGAACAACGAGGATGCCGAAAAGCTGATCAAGACATTTAAAATGCTGAAGGTGGAGACAGAGGTCAGCGATCACGGCAACCACAAAGATGTCAAATACCGCTGCCCTAAGTGGAAGCAATTGACGGTCAAGGATCACGACACCGCCCATCAATGGGAAGCTTGGTTGAAGAAGCTCGGTTTCAAGACGATTCACGAACACTGATCCGCCGCTTGCAGGGCGACTGCGCCGACGGGGGGGCTCGCTCGCTTCAGGGGTAAAAATGCTTCCCCGTGGCACCAATCAGCGTTATGTTAAATGGCATGCTTGCCAAACTCAAAACGTTTACGCTGCTTGGGATCGATGCTTTGCCGGTCGATGTCGAAGTCGACCTTTCCCCCGCGGCACTCCCCAAAACGATCTTGGTTGGATTGCCTGAGACGGCGGTGAAAGAGAGTACGCATCGAGTCGAACGTGCGATCGTTAACAGCGGTTTTACCCGGCCGCAAGATCGCGTCGTGATCAATCTGGCCCCAGGCGATCTGCCGAAGCAAGCTCCTTCGTTTGATCTGCCGATTTCGATCGGCGTGTTGATTGGCAGCGGGCAATTTCAGTCCGATCGCTTGGACGATTATGCGATCGTTGGTGAGTTGGCGTTGGAGGGCTACACGCGACCGGTCAAAGGGGCTCTGTCGATGGCGATCGCCGCGGCGGCTGAAGGGATGAAGGGAATCATCGTCCCCGCCGAGAGCGCGGCGGAAGCGGCAGTGGTCGAGGACATCGAAGTGATCCCCGTCGATAGCTTGGTCGCGGCCGTCGGCTTTTTGGCCGGATCGTTGGACATCGAACCGGCGCCAAGTCGGCTAGAGCAGTTGTTCGATGAATTCAGCACCTATGAAGTCGACTTCTGCGACGTCCGCGGTCAGGAGGTCGCCAAGCGAGCGTTGACTCTAGCAGCCACTGGCAAGCACAACCTCCTTATGATTGGGCCACCTGGGAGTGGCAAGACGATGTTGGCGAAGCGTTTGCCGACGATTCTGCCTCGCCTGACGGCGGCCGAATCGATCGAAACGACCCGCATCTACAGCGTGTTGGGGCAATTGCGAGCCGGCCAACCGCTGTTGGCAACCCGACCATTCCGTAGTCCTCATCATACGATCAGCGAGCCGGGGTTGGTGGGGGGAGGCAGCCCGCCATCGCCTGGCGAAATCTCGAAGAGTCACAACGGCGTGTTGTTTCTCGATGAGTTGCCGGAGTTTAATCGCAAAACATTGGAAGTGATGCGGCAGCCGTTGGAGGATGGGATCGTGACGATCTCGCGAGCCCTGCGTACCAGCACGTTTCCATGCAACTTCATGTTGATCGCCGCCGCCAACCCGTGTCCTTGCGGGTATCGTGGTGACACACGCCGCCAGTGCAATTGCACCCCACCGCAGATCGAACGCTACATGGGGCGAATCTCGGGGCCGTTGTTGGATCGGATCGACATCCATATCGAAGTTCCCGCGGTTCCGTTCGATGAACTGTCGGGGCGCGCCTCGGGGACCAGCAGCGCTGCGATGCGCGAGGAGGTGTTGGCGGGGCGTTTGGCGCAGGCCGAGCGGTTTTGCGATCGCACGACGCGATGCAACGCCGATATGACCAGTCGTGAAGTCCGCGAATTTTGCAAGCTCGATAAATCGAGTCGGGATTTGTTGCGAGACAGTGTCGAAGAGATGGGCTTGTCGGCGCGGGCTCACGATAAAATTCTGCGCGTCGCGCGAACGATCGCCGACCTCGACGGCACCGAAACAATCCAACAGGTTCATCTGCAAGAAGCTGTCAATTATCGGCTGTTGGATCGCGATCTGTGGTCTTAGTCCGGTGGTGGGCGCAGCCGCGCCGATCGCGTTCTCGTTCGCTTTTTCCTTTCTTTTGCGGTGTCGCGAGCCAGCGAGCGCGATTCCCGGTCGGCGAGTTCGCGTTTTGATTCATCCTGCCGGTGCTGTTGGGGGTGTGCGGGCGCCAGCGGTCAGGAAGCCAGTTCCCCCCCTCGGCATCAGCGGTACAGCCAATCCTCTCCCCCGAAAATTGGCCCCAGGGCTAATCACTTTTTCAAACTGGAGCGTTTCGGGAAATGGTAACCCGAAGCGTACGCGAGGATTTCACACGGCGTCTTGCTTGCGCGTCGGGTTACCAGGAATACCTAATTTGAAACACTTAGTAGCCCAAAAAATAGCCCGATGTTCAAAGGCTTTGATTCCCATTACAACTTACGGTACAAAATTTCCTGCTAACAACGTCAGCACTGGATAGGCCGGTGCCTTCGTCGCGCGAACGCGTCTCCATTCTCAGTCAAAACATGGAATCTAACTCTTCGGAGCCATCGCTGTCCTTCAGCGATCTCGATCTTTCGCCCATCATGTTGCGGGCGTTAAAGATTTGCAAGTTCGAGAACCCCTCACCGATCCAAGCGGGGCTGATCCCGCTTGCCCTGGAAGGGGAGGATGTGATCGGTCAAGCGAGGACCGGTACGGGCAAAACCGCTGCCTTTGGTATCCCAATCCTGGAACAGCTCGACCCGCTAGAGGATCACTGTTTGCCGCAAGCCCTGATCCTCGTGCCAACTCGCGAACTGGCCGATCAAGTGGGGCAAGAACTGACCCGGCTAGCCAAAGGCGTGCCGACCAGCATCGCTGTCCTGGCGGGGGGCAAAAACCTTCGCAAACAAACGCAACAGTTGAGCGATGGCGTGCAGGTTGTTGTCGGAACTCCCGGCCGCGTCCATGATCATCTGCAGCGCGGGACCTTTAAGACGCACGACATCTGGTGTGTTGTGCTCGATGAAGCCGACCGGATGCTCGATATCGGATTCCGGCCGCAAATCGAACGCATCTTGCGTAAATGCCCCAAAGATCGACAGACTCTGCTGCTGTCGGCCACGATGGCGCCGCAAGTCCGGATCTTGGCCGAGCGGTACATGTATGAACCGAAGACTGTCGATTGCAGTTCGAAGGACATGTCGGTCGAAACGATCGAGCAGCATTACTTCACCGTCGCCGCCGACAAGCGACTGGAACTGTTGATGCGTCTGTTGGACCGCGAATCGCCCGAACAAGTGATCATCTTCTGCCGCACCAAGCGCGGCACCGACAAACTGCATCGCAAGCTGAGCGAGAAATACGACGGCGTCGGTTGCATGCATGGCGACATGCAGCAGCGAGAGCGCGACCGCGTGATCAAGCAACTGCGCAGCAAGGATCTGAAGGTCCTGGTAGCGACCGATGTCGTGGGCCGCGGAATCGACATCACGACGATCTCACACATCATCAACTTCGACGTCCCGCAAGACTGCGACGACTACGTTCATCGCGTCGGACGTACAGGGCGGATGGGACGCGATGGCGTCGCCTTCACGTTCATCGTGCCGGGCGAAGGAGATGTGCTGACCTCGATCGAGCAACGGATCAACAAGCAGTTGATCAAAGACGTGATGGATGGTTTCGACCACCCAGTCCCCGTCAACCGAGCTGCGGAGGCCGAAGAGGCGGCAAAGCCCAAGGAGCCGGGCCGGCCCCGTTTGAATCGGATCGTTCGCCATACGCGGAAGCGGTTCTAGCCTGCGGTCTTCCAGGCTGCGAAGTGGCTTGGGTTAACCGTGTCGTTCGATGCCAGCGACATGGAATGCGTTGGCCATCCGACGGTAAGATTCTTTGGCGGCAGCGATTGGATCGTAGCCCGGTTGTCGCCAGATCTGTGAGCTGACTTCGGCGCAGACGTCTCCGATGTAGCCGTTTTCGGACAGTTGCTTCAGCAGTCGCGGGTAATCGATCTGCCCCGTTGAACCGGGCAGTGCGAACCGCACTTGGTCTGATTCGCGGACCACATCTTTGACGTGCACGAAGTGGATATGTGAGGCCAGGTCGCGTACCGATTGGTCCATGTCGATCGCTTGCGAAGCGTAATGGCTGTAATCGTAAGCCAGCCCGATCCGGTCGTTGTTCACTTGGCGCATCAGCCATCGCGCCTTCTCGGGGGTGTCGACCGCGTGGTTCACGTGTGGTTTGACTGCGATCTGGATATCTTCTCGTTCTGCCAGAACGCTCCACTGACGAAGTGTTTCGGCGAAACGGTCTCTCTGTTCCAGCCAGTCGCCGCTACCGAGGACGGTTTCGATCAATGGCGGGGCATCGACCGACAGGTCGTGTGCTAGAGATGCGGCCTGCTTTAAGCGTTCGGTGGTTTGTTGGTTCTTCTTTTCGTCGGTCGTTAGCGGCAGATGCTCCATCATCGCGCGAACGCACATGTTGTACTGAGCCAATGCGCCGCGAAGCTCTCGGCGGCGGATCGCGGCGAGTTGGGCTGGGTCGGTGTCGAAGCCTCTCAAGAGGCAGAGTTCGACCGAATCGTAGCCGATCTTGCTTAGGGTTTGGATCGCGGTCTCGGTCTTGAGTTCGCGCATTCCGTAGAGGCTGAAGCCGAGCGAGAACTTGCCTCGGCAATCGGCGACCGAAGCGGCAACGGATGCTGTCGACCCACTGGCGGCGGTCGCGGCGAGGGCCGCGCTGGAGATCAGGAGTTTTCGTCGATCGATCCGGTGGGCTGGATCGAGAGGAGGAAGGTGGTGCATCGCGGCGATTCTCCGGAAGGGGCGATCGCTCGCTAGGCTTCGGCCATGTCGCGGGCGTGGTAGCTGCTGCGGACAAACGGGCCGCTGGCGACCTGCTTGAAGCCGAGTTTCTTGGCGATCTCGCCCAATTCGTCGAATTCCTCGGGCGTGATGTAACGCTGGACCGGCAGGTACTTTTCGCCCGGTTGCAGGTATTGGCCCAGGGTGAGGAAATCGATGTCGTAGGTTCGCATGTCGGCCAATGCGTCGAGTAGTTCGTCTCGCGTTTCGCCGAGTCCCAGCATTAAACCGCTCTTGGTTTTGATCGTCGGGTCGAGTTCCTTGACGCGACGCAGCAATTGCAGGGTCCAGTTGTAATCGCTCTTGGGGCCCCGCACGCGGCGATACATTCGCGGCACGGTTTCCATGTTGTGGTTGAATACCTCGGGGCGTGCTTCGACCACCCGATCGAGCGCTTCCTTGCATTGCACGAAGTCGGGGGTCAGTACTTCGACGGTCGCTCCGGTTCGTTCGCGAACCGCTGTGATGCACTGGTAATAGTGGTCGGCACCGCCGTCGGGCAGGTCGTCGCGGGTGACGCTGGTGATCACGACGTGCTTCAGCCCCAATCGGGCGGCAGCTTCCGCCAGGCGCTCCGGTTCGTCTTGTTCGGGCTTTTCGGGGGGGCGGCCGCGGTTGACTGCGCAGAAACCGCAAGGCCGGGTGCAGATCGCCCCCAGGATCATGAAGGTGGCGGTTTTTTGCGAGTAGCACTCCGAGCGGTTCGGGCACTTGGCATTGTCGCAGACCGTTTCTAGCCGCAGTTCGTCCAACAGACCCGCGGTGAAGTTGTTTGCGTTTCCTTTGGGGACTTCGCGTTTAAGCCATCGCGGCAGGCGGCCAGACCCTGAAACGGGTGTTGTCGGATCGGGGATTGGGTCGGCGACAACTGGTAACCGAAATGCCATCTTTGAAATGCTCTTGCTGAATGATTTTCAAGGTCGGGCTGAACGCAGTTCGGATCGCGCCAGCGGGGTGGCGCAAATCGAACGAACTGCATTCTAGTGCTTCGGGGCGTTGGCGTCGAAGGGCTGCCCTCGCTTATGTAAGCGAATCCCATCGCCGTGCCATAAGATTTCCATGTCGCGTTGGGTCCACAGTTCGCGACCGATCGAAGGGTCGCCGATCATGAAATCGCCGTTGGGGCGACGGCCGAAGCAGACCACCGAATGTCCTAGGCCTGGGATCCAGCCCCAGTTCTGTTCGTAGCGTGGATCATCGACACCTGTCTTGGGCAGCCGAACCATCAACAACACTGGCCATTGGTTGTCGGCGATCAATTTGTCCAGCGAGGGGGGGACGATCTCGACTTCCAAGTCGTTGGCATCGGCGTAAAGTTTGACCCCTCGATAGAGCCCCAGCGAAACGGTGCCGCGATTGTCGGTCAGGCAGGCGGTCATCAGGTCGCTCTCGTTCACGTCGACCCCGTTGGCACGCAGCAGTGTGGCCGCAGCCGCTGGACTGCACGAGGACCAGGAGGTCTGCAGAGCGACCCCTTGGCTCCAAGTGTTGCCGCCCGGTTGTGGCGGCCGCAGGACGAACCCTTGCAGCGGCCAGAAGACCGTCCCGAAGGAAAGCAGTCCCAGCAGTCCCGATGCCAACAGTTGTCGCCAGTGGGGCGTGTTGGGCAGTCGGTAGGCGAGTCCGGCGGAGATCGCCGCAGCGATCGGGACGACGTTGGCCCAGACGATGACTGCAGAGTGGGGGATGTATTTAGCCCAGACGATCATCCCGGTGCTGTAGAAAACGTTTCCGAACGCCCCCAGCAGCAGGATCGCCATCGCGGCGGTTCGCCATCGCCCGCTAGGCTGGGGGGATCTCGCAACGAGCAGTCCCAACGCCAGCGAGGCGATCAGGACGATGCCGATTGCGGAGAAGATGTCGGTCATGGGAGGTTGGAGACCAGTCGCTCGTAGGTCCGTTCGGCGCTTTGCGGACGGCCCTCGTTTTCCAGTTCCAGTTGATACAGTTTTTGGCCGCAGGGGGTCGGGTATTTTCCCGTGATGCATGCCTGGCATAGTTCGCTGGCGGGCAACCCGATCGCGCGGGCGATTGCGTCGACTGGCAGGTAGCGAAGCGAATCGGCCCCTAGTTCCCTGGCCATTTCCCGTTGCCCCGATTCGGTCAGGGTCGCGTTTTCGAAGTAGCGCGGGGCGATCAATTGATCGATCGTGCTCATGTCGATGCCGTAAAAACAGGGGGCGACGATCGGTGGACTGGCGACGCGTACGTGAATCTCGCGGGCCCCACCCATGTCGCGGATTCGGTCCAGCAGCACGCCCATCGTCGTGCTGCGAACGATCGAATCCTCGACCAAGAGTACGCGTTTTCCTTCGAGTACTTCACGCAGCGGAGTGTATTTGGTCGATGCTTTGACGCGCCTCGCCCGGCCGCCTTCGATAAACGTTCGTCCGGAGTATCGATTTCGAATCAGCCCTTCGCGGCTGGGGATGCCCAATTTGTAAGCCATCGCGTCGGCGGCGGCTTTGCTGGTGTCGGGGACCGGGACAACGATCGTGTCTTCGGGATCCAAGGGGATTTCGCCCGATTCAATTTCGATTCGAGCGAGTTCTTCTCCCAATCGCGTGCGGCTGAGATAGACGCTCTTTTCGTCCATCGTGCTAGCGACGTTGGCGAAATAGATCCACTCAAAGAAGCAATGCGCTCGGCTCTTGCTTTCGCAAAACGGCTCGATTCGTAAACCTTCTTCGGGGGTTACCAGGGCGGCGTGGCCGGGGGGCAATGTTTTGATGTCTTCGGGTTCGAAGCCCAGGTTCACAAGTGCCACGTCTTCGCTGGCGGCGGCGAACAGGCTGCCGTCAAACGCGTAACACATCGGTTTGATGCCCAACGGATCGCGGGCGACAACCATCTCCCCCAGCGCCGTCAGGAAGGCCATGCTGTAGGCACCATCGAAGTCTTTGGTTGCTTTGCCAAGCAGGTCCAGCCAGTCGGGCTTGCCCTGGCTGTCGCTCAACAGACGGCCGACTTCGTGAAGAATGATCTCGGTATCGGTATCGCGCGACAGGTGGTGGTCGCCATCGGCCAGCAACCGATGTTTAAGAATTTGGTAGTTTGCCAATTGCCCGTTGAAGCAAAAACTGAACCACTTCCGCTTGTGGATGTGCTGGCGTTCAAAGGGTTGGGCGTAGGAGCGATCGTCCTGGCCGCAGGTGGCATACCGCACATGACCGATTGCCGCTCGTCCCGCCAGCGATCGCATCATCGATTCGCTCTTGGCCCGATGGCTCAACTTAAAGACTTCCGAAACGGTGCCGATGTCTTTGTAAGTCGCCAAGATCTCGGGGCGTTTGGGGTGGAAGCTGGTCATTCCAGCGGCCAGTTGTCCGCGATTTTGAATGTCCAGCAGCATGCGTGGCATCAGCCGCGAGATCTGCGACGGACCTTGGTCCGGGCACATCGGGCTTGGGGCCGTGCGTGGTAGATGGTAGATCGCCGCAACACCGCACTCGTGATGTATTTCGCTCATCCAGGCCTTCGCCGTCGTTGTGCATTTGAGGACTCGGCGAACCGAGCCGTTCATAAATGGGACACTATCGTCTTTATAAAGTCTACTCATCCACGCCGTTTCGGCAATTCCGCCGTATTGCTTCACGATTGGTTAATCTGACTTCGGCCTCGGTTGAGTAGGCGAATCGCTCGCTAGAACGATATCGTGAACGTCGGTTTTCTTTCCCAGCAGCTCGCGGTTCCTCTCCGAACCGGCAAGATACTTCCGTTACGTCGATCGTCACGGTCGCTTGCCACACTTGTTGCCAGGCCGCCTTGCAGTGGGGTTGCGTGGCTCGGATTGGTGGGGGCGTCGAGTGTTGTCGTCCAATCGGTGGGGCCCCGAGGTGTGGTCGATGCCGCGACCGGTGAATGGGCACACGCGGGGCGTTGTTTGGTGCCGGGCACGATCGACGCTTCCCATTGTCGATGTGTCTGTTGAACCGACGTGCTTTTTAATAATGAAGTTGTGGAGTCACTCGAGTATCAAAATTGGAGATCGGGAGAATTATTCGAGTTTACCCTCCATGCAGGGACGCGATGGCCTTATAAAAAGGTTGCCGTCTTCTCCTCTTGTTTGTAATGGGCCCCAACGATGCTTGCCTCATCTCGCTCCATCGTCCTTCTGTCGATAATCGCTTTCGTGTTTGCTGGGGTGGCCGGTGGGCAAACCTATGATCTTGCGGTGCCGGGCAGTTCGGTGCATTCGACAGCGAGGTTCGTTGGCGATCAATTGGTGATCGTCGACGCCCAAGGTGATACTTCGGTCTACGATCGCAATGCTCGATATGACGCCAGTGGATATGTGGCGTATGCAAGTCGTACGCTGCGACAAGCCATCCGTTGGCCCGTCGGCGGCGCGGGGAAAATGCAAGTCGCTGCGTTGGGCGGGACGTCTGCCAGCGTGCAATTCCGGCCTAGCGAAATGGTTGTCACGCCGCGTGGCAATCCCGGCGGTCCGCACGTTGCGAATTTTGTTCCTCTGCCCGGCGTCGCAAACCCAGTCCAACCGGCCGCAAGTAATCCCAGCAATGATCCGCAATCGGCTTACGTTCTCGAATCGGCGCTCGGTCGTGGTTTGTTGCTTTCGGTTACACCGAGGGTCGGTGCGGGCGTGCGATTGGGAACCCAGGCGACCGACGGGCAGAACGTTCTCTTTCGCTTTCTGCCCACCGACAATGGCTATGTTTATATCGTCCCTCAGCAATCGCCGAATCTTGCGATCGGGATGGCGGCGGCGGTAGGGAGGAATCCGGGACGCGCTCAACTGTACGATCTGCGGCTTGCCGGGGGAGATGCGACTCAGTTTCGAATTGTGCCTGGAAATTCAGGCTTTGTTACGCTTGAGCTGCGGGCGGATCGAGACTATGTCATCGACGTCGACCGATCTGCGGGGATTGGTCGCGGCGCAAACGTGCATGTCTTCACTCGGCACGGATTGCAGAATCAACTGTTTCGGGTTGAAAGAGTTGGGGGAGCCGTGATTGGAAACCGGCCCCAGCCCGGTTGGTCGCCGTCGGTCGCGGTCCCGTTGCCTGCTTCGCGCGTCCTGGTCTCAGAGAGGGTGGAACCCTATCAACCACTGGAACCGGTGCGGGTTCAGTTGTCGAATTCTCATGAAAACGAATTGTGGGTGTTGGTTACCAACCTTCGCGATCCTGCCGATTCGCAGAGGTTAAAGATTCCGCCGGGAGAGGCCAGGTCGGCAATCTTTCGACGCGACGCGGGGTCTCGGGTGGTGAGTGTTTTTGAAGTGCAGCAGCCTGGTGGCCTGATCGTTCGCGAAGAATCGGTTGTCGAAGTGGCCCCGCAGCCGCTCTACGACGTGAGTGTCTATGAGTTGGCGGCGCAGTCGATCTATATCGACCGCACTCGCCCCGGTTCGTCGCCGGAGATCCAGCGTGCGCCGAGAAGCGTTGGCGCCTTTCAAGTGCCAGCAACCTTTGAAGGGGGACGCAGCGATGTTTATCAAGCGGCCAAACGTCGGAACAATTCCGGCGGCGTTCGCCGGCTGAATCTAAAGGACTGGGATTGAGAAGATCCAGTCGATAAGAACCGAGTTCACCGACCGGCCAGGCTGCGTTGAAGTCAGCCCCGCGTCGAGTTTCGGTTGAGGGGCGACAGCAATCGCCCTCCTCTTTCTTTATGGTTCGGGGCGTGGGCTGTCGCAGCCCCGCGTCCATCTTCAGCCGTGACTGTCGGCAGGACCGTTGTAATCGTCGGGGTGGTCTTTTTTTGAGAGTGGTTTGGGAGCATCTTTCGGAAAGAAACGTATGTTTGCGGTGATGGCGTTCCAACACCGCATACCAATGATTTCCAAAACTATGTCCTCTTCAGACCGCCGCGATCCGTTATTGCGAGGCACCAGCCGATTGCTGCGCTTTGAGACTCGGTTGGCATTGTCGGCCAGTGCGACTGCCGATGTGTTGATGGATCTGTGGGATATCGATCCCTTGTCGGGGGCCCAGGCGAGCGACACCACATCCTTTGAACAGTTGTTGAATCAAGCCAACGAGATCCAACAGAACTTTGGCTTCGACGGATCGGGGCAGACCGTTGCGGTGATCGATAGCGGGATCGCGTACGATCACGTTGCGCTGGGGGGCGGATTTGGCCCCGGATATCGCGTGGTCGGCGGATGGGACTTCGCCGAAAACGATGCCAATCCCTACGACGATGGCCCCTCCGGTTTTCATGGCACTCATGTCGCAGGGACGCTAGCCGGTTCCACCGATTCGTTTACCGGAATCGCGCCGGGGGCCGACCTGGTCGCGCTCCGCGTGTTCGACGACTACGGCGGCGGGAATCTCGATTGGATCGAAGATGCGTTGGCTTGGGTTCACGAGAATCGGTTTGCATTCGAAAACCCGATCACGACGGTCAACCTGTCACTTGGATCGGTCTTGCCGGCGGAACTGGCTGGCCAAGTGCAGGCGCAACTGGAAGACGAATTAAGTTTGCTGAAGGCCGATGGAATCATGGTCTTCGCCGCTGCCGGAAACGCCTACGACGCCGATACGCCGACGCAGCTGGCTTACCCTGCATCGAGCCCTAGCGTGACGCCTGTGGGAAGCGTTTCGAGCGATGGTTCGCTGAGCGATTTTTCCCAGCGAGCCGATGGGATCTTGGTTGCACCGGGAGAATTGGTCAACAGTTCGGTTCCCGATCACGTGCTTGGCCGCGACGGCCGGATCGACGATTTTGTCAACGCCACCGGTACCAGCATGGCGTCGCCGCAGATTGCCGGCGCTGCGGTATTGGTACGCGAAGCCATGTTGTCGGCGGGAATCGATGCCGATGGCGATTCCGTCTTGGCTCATCTGTACGACACGGCTGACCCGCAGACCGACGAAGCGACGGGGGTGACCTACTATCAAATCAATCTAACCCGGGCGATCGAAGAGTTGATCGTCGGGGATGGTGGCGGCGATAGCGAGCCGATCGATCCGCCAGTGGTTGAACCGGAACCGCCCGAAGTCCCCGACGCTGTCGAGGATCTGGGAACGATCCTTTCGACGCAAACCGAACTGGAAACCGGCCGATGGTATGCGGTCGAAGCCCAACACGACGGCCTGCTTTCCATCGCCTTGGGCGATGATGACGCCGACGCGTTGCCGATCACGATCCAACGCGAAGCGAGCGATCTTGTCGTCGAATCGGGGAACGGGGCGCAGCGGCAGTTCGATGTGAACGTTAGCGCGGGGGAAACGATTCGCTTTCGAATCGAATCCGATGCCGACGAGACTCTGGCAGTTGGGATCGCCAACTTGGTTCGCGTTTCCGGCGGGACTGCTTATTTCACCGGAACCGACGCCGCCGACCAGATCGAAGTCGATCTGCGAGCCGAAACGATGTTGCGATTTGGACAGTTCGAGTACCAATTCGACAGCGGCACGGTATCCAATCTGCAGATCCTCGGCGGCGGTGGCACCGACACGGTCGACGTGATCGGGTCGCAAGCTGTCGAAAAGGTGACGCTGCGCACCGGGAGCGGCGAGATCGAAAACGGATCGATCATGGTTCAAATGACCAGCGTCGAAAAGATCTCGGTCGCTGGTGGTGGAGGTTCCGATCGGGCCTATCTATACGATTCCGCTGGCAACGATACGCTTTCGGCGAGTCCGGGCGATACGAAACTGTCGGGCGTTGGATACGAGCACGCCTTGACCGGGATCCGTAGCATCTACGTCCACGCCACTGCGGGTGGTAACGACACCGCGTACCTGTACGATTCGGCGGGAGACGACCGGTTGGCGATTCGCCCCGAGTTCACCAGTCTTCGCGGCGACGATTTCCTGAGCCTGGTCTATGGCTTCGATCGCGTTAACGCCTACGGCACCGCGGGTGGCAACGACACGGCGGACCTCTACGATTCGGCCGGCGACGATCGGATGAGTGCCAACGCGACCAACGCTTACATCAGCGGGCCGGGCTACTACAGTCAAGCGCGACACTTTGAATCGGTCGTCGGACACGCGACAGCTGGCGGTACCGATCACGCGACGATCTATGCCGATTCATCCGATCAAACGCTGCACAACATCGGTGGCTTGGTTCAATTGGATGCTGGCGGAGGAGCGGTCCGCGCGGCTCAAGGCTTTGAAATCGCCGAGACCTTCCTCAACGGATCGCCGATCGTTGTCGCTCCGCAATCGCTTGGGATCCCGATCGCCAACGAACCGAGCGAAGAATTAGAGCATCACGGCGTGGTGACGTTGGACGAAGATCCGATCGAACAGTCGGTCTTCAAGCGTTCCAGCGAGATCATGGGACTCGCCCAGTCTCTCGTCGATCGTGTCAGCGACGATGACGATCGCGAACTGTTGGATCAATTGTTCGCCGAACTGTGATCTCGCACCCGCAGTCGATTCACCGCTGCTGACGCGGATGAAGTTATGCCGATTGAGCTTGGACGCGAGCCATCGCGGCGCGGCGTTGTGCTTCGCGGCGGCGGTGAACCATGTCGTAGCGGGCGAGGACCAAGTGAGCTAGATTGCCCATCCGTTGCGGTTCGTCGCGCGACGTGTTGGCGGCGTAGCTGGCTTGAGCTGTGTAGCGTGACTCGACGTTGGAACGACTGGCAACCGAAGCGACGGGAACGTTGGTTGGGACGGGAGCGTCGAACAGCATCAATTGAGTCATCGGATAGTCTCCAGTTCGTGGCACATGACAACAAAGCAAATGTCTTATGTCCACAATCATTGGCGACCGTCGTGACACGTCAGGTCACGCCGAATTGGAAGGCTGAGGAAATTCAGCCTGTAGCCCCAGCGATAATTCGATTTCCGCCTGGGGAATATCGAGCTTTTGCGAGATCTCTTCGGCGGAAAATCCGATCGCAGCCAGGCGTCGAACCTTGCTGTAACTTGGCCCCGACGCGGCCGGTTTGCCGCTTTGGGCCGAATTTTCCAGTTGCAACGACCGCAGTTCTTCGACCCGCTGGTCGACGCGTCGAAGCAGCGATTCGACAACCAGGACCCGTGAATCGAGTTCGGCTTTCAGTTCGCGCTGCAGATCGAACATCGATGCCTGCCAACGCAGGACTTCCTTGGGGGCGTCTGCTAGCGGAGCTCCCCGGACCGGCTGATGAGCCTCTATTTTTTGGGCTTTCAGTTCCCGGTCGACAGCCCGGCCGCGACGCCGCATGTTGATGTTGCGTCGAACCAAGATCCAGGCCAGCAGGATCATCCCTACCAACAGCATCATTTGAGGTAAGAAAGGGGCAGCAGCTAGCAACAACATCGAAGCACCATCGGGTTCGAGAGGTGGGAACACAAAACGTTCGCATCGTTTGCTATCGACCGCCAGCTAGCATTTGCGTGAGGCCTCTGGCAAAAAAATCGGGTCGTGCCGATTGTAGCCCGCGGTTGCATCCCGCTCCTTCGTCGTGTCCGGAAGGGAGTTGCGGTTTCCGCTACGACCTGGAGCGTCGCTGGCGAGGCGAACCGTTACCGTTCATTGGTGGGGGTAAGGGGGCGGAAAACCCCGCCAAAACTAACAAAGGGGCTGGGCGATCATGTAAAATCGCAGCATCGACGGTCCCTGCTGGGCCGTTTCCCACCCGCCCTTCTCTCCTCCCTCGTGTTGCCCGCCCAATGAAGATGATCTCGGTTTGCGTGAAAACGTGTGCGTCACTATTGCTTCTGTTTCTTCTAGCACCAGCTGCGGTTGTTGCTGAGGAGGTCTACCAAGTTGGTTTTGCCAAAGTCGACATCACGCCCGACTATCCGGTGCGGCTCAACGGCTTTGGCTTCCGCCGCGAAGAATCCGAAGGCGTTTCGCAGTCGGTCTTTGCCCGCGCGATGGCGATCTCGCAGACCGACGCTCCGCCGCTGGTGATCGTCGCGGTCGACAGCCTCGGGGTGCGGTTGCCGCAAGTCGACCGGATCGCCGAACAACTGAAGCAGTCCCACGGGCTGCCGCGCGAGAACTTTGCCCTCACCTTCAGCCATTCGCACTGCGCCCCCAAGGTCAACGGTGCCAGCGACAACATCTTCAGCCAAGCGATCCCGCCGGCGCACCAGAAACATCTCGACACCTACAGCGAAGAGATCATCGGGTTGATCGTCCAAGCTGCCGCGAAAGCTATCGATTCACGTCAACCCGCGACCTTGCACCGATCGACCGGAACGGTTGGGTTTGCAAAAAATCGGCGGCCCATGGGCGGACCGACCGATCACGATCTGCCGACGTTGATCGCTCGCGATCCCAACACGCAAACCGTCCGCGGCGTCTACGTTTCTTATGCCTGCCACTGCGTCACGCTGCGTTTCAACAAGATCAGCGGCGATTGGGCGGGATACGCCGCCGAAGGGATCGAGCGACAGTTTCCCGACAGCATCGCCCTGGTATCGATCGGAGCCGGATCGGATCAAAACCCGATCGATATGTCGGTCGACGACGTCTCGATCGCGCAGCGGCAAGGGGCGGAGATCGCCAGCGAAGTCAAACGCCTTGCCGAAACCAAAGCCCTTCCGATCAGCGGCCCGTTGAGTGCGCAACTGCAACGCATCGCGCTGCCGTTGAATCCGCTGCCGTCGCGGGAACAATTTGCCGAACTGGCCGAAAAGAACTCCAATGTCGCGGTTCGCTACAACGCGACGACCCAGCTGGCGAAGCTCGATCGCGGCGAATCGCTGCTGACCGAGATCGACTACCCGATCCAGACGTTTCTGTTCGGCGACAGCTTGTGCATGAGCTTCTTAGCCGGCGAGGTTTGCGTCGATTATTCGATCCGTTTGAAAAGTGAAATCGATAGCAAACGTTATTGGTTGAATACCTACAGCAACGACTTCTGCAGCTACATCCCATCGGAACGACTTGTCGGTGAAGGAGGCTACGGCGGCGGAGCGGAGGTGCCTTACTTCGCTTTGCCAACCACCTTGGCTGCCGGCTTGGAACAGCGGATCGTCGACGAGGTGCACCGCCAGGTTCCCGACGAGTTTGTGATCCCCGAGGGAGTCCAAGGCGTAGCGCCAAAGTCGCCCAAGGACGCGCTGCAAAGCATGCGGACGCACGACGATCTGGAGATCGAACTGGTCGCCGCCGAGCCGCTAGTCCGCGATCCGGTCGCTATCGATTTTGGCGCAGACGGCAGCCTCTGGGTTGCTCAGATGAGCGACTACGGCCGCGGCGTCTACGAGAAATTTGAACATCACGGCCAGGTCCGCCGACTGAGCGACACGACGGGCGACGGACAATTTGATAAAGCGGTAACCTTCGTCGACGGGCTGCGTTTTCCAACCGATGTCAAGGTTTGGCGCGACGGTCTGCTGATCTGCGATGCTCCCGATATCCTGCTGGCTCGCGACACCGACGGCGATGGCGTCGCCGATTCGGTCGACAAGCTCTTCTCGGGTTTCGAAATCGTCAACGCTCAGGCGCGTGTCAACAGCTTGCGGTGGGGCATCGATAACTGGATCTACGGTTCGTGCGGACTCTTCGGCGGAAAAATTCTCAGCCACAAGACGGGTCAGACGCACAACATCGTCGGCCGCGATTTTCGTATGAATCCCGATACCGGCGAGATCCAAGCTGTCGCCGGTCGGACGCAACAAGGCCGCAGCCAAAACGACTGGGGCGATTGGTTTGGCTGCACCAACAGCTCGCTGTTGCTGCACTATGCAAGCGACGCACGCTACGACAGCCGCAATGCCTTGGTCTCGCTGCCGACTCCCGCAGGGCTCAGCGGCGGCGCGGAAACCCGACGTCTGTTCCCCCCCGAGGAGCTCGTTCAATTTGCACTCAGCGGAGCCTCCGGAAACGCGACAGCCGCCTGTGGCTTGGACATCTACCGCGACAACCAACTGGGCGAAGAATACCTCAACAACGCTTTCACCTGCGAACCTGTGAATCAACTTGTTCATCGCAGCGTCCTGCAACCGACCGGGATCGACTATCAAGTTTCGCGAGGCGAAAACGAAACCGAATCGGAGTTCCTGACCTCGACCGACCGCTGGTTTCGTCCGGTCCAAGCCCGGACCGGCCCCGACGGCAGCCTGTGGGTCGTCGATATGTACCGCTACGTGATCGAACACTCCCGTTGGATCCCACAAGCGACGTTGGCCGAACTGGACGTCTACGCGGGGCAGTCGATGGGCCGGATCTATCGCGTTCGTCCCAAGTCGAATCAGCCTGCCGCCCCGGCGTCGGAAGCCTCTCCGGCCCCGTTCGATCTGACGGGGAAGTCGGATCTGCAGTTGGCGACGTTGCTAAAGTCGAGCAATGGAACGGTCCGCGATCTGGCGCATCAGATGCTCTTCTGGAATTCCCCCTCCGACTCGGTCGCCGATCAATTGCGAGCGATCGTCGCCGAAGCGCCGTTGGCCGCGTCGCGGATTCACGCCATCGCACTCCTTTCAGCTTGGCAGACCTTGGACGCACCGACGCTGCTCGTAGCTCTCGCCAATACGCATGATGAAGTCGTCCGCCACGGGATCCACTTCGCCGAACCGATGCTCGACGACGACGCAGCCCTCCGCGACGCGGTGATCCGACACGCGGCCCACGCCAGCCCGCGCGTCCGACGACAAGTCGCCTGGTCGTTGGGCGAACTGCAAAACGCAGCGGCGATTCCCGCTCTGACAGCGTTGGCATCCAAATCGGAAACCGACCGCTACGTCCGCGCCGCCGCCATCTCGTCGCTCAATCCGAACAACGTCTCGTCGATGCTCGCCGCGTACGTCGCGCTGCCGACAGCGCAGCAGCAGCCCGAATCGTTGCAGCAGATCTTGCGAACGGCGATTCGATTGGGCGATGCCGAGGCGATCGACGGCTCCGCATCACAAGTCCTTCCCGCGATTGCCAACGAGGCCGCCTCGGCAAACCGCTTGCTGATCGAACTGCTCGATTCGGCAGACGCTCGAATTGGCAACGCCACGATCGCCTGGACACCCGAGCTGAAACTGACGGTTCAACAAGCCCATCGCCGCGCGATCGAGACGCTCGACCCCACTGCGTTGGCATTGTTGGGCCGCTACCGTGGCGCCGCGACAGCTCAACTATTAATGTCCGCTGACGAGCCTTCGGTAGGGGAGGAATTGTCGATCGCAAACGTCCTCGACGCGATCAGCGAACGCGTCAGCGCAAGATACGCCGCACCGCTGCAAGTCGCCGCCATCAATGCCTTGGCCAAGACGCGGCATCCCGACGCGGCGGAGTTGATGTTGGAGCGGTATCGCGAAGTCAGCGCGTCGGCGCAAACGGCGATCCTCGACAATTTGATAGCTCGCAACGACTGGTCCTTGACCCTTTTGGACACGATCGCCGAGGGAGATTTGCGAGCCAACATTCTCGACGCAGACCGCCGCGGCAAGCTGTTGTCGCACGCCGATGAAACGATTCGCCAGCGAGCCAAAAGCGCCTTGGAGATGGCCGGCTCGCCCAGCCGAGCTGCGATCATCGACACGTTTCAAGCTTCGCTGAAGCTCGCCAGCGACGTCGACCGCGGCCGCGCCGTGTTCCGTAAACAATGTTCGGCCTGCCATCGCGTCGAGGAGCATGGGTTTGTTGTTGGTCCCGACCTGACTGCACTCACCAACCGCGACCCGCAATGGATGCTCTCGGCGATTTTGGATCCCAACCGCGAAGTCGATGCGCGTTACGTTTCATGGTCGGCGCTTTCCGAAGATGGCCGCGTCGTTTCGGGCTTGGTCGTCGAAGAGAACGCGGCGATGATTCGGCTGCGTGAATCCGGCGGCAAGGAGCACGAACTGCTCCGCGATTCGATCGAACAACTGCGAGCCAGCGACCGTTCGCTGATGCCCGAAGGGCTCGAAAAGGACATGACGCCCCAGGACGTCAGCGATCTGATCGCCTACGTGATCCATTCGATCGGCACGCCCGCGCCGATGGCGGCGGACCAGCCCCTGCCGCGACAAGCACATCAAATCGCTCCGTTTCTGTTGGACGAATCCCAACCGATCCAGCGGCGTCAGCAAGCGATCGACCAGCGGCCGGGAATGGGGCCCGCGATCTTGAACCTGTTGGCGGTCGATCTGCGAGCCGATGATCTGGCGACGCAGTACAAACGGATCCCATGGATCTGGCGGGTTGCCTTGGCGATCGGTCGCCGCAGCGACGACGGCGAACTTCGCGACGCCTTGGCATCGAGTCTGCCCTCTTCGGACCAGCCGCTATTGGATTGGCAAGCGGTTGTGATCGGTGGCGGCCTGATCAATGGACTGACGCAGATCGGCCAATGGCCTAGCGATCGAATCGCAGCAATTTTGGACGCCGATCCGACGCTGGCTCCACGCTGGCAGCAGACGTTGGCGATGTCGGCAGCGATGGCCGACGATGACGCGGTGAAGAAGGGAACCCGCTACGACGCGCTGCGGATCGTGGCGTTAGACGATCCAGAAAAAGCGATTCCGCACCTGAAGCGTTATCTGGGCGCGGACGTCGACGGGGAACTACAGATGGGAGCGGTCAGCGGATTGGCCGACATCGACGCCCCGCAGATCGGGGCTCTGCTGATCGAAAGCCTCCCCGGGCTGACACCACGAAATCGCCAGCTCGCGATCGAAGGCCTGTTGAGAACGCCCAACCGTCGCGACGCCCTCGAGTCAGCGTTTGCGAAAAACGCGAAGCTATTGACAGCCGAAGAAGCCAAGCAGCTCGCCCAACCGTAACCGCCCAGAACGGTCGAAGGCCAGGCAACGATCCCGCCAGCGATCGCAAAAGGTAGCCGGTGGTTTGAGCGCAGCGAATACCATCGGAAAAGATCTTGCCCAACTGGCCGGTGGTCTTAAATGCCGTTGTCGATCCAGAAGGCTCGACAGCGAAGTAGATATTGGCACAGGCTTTCGCTCGGCATCCTGATCGATTTCCGACCACAATCCGCCTTGATTTACGTTACAATTGCGTCGTGCGATTTGGACTAACAAGAACAAGAGGGCAATCATGAATCGAGCAATCCTTTTCCTATTATTGACCGCAACAAACGGTTCACTATTCGCACAGGAATCCGATCCCTTTGCACCCGCCGGAAAGCTTGCAGATGGATGGGAGCAGATTGATCAACGATTGGTTTTCTTGATGGTTCGGCTCGTCGATGTGGAGGCGAATCTCGAAGCCGTTGATATTGCGATGCTAAAACACGGTGCGCGGGCTGGAGCCGCTCGGGGGCGGGCGATTCGAGCGCAGCGTGGCAGCGATCGAATGGACCGCAACGCAGGTGGGCCTGTCCGTTGGGATCAGTTCTATGGGCGTACAGCAGAAAAGTTCTTTTATCATCCGACACAGAACCACACATACCACACCCAGACCATCCTCAGTCATCAGTCGCCATCGAGAGACAACAAAGGAGAAGCGGGCGTTCCTTCGAGCCAAGGTTTACCAGTCCATCAACGTCCGCCTCAGTTTGATTACATCTATCGGGCAAATGAAAATGCCCGACAACGGGCGACCACCGAAGTTGCCAAGCTTGGCAACAAGATTGATGTGTTAGCAGAACGTCGCCATGAATTGGAATTACAGCAATGCAAGCTGTGGTGTGAAGTTGCGTTTCGAGCGGTCTCAAGAAACGATCTCGACAAGAAGCCTTTGTATCGATTTCAGCCAAAGAGTACGGTGGACGAAGGTCTTGAGGAATCCGCCAAGTTCGTGATGGTCTCTCTTTCCATCGTCGAGAATGCTCAGAAAAATCAAGCTAGTACGTTTCGGCAAATGAAGCCGTTGATTTCAGAAGCACGAGACAATCTAGCAAACAACTGGTCGCAACATGGCGTTAAGTATCGAGTGCAGTCATCGAACGAATGGAAGTTCGCAATGCTGGCACGCCACCTCGAAGATGTTGCCAGCAATCTTTCGGATAGTTACACCGTGTCGGTAGATAGCGCCAGAAACAGCGACGATGATCGTCGAGACATGTATCGTGGACTGCTCCAGCAGTCGTTGGTCCAATATGCCGAGGCGGTTCTCGCTCTTGATGAGATGGCATCAGAGATGGCAAAGGTGATTCGTTACGAGCCCGATTTTGACAACGCTATTGAAGTGCCGTTCACACCAGCATCGGCCTCAACCCCATACAGCGAAATGGCAACTCCATCGGTAGTTGCGGCGCAACCCAGCGTTCTACCGAGTCTTGTCGGTACTTTCCGAATTAAGTGGTTGGAAGGAAGAACGGGAAACTCAGGGTTTTCAAATTATCAATTCACGTCGGATGGCAAAGCCCTAAAAGAGGGTGAAGAGCTAGGCGCATGGACGAAGCAACGTGACGAGTTCATGGTTAGGTTTAGTGATTCGAAACGGGGGCACGTAATCATCCGTTTCGCTGACGAATCTACAATCCTGGGAACCCATTTTTGGACAGATGGGTCACAAAGCACTTGGGACGGCAAGCGAGTCGCACAGCCTGATACACGAAACTCTCCGCTCGTTGGATACTGGGTGCAAACGAACGGATGGGCAATCGAAATATTCAGTAATGGCCAAGCGAAAAACACTTCACCGAAAGGTACGGTAGACGCTATCGGTACATGGCAGGTACTTGGCAACGGGAAGTTCGTCGTTCATTTAGGTAAGCAATGGGAATGGAGAGTCTCGTTGCAGCGGAACATTCTATATGCAGAGACTTTTCTAAGTGGGGCGAGGAAAGCACACCTAACCTTTACGAAGAAGCAATAGCTAAATGTGATGCCCTTCTCCATGATTCCTATGGCAATTGCAACGCAATTCAATGAATAGCGAGTTTCAACATTGAGGTCTCGCCGGTCGCCTGGGGGAAGCAACGGCGGCATCGTTGTGTTCCGCAAACAATGTTCGGCCTGTCATCGCGTCGAGGAGCATGGGTTTGTTGTTGGTCCCGACCTGACGGCACTCACCAACCGCGACCCGCAATGGATGCTCTCGGCGATCCTGGATCCCAACCGCGAAGTCGATGCGCGATACGTTTCCTGGTCGGCGCTTTCCGAAGATGGCCGCGTCGTTTCGGGCTTGGTTGTCGAAGAGAACGCGGCGATGATTCGGCTGCGTGAATCCGGCGGCAAGGAGCACGAACTGCTCCGCGATTCGATCGAACAACTGCGAGCAAGCGACCGATCGTTGATGCCCGAAGGACTTGAAAAGGATATGACGACGCAGGAGGTCAGCGATCTGATCGCCTACGTGATCCATTCGATTGGCACCCCGGCACCGATGGCGGCTGATCAGCCGCTGCCGCGGCAAGCGCATGCAATCGCTCCGTTTCTGTTGGACGAATCCCAATCGATCGAGCGACGTCAGCAGGCGATCGACCAGCGGCCGGGAATGGGACCTGCGATCTTGAACCTGTTGGCACTCGATCTGCGAGCCGACGATCTGGCGACGCAGTACAAGCGGATCCCGTGGATCTGGCGAGTCGCGTTGGCGGTCGGTCGCCGCAGCGACGATGGCGAACTTCACGACGCCTTGGAATCGGGCTTGCCTCGCTCGGGCGATCCGTTATTGGATTGGCAAGCGGTTGTGATCGGTGGCGGCCTGATCAATGGACTGACGCAGATCGGCCAGTGGCCGGGAGATCGGATCGCAGCAATTCTGGACGCCGATCCGTCGCTGGCACCACGCTGGCAGCAGACGTTGGCGATGTCAGCAGCGATGGCCGACGATGACGCGGTGAAGAAGGGAACCCGCTACGACGCGCTGCGGATCGTGGCGTTAGACGATCCAGAAAAAGCGATTCCGCACCTGAAGCGTTATCTGGGCGCGGACGTCGACGGGGAACTACAGATGGGAGCGGTCAGCGGATTGGCCGACATCGACGCCCCGCAGATCGGGGCTCTGCTGATCGAAAGCCTCCCCGGGCTGACACCACGAAATCGCCAGCTCGCGATCGATGGGCTGCTGCGAAACGACATCCGTCGCGCCGCGCTCACCGCAGCGTTTGACAAGCAGCCCGAGATCTTGACCGATGACGAAGCGAAGCGGTTGAAGCATGGGAAGGCTGCGTCGCAATAGCGGGATGGGCGTCGCCCGAATGTCTGGGCGCCAACGTTATCCATGTCGCGGCGGCGGGCGTGATTTGGCCCCCGTTTGGGGGCGTGTGAGCGTGCGGTTTCTTCCCGGAAAAGATCCCCCCTTCGTCCCCCATGGGAACGGCCTCTCCTCTCGGAACCAATTACAATAGACGACGCTCGTCTCCCAGGTTTTCTCTTGAGGGCTAACCGAGTGTTTGTGTTCAAGCGAATTAGCCGGCCTGTTCCGACTGATGCCTCGAATTGAAACACGGATTAGCCTTGGTTTTCTCTTGCCGTCGAAGAGTGGTATTTAATGTCCAAGCATCTGATCGTACTTTTTTCGTTCAGCCTGTTTACGCTGCCATCCAGCCTGGCGTTTGCTGCCGATGCCCGACCGAACATCGTCGTGATCTACGCCGACGATCTTGGCTATGGTGATGTTAGTTGTTATGGCGCGACGGCGGTTGCGACTCCACACATCGACCGGATCGCCGCCGAAGGAATTCGATTTACCGATGGCCATGCTCCCGCGGCGACCTGCACGCCGTCGCGATACGCGATGCTGACCGGCCAATACGCTTGGCGTCTGAAAGGAACGGGCATCGCACGCGGCGACGCGCCCGCGATCATCAAGCCCGGCCGCGTCACGCTCTCTTCGATGCTGCAAGATTCCGGCTACAAGACCGGCGTCGTCGGCAAGTGGCATCTGGGACTGGGCCCCGATGAAGGAGCCGATTGGAACGGCAAGATCGCTCCGGGCCCACTGGAGATCGGATTCGATTATTGTTTCCTGATTCCCGCCACCGGCGATCGCGTCCCCTGTGTTTATGTCGAAAACCATCGCGTCGTCGATCTCGATCCAAACGATCCGATTCGCGTCAGTTTCAAAAAGAAGGTCGGCGACGAACCGACGGGAGCCGAAAATCCCGAGCTCTTAAAGATCCATCCCAGCCATGGGCACGATCGAACGATCGTCAACGGGATCAGCCGGATCGGATACATGTCCGGCGGCCAGCGGGCGCGTTGGGTCGATGAGGATATGGCCGATCGGATCACATCGAAAGCTGTCGCGTATATCGAAGAGAACAAAGCCGATCCGTTTTTTCTGTTCTTCTCGCTGCACGACATCCATGTTCCGCGAGTTCCTCATCCGCGGTTTGTCGGCACGACGGCGATGGGCCCGCGCGGCGATGCGATCGCGCAGACCGATTGGTGTACCGGCGAGATCTTGGCGGCGCTGGATCGATTGAAATTGGCCGACAACACGATCGTGTTGTTTACCAGCGACAACGGTCCGGTTGTCGACGATGGCTACCAAGACGAAGCGGCGGAGAAGTTGGGGGATCATCGTCCGGCGGGGACTTTGCGAGGTGGCAAGTACAGCAGCTTTGAAGGGGGAACGCGAGTGCCGTTTGTGTTGCGTTGGCCTGCCAAGGTCAAAGCGAATCAGAGCAGCGACGCGTTGGTCTGCCAGATCGATCTGCTGCATTCGTTTGCCGCGCTGACAGGACAAACGTTGGCTGCCGATGCCGGTCCCGACAGCCACAACATCCTTGGTGCCTTGCTGGGCGAAGATCCCAAGGGGCGCGAGCACTTGGTCGAACATGCTCGTACGCTGGCGCTGCGGCAGGGAGTCTGGAAATACATCGAACCGGGCAAGGGGCCGGCGGTCAACAAAAACACCAACACGGAGGTGGGTGTCGCCCCCCAGTCTCAACTGTACAATCTACGTGCCGATTTGAGGGAACAAAAAAATCTCGCGGATCAGCATCCGCAGCGTGTGGTTAAAATGAAGGCGATGTTGGACGAAATTCGATCCGACGGTGCCAGTCGATAAACAGAAACCGCGACCACGACAGAAACCGCGTGGTCGCATCGCAGCGGAAGCCGGGTGTCGGCGATTGTGTGCGTTAACAATGATCGGTGACAGGCCACCCATGGCAAGACCGTACAATGTATTGCTGATGGCCGGGTCGATGGACGGCGGCGGCAGCGAACGACAGACCTTGCATCTGCTGCGTCATCTCGACCGGCAGCGCTTTGCGCCTCATTTGTTCCTGTGCTACCGACAGGGGAGCCTGTTGGACCAGATTCCCGACGACGTGCCGGTGACCTCATTTTGGGATCAACATCGCAGCCCGCGAGTCTGCGTTCCGGGGACGATCCACCGGATGCAAGTTCGGGCGCTCCGCGATTTGATCATCGCCAACAAGATCGATCTGATTTACGACCGCACGTTTCACATGTCGATGCTCGCCTCCCCGGCAGCCCGCGGCCTTCAGTGTGGGCGAGTCGCCACGATCGTCAGCCCACCGGATCGCGACGTGCCGGCGGCCGAGAGTCGTTTTGTGGCGGTTAAACGCTGGTTGTTGAAGAGGTCCTACCGCCGCGCCGACGCGATCGTGACGGTCAGCGAAGCGGTTGCCGACGCCTCGGCTCGTTATTACGGCATCGACCGGCGGCGTTTTCAAACGATCCACAGCCCCGTCGATCTGCAAGCGATTCGCAACGAAGCCGCGTCGGCCAACGGCGATCCGGCGATCGATCCAGTCGACGTCAACATCGCCTGTGTCGGGCGAATGACCGAAGAGAAGGGACACCGATTTTTGATCGACGCGATCGATTCGTTGCGCGATCATCCCGTCTTCGATTGCTTGCAATTGTGGATGGTCGGCGACGGGCCGCTGCGGTCGGCGCTGACCGCGCGAGTCCGCGAATTGAAGCTCGATCGGCAGATCCATTTTGTTGGCCAGCGAGCGAGCGCGGTGCCGATCATTGCTCAGTGCCAACTTGCCTGTGTCCCTTCGCTGTACGAAGGCTTGCCCAACGTGGTGCTTGAATCGATGGCGCTGGGCGTGCCGGTGATCGCAACCACCGCCGGCGGGTCTCCCGAATTGTTTGGCGATCGCACCTTCGGCGACCTGGTTGCTCCTGGGGATAGCGCGGCGCTAGCGTCAGCGATTTTGCAATTTGCCGAAGAGCCCGAATCGGCGCAAGAGAAATCGATCCAAGCCATGCAGTATGTCTGCGACAAGCATTCGATCGAGGCGATCGTTCCACGTATCGAACAGGTGATGTTGAGTGTCATTGAATAAAATTTTGCGGAGGCTTGGCCGTTGACACTCGCATATCGCCCCGATGACTTTGTGCCAACTCATCGCCGCTTGCCCGGATGGATGCTGTCGACGCTGCTGCATATTGTGGTCTTGGTCGGCCTAGCGTTGATGATGGGGCAGGATTCTCACGGAACGGGGGACGCGCCCGATCGGCCGGTGGGGATCGCGATCGTTCACCGGATGCCCGACCGAACCGAATACGAGACGGCTGCGGAACAATCCCAAGCGACCGAACAAGCCGCTGCGTCGCAGGCCGCATCGGCCGCACAAGGTTCTCAAGCTGCGCTCCCCGCCGACGCCGCTCCGCCACTGGATCTGGACGGTCTGCTGGCCGCTGCCCTCGACACGCCTCTGCCCTCGGGCAATCCGGGAGAGTCCGACGCGATGCAAGCCGCGGCGGCATCAGCGGGCAAACCGGGCATGAACCTTGGTCCCAGCGGGTCGCAGCACACGACCGAAGTCTTTGGGATCTCGGGGACGGGCAGCCGGTTCGTCTACGTCTTCGACCGCTCCGAAAGTATGAACGGTTTCGGTGGCCGGCCGTTGCTGGCGGCCAAGATGCAATTGGTTCGCAGCATCGACTCACTCGGCCCCGAACAAGAATTCCAGATCATTTTTTACAACAACCAACCGCGGCCATTTGTCCCCGGCGGCCAGATCGTCCGTCTGCTCAACGGCGACGAACAGACCAAGCGAAGCGCCGAGCAATACGTTCGGGCGATGACCGCTTTTGGCGGCACGCGGCACATGGATGCGTTGCTGATGGCGTTGCGAATGAGCCCCGATGTGATCTTCTTTTTGACCGATGCGCGAATCCCCCGCCTTAACGGTGCTCAATTGCAAGAGATCAAGGCCCGTGCGCAACGCAGCGGCACGACGATCCACACGATCGAGTTCGGCGACGACCTGGAACCACCCCGAGACAGCTTTCTGCGCAACTTGGCGACCGACAACGGAGGCCAATATCGCTATCTGTTCGTGGGAGCCCTGGATGGCTAGTTTTGCCCAACTTAATTCCAACGTATGGGTTTTTTTGTGCTTCACCTACGATACGATAGCACCTCGTCCAGCAATACTTTGCTGACCCGTTCGGGTTGCGACGCGGAAGCGTTCCCCAATGAAACCCGAACCGACGCACCTCGCCCACCACGGATCATCTTCCACAGCGTTCTCATTTCAACGAAGGAGCTAGACGGAATGTCGCTCACCTATTCTCGCTTACGACTGCCGATCACGACTCTATTGCTAATGCTCTGTTTCACCGGGATGGTGATCGGGCAAGACGATCTCCCCGCGGATCCAGCCGCCGCAACCGCAACGGAGGTCGACATCGAGACAATCGCAGCAGAACCGGCCACCGATCCGCCTGTGAGCAAGAAGGCGGCCTGGGTGGTCGCCGTCGACACCTGGTTCGGTGAGCATCTAGTCGGCCCGTTGGCGACGTTGTTCTTCTACGATTTTGGAACGGGAGTTCCCTTTGTCGTCGCTTGGCTGTTGGTCGCGGGGATCTTTCTGACGCTCCGGATGATGTTCATCAACATCCGCGGATTCTGGCACGCGATTCGGCTGACACGCGGCGATTACGACGATCCGGCCGACGTCGGCGAGGTCTCGCATTTCCAGGCGCTTGCGACGGCGTTAAGCGCGACGGTCGGCCTGGGGAACATCGGCGGCGTCGCTGTCGCGATTGGGCTGGGGGGCCCAGGAGCGGCGTTCTGGATCTTTGTCGTCGGTTTTCTGGGAATGAGCACGAAGTTCGCCGAATGCACGTTGGGCCAGCTGTACCGTACGAACGATTCCGACGGACATACGCTGGGCGGCCCGATGCGTTACTTGAAAGCTGGCTTGGCAGAAATGCGGCTCGGCTGGCTGGGGATGCTTTTGAGCACGGTCTTTGCGATCCTTTGCATCGGTGCCAGCTTCGGCGGCGGCAACGCCTATCAAGTCAGCCAATCGTTGTCGGCGATCAAAACGGATGTCGTCTTTTTGCAAAGCTATCCCTGGGTCTACGGCTTGGTGATGGCGATGGCTGTTGGTGTGGTGATCATCGGCGGGATCCAATCGATCGGTCGCGTGGCATCGAAGATCGTCCCCTTGATGTGTTTCGCCTATTTCGCGGCGGCATTGTGGATCCTGTTCCAAAACGTTTCGGCGCTCCCCGATGCGTTTGCGTTGATCGTGTCGAGCGCGTTTGAACCCTACGCGCCGCTGGCGGGCGGAGCGATGGGCGTGTTGGTGATTGGGATCCAACGCGCGGCCTTCAGCAACGAGGCGGGGGTTGGTTCGGCGGCGATCGCTCACTCCGCCGCCAAGACCAACGAACCTGTCAGCGAAGGGATCGTGGCGTTGTTGGAACCCTTCATCGATACGATGGTCGTCTGCATGGTGACGGCATTGGTGTTGGTCGTCAGCGGAACCTACAACCCACGCATTCAAGACGCGGATTCGCCCGATAGGTTCGCGTTTGTCGAAACCCATTCCCCCGAAACCGTCGTCGCTTCGGTTATGGGATCGGTCGATCCCGACCAACCGCTGGAAACTCAAGTCGACGCGGCACGGGCAAGACTGGCTCATATGGTCGAGCACAAAGAAGGTGCCGGGATGACCTTGATCGCCTTCCGCAGCAGCGGATTTCATTGGTTCGGCTACATCCTGTTTGCCGCGGTCGTGCTGTTCGCCTTCTCGACCTGCATCTCGTGGTCGTATTACGGCGAACGATGTTGGGTCGGACTGTTTGGGACGCGGTCCTCGGTCCTCTACAAACTGCTGTTCGTCTCCTTCACCTTCCTCGGATCGATCGTCACAGCGAACAACATCCTGGAGTTCAGCGATCTGATGATCCTTGGCATGTCGCTGCCGAACCTGTTGGGCGTCTTCTTGCTCAGCGGAGTCGTCAAGCGTGCTCTGGATAAGTATTGGCAGAAGTATCGCTGCGGATCGCTGGAGAGGATCCTCTAAGCGAGCCCCACCCGATTCCAGCCGCTGGCGACCCAAGCCTCGGCAGCCACTTCGATGGCGACCGCTAAACAGCAGCGGTCGCTATTGAGCTGCCGCTTCGATGGCGTCGAGATCGCGAGGAAAGTACTCCTCGACGACGCTGTAGAATTCGCTTGCGCTCGAGACGCGAGCGACATGGGTTCGGAAGTGCCGAGCCCCAAACTTGCCTTGTGCGTAACAGCAAGCAAACTTGCGCATCAAGACGGTTCCCTTCGCTTCACCAAACCGCTCGACGATCATGTCGTAGTGACGCAGCATGCATTGCCGCTGCAATTCCAACGTCGGTTCGGCAGGGATCGGTTCGCCGCGGAGCGCCGCGTGAGCTTGAGCGAACAACCACGGTCGGCCCAGCGAAGCCCGGGCGATCATCACGCCGTCGACTCCATAGTTCTCAAACGCCGCGACAACTTTGTCGGCGCTGTCGAGATCGCCGTTGCCGATCAACGGGATCGAACGCAGATGTTGTTTGATCTCCGCGATCCGGTCCCAGTCGGCGTTGCCGCTGAAGAAGTCTTGGGCGGTGCGGCCGTGAACCGTCAGCGCCGCCGCTCCCGCCTCCTCGACCACCTTGGCAACATCGTCGCAATTGACGTTGTTCCGCGTGCAGCCCAATCGAATCTTTGCGGTCACCGGGGTCGGCGCGCACGCCTCGACCAACCGGCTGATGATCTCGTACATCGTCTTGGGATGTTTCAGCAGATAGCTGCCGCTGTGCGCCTTTTCGGTCACCTGTTTCACGGGGCAACCGAAGTTGATGTCGACGACGCTGACTTGGTAATCGTCGACCAACCGCTTGCCGACCTTCGCCATCACGTCGGGCTGGTTGTCCCAGATCTGAACCGCCAGCGGGCGAGCTTCCTCGCGGACGCCCCACAGTCGATCGGGATGTTCGGCTTCGTTTTCGTCGAGCCAGACAAAACCGCGGGCGTTGACCATCTCGGTCGCGTGCAAACCGACGCCGCCATATTCGCGGACGATCTGCCGGAACGCGTAATTCGTGAACCCAGCCATCGGCGCCTGAAGAATCGGCGGATCGACTTTGATAGAACCGATCCAAAGAGGTGGGGGAGTCGATGTCATGCTGAAGAATTTGCCGAGCCAGAGGGTCGAGACTTGTCCGTTACGCGAGCTACTCAGCTTATCAAGCCGAGCCGCGTTTCAACAAGTGACGCCCGCCGCACAGCCGCCTGAAAACGGAGGCTCAGCAAATCGGAACGGGCTCGCCGATCGATTTCGATGCGATCGGTCGCTGCGGAAAAGAATCGCAGCGACGCGGCGGCTAAGTCCCGATGCAGAAGGGAGTCAGCGTTTGGGTGATGTGGCGTTGCAGGCTGGGCCACATTCCGGTCGATTTGGGGACAAAGTGGGCGTTGTCATCGCGGACTCGTTGGATCATCGATGGCGTTGCGCCCCCGCTGACGATCACCACCGGGATGTCCGACCAAGTCCATTCGCTGCGGATCATTTCCAGCACGCACATGCCGTTGCCCGCCGGCATATGGATATCGAGAACGATCATGTCGGGGCGATCGCGTTTGATCAACACCAGCGCCGAGATCGCATCGTGAGCGATCGTTACGCGGAAGCCAAGATGCATGATCCGCCGCGACAATGCGGCGACCAATTCGCGGTCGTCATCGGCGATCAGAATCGTCGGCACGTTTTGCGGATTGGGATCGGAATCCCCGCCGGTGCTATCGAACATCAAACAATTCAGATCCGGTCTCGAATCTGCCCTACGAATAATGGAAGTCGGCACAGCAATCGCCGTTGCCCGATCGCGGATCTCCCCTGATCCACCGATCTGTTCATCGCGAGTATACGTTGCAAAATCGCATCGGCAGGGAAAGTTGAAAAGAACCTACGGCGATCCCCGCCGTTGCAAATCGGCGACATCCGATTCGCTGTGGCGTTGATTATTCGCCTCATCAGCCGCCGTGCGACGGGGCGTGGCGATCGCCTAAGCATTGCGTTTACCTAACGTTTTGCCGATCCAACGCTCGATCGCCGCCCCGTTGCCGGGCCCGTTGGCATAGATTCTGCTTTGCTTGATGTCGCAACAGCCTTCGGGCCTCTCCCAATTCCATTTCGCCCCCCGCCGAAGTAATCCACCTCATGCACGCTGCAATGCTGGCCGAACTGGCTTCCTCTCTCGCTCTTCACGGCCCGAGTTTGCTGGCCGATGGAGCTTCGATTCCCCCCGCCGCCCTGCAAGACTACTGGGTCGTGTCGCGGAATCGCTCGACCCGTTGGCATCAGACCCTGGCGCTGCACCGCCAGCTCGATCGATCCGGCGATCGGATCGGTTTGCAAGCCTGGTGGGAACAGCACCTGCCGACGCTCGAGGAGATCCTGGTCAGCGAGATCCTGACGCGAGTCTACGCGGCGTTGGGGCACGGATTGGACGCAAAGCACGCCGAACCGGAGATCTATCCTGTGGTGCACAGCGTCCACATCAGTCACTTAGAGGCGCGGAATCGGGTGCTGGGGCTGATGGTCGCTCAACGTGGCGGATCCAGCCAAACGACGGCTCGGCTGAATCAGTTGCGAAAATCGGTCGAACGCTGGACCGACGTCTTGGTTGCACAAATTGCGGCGGTCAATCCCGACGCTGCCCGCTATGGGATCGTGCTGGAACGAACGCTCGAGTTTGCCGATGAAGCTGCCGACCAGGCGGGAGCAGTTCGCCAAACTCATCGCCGTTTATTGACAGCAACGCTTCGCAGCAGCTTGCTGCGTCAGCTGCACGCAACCGCAGCCAACCCCGATGAAAACGGCAAGATCAGCGATGCGGTCTTGGTCTGCATTCGCCCCGATATGTTCGATTCGCTTGGCACGCTGCAGTCGCTGTGGCTGCATCGCCTGCGGCATTCGGCGGAACAAACCGACAGTGTGTTGCAGCAATTATTGGTGCCCAACATCGACCAAACCGACTTGTTGGGTGACTTCGAAGCGGTTCGCGCTCCTGCGTTTGCACGTCATCGGCCGAGATAGCATCGCGAGTAAAAAGAGTCAGCGATTGTAGAGAGAACCAGCGAGGATGTCGGTCGAAAGCCAACAAGTGGCAGCGGCTGTTATCTCCAAGCTGGTTCCGGATCAATACGCGTCGAGATTGGATCGGGCCCGCAGCGGTAATTCAGGATTTTTCCAGAAACTTGGAAATGTCATCGGTAACGGGAGAATGGTCGCCTCTGTTGTGCTGTCAGTGGGCGAGGGCGTCGCCGGTGCGTTGCGTTCGTCATTGCTGAGAAACAGTGCAGCATCTTCTCATTTCCTCTCGCGCGACGATCGGAACTGAGCTGTTTGCGGCAACGCTAGCATTCCACCGCTGCGCCCGTCGAGGAGGCAGCGATGGCCGCACCGTGGGGGCCGATTAGAGCATCGGTTTCGGTGGAGGGGCAGGCGTCGGAGTTGGTTCCGGCTCGGGCGTCGGAGTTGGTGTCGGCTCGGGTTCCGGCTCCGGTTCGGGTTCCGGCTCTGGCTCCGGCTCCGGTTCGGGGGTAGGCGTAGGTGTCGGTTCGGGCTCCGGCTCGGGAGTTGGAGTTGGCTCGGGTTCAGGCTCGGGTGGTGGTGGCGGTGTTGGGATCGCCGACGCCAGGATCGTCGCAGCGCGCTCGGTCAACAGAGTCGTTTCGGCAGCCAGTTTGTTGCCACCGGTATATTTCGTCAGGTACCACGCGTTGTCGGCAGCCCGCGCCGAAATCGCAACTTTGACTTCCGGAGTGCTTTCGAGGATCTCCGACGGTGTGACTTGAATGTCGGCGACCGAAAGGCCGTATCGATTAAGTATCTGGTTCGCTTTGTCTTTTGCTTCCGCAGTCGACGCCCCGGGAACGATCACGGTGCGGCAAGCTTCGTACGCTGCCGAGTTGAGGGCGTGGCGAATGTTCGAGATCCGTACAAATTCGATCGATCCAAGAATCAACATCAGCAGGATCGGAAGGATCGCCGCGCATTCGACGACATAAGCTCCATGGCGGTTGGTCCGTCGAAGCCTCGGAGTGATCGGGGCGTGGCGGCAATCGTTTCTCTTCATTCGGTGATCCATCTCGTTGCAGTGTCTCTTGGTGAGGAGTGGCGTCTTATTTTGTTAGCAGCGTCGGCATGCGTTTGGCGATCTCTGCAAAGACGACCTTCAATTCGTCGCCGTTTTGCGCATGGAAGTGTTTGCCGTAGCCCTTCTCGGCAACTTGCTGCATGCGGTTTTGGTCGGCTTCATCGGAGAACGTTACGCTGAAGATCAACGCCCCTTTGCCACCTGCCTCCTTGGCGGCGTACACGGGGTCCGTGCCGATGTTGTGAATTCCATCGGTCAAGACGACGATCACCTTGCTGGCACCGTTTCGTGATTCAACGCGATTGACTAAAGCGTCGACTCCCTGGACGATTCCTCCGCCGATGTTTGTCCCGCCTGCACACAACGATTGGGTGTAGGTGTCCAGTGCGGTGGTGATCTTTGTAAAGTCGGCGGTCAGTGGTTGGTCGAGGTCTGCCGATTCGTTGTAGGTGACCACGGCGACCCGTTCATCGGTCGGTGAGTTCGTGATTTCCGAGGCGAAGACGCTGATCGCGGCCAACATGTCGCGCCAACGAGAAACGGGAGGGGCGGGATCGCAGAAGTCCCAGCCTGCCGGTGCCGAGCTAGGGGCGGGAGGATAGACCGCCGGTTCGTCCGATGCGTAGGCCATCGATCCAGAACGGTCGATGACCAGGGCGATATCGACCTGGACTTGGGTCGAGATTGAATTCCATTCGGTGTCGACGGTGTTGCGTCCCAGGATACTAGGGAATGGCAGCGATAACGGGCCGTCCGCCGAACCGGTGTTGCGGCGTGCGAAGATCCGGACCGAATTAGGATTCGCCGTTCCTTCGGTGAAGTCGTAACGTGCGGTTCCCAACCGCAACGCAGTGCCAAATTCGATGTCGCTGTCCTGCAGTGTCAGTGGAACGTTGCCGACTTTGTTCAGCTGGGCCACTCTTTTTGCACGTCGCCGCGCCGCCTCTTCGCTCTGCGACATCGTCAGTTCGCGGCCGCCGGCGCGAGCCGCAACATCGCTGGCGATCGCCATCTCGGTGCGTCGCAGTTCGATGCTGGCGGTGTTGATTGCAAACGCGGCTAGGATGAGCATCATCGGTAGAACGATGCTCATCAAAACCAACACGCTGCCGCGTCGATGCAAGCGGGCCGGTTTCCCGCGAGATATTCGATAACTCAAGTTTCCAATCATTCGCCGTGCTCCTTCATTACGGTGACCGCACCAACAACCTTGCGGTTTGGCAAAACCAACAATGGGCCCAAGCTGTTGCCCGATAGATCGGCGCTGACCGTGACGGTGATCTCCGTCCCGTAGGCCTTGGTGTGAAAGTCGCTGGGGGTTACGTCGACGTCGACGTTGACGACCTGACGCGACAGCAAGATCTTGTCGCATGTCGCTTTGACGTTTGCTTCGGTCGTGTCGGGTTGCAGGGCAACGCGAGCTGCTTCGTAGGCGCAGATCTTCAGCGTTTGTTGCAGATGGATCGCCGCGGTCACCTCTTGGACGCCAAAGGCGATCACCAAAATGACAGGGGCGACGATTGCCATTTCAACCGCTGCTATCCCTCGTCGGGCACGATTGTCGACAGTCTGTTTCACTGCTGGATCACCTTGGTTGATTGTAAAGATTAGAAAGGAAATCGATCCCGTCATATCGCTCGAGACTCTCCGATCGGCGCTCTGCGTGGGATGCGGGTTGCCGCAATGTGAACCTAGATCAACCGAGAACGGCTGGCGTTGCGGTTCAAGCGATCGACCGCTGGAACTCGACGAACCAGGCCAGAAGGAAGCTGTTCGTGTCGGTCGAATTGGTTATGCGAGTGCGCGTTTTTTGCAGAATACGCTGGAAAACTAGGTGTTTTTGCTCGCGAGGAGGCGTCCTGTCTTGCCTGTTTTTCGTATCTTTCGCTTTTGGCCCCCGCTGGGAAAATTCTGCAAGTTACTTGCCAGAGAGGTAATGGATCGCTACTTTCGGTGTAATTCCGTATACAGTGTACGTCCGGGCCCGTCCCTTCGGTTTGTTGGCGTTGCGGGGCTAGTTGATTGAAAGCGGCGAACTCATGGAGATTATGAACATGCGATTATGTATCCCAATGTTAACGACGTGTGTCGGCATCGCATCGATGCTGACGGCGTTGAACTCTACCGCAGCGGCCGAGCCGTTGCCTGACCCTGGGCACTTTCCAGCTCAGCACTGGGTGACGCTCGATGCCACTGGATCGTTGGCCGGCGTGGTTGCGATGGGGGATGGGGATGAATCCGTAGGTGTCTCAGAAACCCAGGTGATCTTGGTTCCTCTTGCGGCGCCAGACCAGCGAATTTGCACGCGGACCGATGCGAAGGGGAGGTTCCGGATCGACGATGCTCGCGTGGGGGTCTACGGCCTGGTGGCCTATGGCAAACAGGGGCTTGCCAGTTACACCGTGCATGTGCTCGGCGGCATGGGGGCCGATTCTGCGCCACCACATCCCCAGTCGCTTTTGCGGATCACGATGGCGACAGCGGATCGGGATCTTTCGAAGCGGATGCTTCGCAGCTATGGTCCCGTCGTCGCAGTTCGGCCGCCAACGCATCGCTATCAATTGGCCAGTGCGAAAACTGCTGCTGTCGAAAATCGTATCGGCCACCGGATCGAACTTTCCGCCGATGGCGAACTCCAGGGTCAGCTTCGCCTGCCCCACGCCGCTGCGGGGCAGACCGAAGCGTTGGACAGCTTGAATGTAATGCTGGTGCAAGCCAGCAAGGTCGTGGCGCGAACCACCGTCGACCGCGACGGTCACTTTCGCGTTTCCCAACTGAAGCCTGGCGCATACGGTCTGATCGCATCGGGAACCGCTGGATTTGCCTCGTTTGGATTTGAGGCGGTGGCCAGCACAAAGAGCACCGCAAAGAGTTCCAGCGATGCGAATTTCAAGCTGGCGGCGATGCAAGGGCCGTTGGGGCACAATGTGGGCTGTTGCGAACCGATGGTCTGTGAGATCTGCCCCAGCCCTGTGATTACGGTCATCGAATCGTGCGTCGAGCACGTCGATACCTGTGGCTGCTGTGTCGAGGAGGAGGTCATCGTTGACGAAGAAGTCGTCGTAAGTGAAGAGGATCTTGGGCCGAACAATTCCTTGGGAGGGGGCGGATACTCTTCCGGAGGTTTCGGTGGCGGCGGCGGTGGTGGCAGCGGTGGTGGGTTGGGAGGCCTTGGTGCCCTGGCTGGGCTTGCCGGGCTCGCGGCGGTGCTGGCCAGCGACGATGACGACGCGCAACCGGCGAGCCGTTCCTTTCCGTAGGGGCGAGCAATACGAGGATCCAAGCCGCCGGCGGTGCACTCCGTCGGTGGATCGGGGCGATCCAAGCGTTCCGCCAAGCTCGGGACTTCATCTTTATGCCGAGTTTTCTTATCTCTGCTCGGCATCCCCCAGCCTCTCCGTTTGAGCAGCCCGCTGTGCTGCAATCCCTTGAAAGTCTATAGATTTCCAGTAGACTCCTCTGCTTCGATCGGCAATCTGTTGACGCTGGCTCGCATCGTCATCCGTTGACCGAACCCAATCTGTTTGCTGTGGAGGAAGCTATGAAGATCCAAGGTATTGTCCCGCCGTTGGTTACGCCGCTGTCCGATCAAGACGCGCTCGATGGCGAGGGGCTGCAGCGATTGATCGGGCATCAGCTGGATGCGGGAGTCGACGGGCTGTTTGTGCTCGGTACAACCGGCGAAGGTCCCAGTCTCAGCGCCTCGCTGCGGGCCGAGATGATCGCCCAATCGGGCCGATTGATCGACGGACGCGTTCCGATGTACGTCGGGATCACCGACACCTCGCTGGTCGATGCGGTGAAGTTGGCCGGAGTTGCCGCCGACAGCGGAGCCGCTGCAGTGGTCGCCGCTCCGCCGTTCTACTTCCCTGCCGGGCAGACCGAACTCCGCGGCTGGTTCCAGCGACTCGCTGATGCCTTGCCGCTGCCGCTGCTGCTGTACAACATGCCCAGCTGCACCAAGATCGCTATCGAACTGCCAACGGTCGAAGCGCTGATCGATCACCCCAACATCGTTGGCCTCAAAGATAGTTCCGGCGACCTGAAATACCTTGGCGAAGCTGTCCAATTGGCCGCCGCTGGTCGTCCCGATTGGCCCGTCTTGGTCGGTCCCGAAGCCCTGCTGGTCGAAGCGATGGGATTGGGAGCTGTCGGTGGCGTTGCCGGTGGTGCCAACTTGGCTCCGAAGCTGTTCACCGAGCTATTCGCGGCGGTGCAACGCAAAGACCAAGCGACGATCGACCGGCTGCAACCGATCGTGATCCAGCTGCAGACGCTGTACGGTTTTGGCAAATATGGATCGTCTTACCTGAAGGGGCTCAAGTGCGCGTTGGATCTCCGCGGCATCTGCTCCGGTTTGCTAGCTGCACCATTTGACGTCTTCAAGCCTGCCGATCGGCAACGCGTGGCGACCTGGCTGGATGGCTTCGCCGACTCCGGCTTCCTGGCTCAGTGATCGGGTAACGCCTGAATTTTTTTCAGCAATTTCGGCCCCCCCTCTGCTTATCGCGTGCCGATTTTGCCGATCCGACCCTAGTGCGGATGTGTGTCGACCGAACCGGTCGGCACACGCTAGCGTCGGACACCGCGGCGCGACTAGATTTTTCTCGGGGGGGGAACGATGCGCGTCGAAACCGAAAATCCATTTCTGACTCAACGATCGCAAGTCTTGCAGCAGGACCATCAGGTCCAAGATCTCTTCAGCCAGATCCTCGAATCGGTGGGTCGCCAAGGCTACGCATCGGCCGAACCTGTCGGCGAGGAACCAATCACAAGCGATCAGATTACCGAATCGTGGGGGACGTGGTTCGACGTCCATCGCAGCGGGCAATACTCCAGCGCAGATCAGCCCGATTCTCTGCGGCAAGCCTACGGTGAAGTGCTGGTAGGTGCCTACAGCGACGGCGGCTACGTCGACCCCAAAACGTTTTTGAAGGGGCTCTCGAAGGAGCAACTGAAAACGGTGCAGGAGGTCAACGCATTAGCCGATCCGATCAACGTCGACAATTTGACCGAAGAGGGTGCGTTGAACCTGTTGTTACCCCGCGCGGCGCAGGTCGACATCAATCGCGATGGTTTCACCCAGTCGGGACGCGGCTACGGTTTCCGATTCCCCGACAGCACGACACCGGCCGACGTTGTCCAGGCGTGGGAAGAGACGACCGCCGGGATGTCGTGGGGCGAACGTGCGATGCATGAGTTGCAGATGAAGATGCCGCTGATAAGTGCGAACTTCTTCGTCGACGCCAACGGAGCCTACTCGCACCACTACGAACCGGGAGATCCCGAGTTCACCAACCCGATGACCAAACCGGGTTACTCCTATCAGGAAGTGGCTCAAGGCTGGTTGGACCACTACGAATACCTCAAAAACGAAACGCCTCCAGAACAATACGCCCAACAAACCGACTTCTGGAGCCGGTTTAAGTCGGCATTGATCGAGCAGGGGGCCGAATAAGATCGCCTTGGATGCGCATGGCGCGGGCGTTTCCGCGGGGCGTTGCACCAGCAGCGCCCCTGCCCTTCTCGTCGCAAGCCGATCGTCACGCGACCGGTCGCGGTTTGTCAGTTCGGCTAAGATGCCAGAGCGCGGCTGACGTCGGTTCGGTAGGCGACCAGTGCGGGGACAAAACCGGCGATTGCGGCGAGTCCCAGGACCAGCGGCAGGACGTACAGTTCGGCTGATGTGGTGCTGAAGAAGTTGACGGGGACGCCGGTTCGATCTTCGATCGTGCCGCTAGCCAGAGCGATCGCGCCGTGCGCGGCGATCCAGCCCAACAGCCCGCCCAAGACGGCGATCATGCCGCTCTCCAACAGGATGATCCACATCACGGTGCCTCGCCGAGCTCCCAGCGCCCGCATCACCGCGATGTCGCGGCGGCGGTCGTTCATCGAGTTGTAGATGCTGACAAGGATTCCGACGCCGGCGACGATGCAGGTGATCGCGGTGATCAGCAACAGCACGTAGCGGATCGGATCGACGAACTGTTCCATCAGTTTCGAGATCTCGCCGATCGGCGTCGCAGCTTGAGCTTGCAGGCCTTCGTTGATCACGTTTTGCAACATCATCGCAAACATCGTCTGCGACGGACGCAGCAGGATCGCTGTGACTTCACGCTGGTCCAACGGCAGCGGAGTGTTGGGAACCGCAGCCTCTTCGCTGTCGGTTTCGACGATGACAACTTCCTCTTCGGCATCCGCTTCCGCTTCTTCCTCTTCGTCGCCATGTTCGCTCGGCTTGGCGTGGCCTTCCATCAAATAGAAGCCTTCCATGTTCACAAACGTCGCCCGGTCGTTGGGCGTGCCGGTCGGTTTCAGGACGCCAACGATCTTGAATCCGAGGTCGTGCCCCTTGCCATCGGGATCGCCGTGGGTTGGGTTGAACGTGTCGCCGACTTTGATGTTCATCGTCGAAGCGACTCGCGATCCAACAACCGCTTCGAAGAAGCCGTTCTCTTCGCTGTGCGTTTGGAAGTTCCGCCCCTCGCGAAATTCGTAGGGCTGGTCGACGTCGGGGCCGTGCTTCAAATTATCCAAAAACGCGGGAGTTGTTCCGACGACGCGGTATTCGCCAAAGTAGTCGCCCAGGCAGACGGGGATCACGAGGCCACCGGCGTCGCTGCCAGCATAAAGCGCGAACTTTCCAGGGCGGTTGGGTTCGTCCAAGTGGCCGCCATAAGCCGCCAGTTGCCGCTCTCGCTCCTCTTGGCCAAAGAACTCCAAATAGTAGTCGTAGGGCAGGTTTTCGACGGGCTGGCTGAGATAATAAACCGTGTTCAAGGTCAGCTGCAGCGGGCTCCCCTTGGCCCCGACCACCAGGTTGTAGCCGACCGTTGCGTTGCGTTGGAAGGCGTCCGAAACGATGCCGTGAATCGACAGCACCAGCACGACCAAGCCGACTCCAAGAGCCAACGAGATCGTGGTCAGCAGGGTCGACAATCCGCGTTGTTGGGCGTTTCGCCAGGCGATCTTAAAAAGGTTCATAGTGTTTGCAATTCCGTCGGTTCGATTGCGGGGTGACGCGGGATCGTCTTAGATGCTGGCGGTCGCCATGGCGCGATTGAGGTCTTCGAACTTTTCGATCCGATCGAACTGTTCTGCTACCTGCATGCTGTGCGTGACCAACAGCAGCGCCACCTGTTCCTCGCGGCAGGTGTCGCGGATCAGATCGATGATCGTTTGTTGATTCGCGGGATCGATGTTCGCTGTCGGCTCGTCGGCCAGCAACAGCTTGGGACGTCCGGCCAGCGATCGCGCGATCGCAACGCGTTGTTGTTGCCCCACCGACAACTGGCTGGGCTTGTAGTGCATCCGATCGGCCAGCCCGACGCGTTCCAACAGATGTCGAGCCCGCGCGATGTCGTGGCGTCCGCTGCCGAAGGTCATTCCCAGACGCACGTTCTCCAGTGCGGTAAACCCGCCCAGCAGGTTGAAGGTCTGGAAGACGTAACCGATCGCCCCGGCGCGGAACCGATCGCGGCCGGCTTCGCTGAGCCGCGCGATGTCGTAGCCATTAACGATCACCTTGCCGCCGTCCGCTTTGGTGATCCCAGCGATCGTGTGCAGCAGCGTCGACTTGCCGCCGCCACTGCGGCCGATCAACACGACCTGTTCCCCCGCATCGATCGAAAGCTTGGGGATGTCCAGAACCGTCAGCGTTCCCCCGCCAGGCTGAGGGAACTGTTTCTTCACGTCAACAAGTTCAAGCATCGTAGGCTTTTCTTTGGGGGAGGGAGGGAGATGTGGCCGCGTTTGCAGCGTGGGCTCGAACCTGACAGTACGCAGCGAAACGCGAAGTTGTTTGGTGGAGCTTCGGATTCGCTGGATTTTAGGCGTCCAACGCGATAGCAAACCGGCGGCAAGCGTTCTGCGTCGTCTGATCTGCAAACTGTTGCACCGAGACGCCGCGGGCCTCGGCCAAACACTCCGCCGTGTGCTGAACATACCACGGTTCGTTGGGGCGCTTGCTGCGGAAGGGGTGCGGCGTCAGGTAGGGGGAATCGGTTTCGATAAGGATCCGATCGGCGGGGATCTTTGCGGCGACGTCGCGAAGATCCTGCGACTTCTTAAACGTCACCATCCCGGCGAAACTGATGTCCATCCCCAGGTCCAGGCACTTTTGCGCCAGTTCCCAGTCGCCGGTGAAGGAGTGCATGATGCCGTTGACCGGCCCCTGCTTGCCCGCCTCTTGCAGCACCTGCAAAACCTCGGCTTCGCTGTTTCGCATGTGGACGATAAACGGCAGTCCGGTCTGCCGGGAGAGTTCGATGTGCTGCTCGAACAGCGTCTGTTGCAGCGGCAGCGGCGCGTTGTCGTCCCAGTAGCAATCGAGCCCCGTCTCGCCGATCGCTTTGACGCGCGGATGCTTGGCCAGTTCGACGATCTCGTCCCAATCGCCCGCATCGGGTTTGCCGACGTAGGTCGGTTGAATCCCGACGGCGGCGTAGACGTCGGGGTACCGATCGGCGATCTCGATGCATTTGCGACTCGACGCCGCAGTGGTTCCCATCGCCAAGGTGCAGACGACACCTGCGTCGCGGGATCGCTGCACCAACGCGTCGCGATCGTCGTCGTAGCGTGGGTTATCGAGATGGGCGTGGGTGTCGAACAGTTTCACGATTGAATCAGACGGAAAAGAAGTAGCGGGTCAGGTGATAAAAGACGGGAGCGGCAAAGCAGACGTTGTCGATGCGGTCCAACAGCCCGGCGTGCCCTTGAACCAAGGTGCCGGTATCGGTCACGCCGCGATCGCGTTTGATCGCGCTTAAGGTCATCGTGCCGGCGGATGACATCATCGCCACGATCATCGACATCACCGCCGCTTCGTACCATTCAAACGGCGTCGCCCACCAGAGTGCCGCGCCGATCGCTCCGGTCGAAACGATGCTCCCCAGCAGTCCCTCCCAGGTGCGACTGGCGTTGATCTCTTTGGCGATCACGTGGACGCCGGCGAATCGATTCCAAGCCTGCTGCAGCACGTCGGCGATCTGGGCGATCAGGATGAAGAAGAACAGCAAGCTAACGGGGCTGCCATCCCACTGGACCTTGCGGCTGCTGCTGAGGTTCAGGTCCAACATCGCCGGGGCGTAGCTGAGCGAATAGACGCAGATCAGTAGACCGACTTGGATCTTGGCCGTCCGTTCCAGGAATCGCTTCGAATCGCCAGCCAATGCGTTTCGCGCCGGGATGAACAGCGATCCGTAGACCGGAATCATGATGCTGTAGAGGCCGTAATAGGCCGGGCCCAAGGCGATCAGCACATATTGCAGCGGCGTGAAGATAAAGAAGACCCAGAAGAGCGTTCGGTGATCGCCGCGCCGCGTAGGGGTCATCGTGACAAATTCGCGGAGCGCCCAGAACGAAACAAATCCGAACAACAACACCGTCACGCCACGGATGAACTGGTCCATCAAGAAGGCAAAGACCAGGATCGCCGACATCATCAACCAGACGCGAACGCGATGGTTGAACCGCTGCAGCAGCGCCGGGTTCATCATCGAACTCTGCCGTCGTTCCAGCAAACGGCCGGTCAACAGCAGGATCGCCAAGACGGCGACAACCACGCCCAGCAACCAGAAGGTCGATGTCGTCATCTGCGCCACGGCCAGCGGCAGCGGCGAATTCAGCAGCGGCAACAATGCAGCATCACAGATCATGCAAATCGACTCTCACCACTGCCGGCTTCGACATGGCCGATCTCGGTGCACTCGCATCCGCCAGCCCGCACCAGTTCCATAATCTTGGCAGCGTAGAAATCGCTGACGACCAAAACCAGCCCCAATCCCATATTAAAGACTCGCTGCATCTCGTCGTCGGCGACGTCTCCCAATCCTTGCAACCAAGGGAAGACGGGCGGCATCGGCCAGCTGTCGGGTTGGATCACCGTATCGACGGTCTTCGGCAAGATCCGCGAGAGGTTCTCGTGCAGCCCGCCGCCGGTGATGTGAGCGATCCCGTGGACGACATGTTTGACGCGATAGTGCCCCAGCACGCGACGCAGCATCGACGAATAGATCCGTGTCGGTCGCAGCAATTCATCGGCGACCGAAGCGCCGCCCAGTTCGGCTGGGCAGGCATCCAACGCGATCCCGGCATGCGAGATGATCTTGCGGACCAAGCTGTAGCCGTTGGAGTGGATGCCGTCGCTGGAGATGCCGATGATCTTGTCTCCCGGAACGATCGATTTGCCATCAACCAAATGTTTGCGATCGACGACGCCGACGGCAAAACCGGCCAAGTCGTAATCTTCGGCAGCGTACATGTCGGGCATGATCGCCGTCTCGCCACCCAACAGCGCACTATCGGCTTGCAGGCAACCGTCGCTGATCCCTTTGACGACCTGTTCCAACCGATCGGCATCGTCGCGTCCCATCGCGATGTAATCGAGAAAGAAGAGCGGTTCGGCGCCGGTGCAGATCAGATCGTTGACGCACATCGCCACCAGATCGATTCCCACCGTATCGTGGCGGCCGGTCATCTGAGCGACTTTTAGTTTCGTGCCGACGCCATCGGTTCCGGCAACCAGAATCGGATCTTCGTAGTTGCGGGAGAAGAGGGGGCTGGAGAAGTCGAGCTTGAACAGCCCTGCGAATCCACCGTCGTTGGAAACCACGCGGGGGCTGAACGTTCGCCGGGCAAGGGAGGGCAACCGCTGCATCGCTTGAGCGTACAGATCGAGATCGACTCCGGAATCTTTGTAGGTTACTGGCATATCATTCGTCGATTGGTAGCTTCGGGCACGTCTGCCCAAACGCGGCGTTTTGCAGCGGAAAGGCGAAACCGCCCATCCTGCTTGGAATTTGTGAGTGCCCCCAGAGAAAGCGGGACGCTGTGGGTCGCACCATTATGCCAAGATTTGCCCGCCGATAGCAGGCCCGGTCGCGGCGGCTACTTAAAACAGGCGGTTGTAACCGTTTAACGCGGCGACGCGGTAGGCTTCGGCCATCGTGGGGTAATTAAAGGTCGTGTCGACAAAATAGTCGATCGTGTTGTGCCCTGCGGGCTGATTCATGATCGCCTGGCCGATATGGATGATCTCGCTCGCCTCGGCTCCAAAACAGTGCACGCCCAGCACCTCGCGGGTCTCGCGATGGAACAGGATCTTCAGCATTCCCGCGGTCCGGCCGGTGATCTGTGCCCGGGCGAGGCTCTTGAACTGCGACGAACCGACTTCGTACGGCACACACTCCTCGGTCAATTCGCGTTCGGTCTTGCCGACCGAACTGATCTCGGGACTGGTGTAGATCCCGGTCGGGATGTCGCGAATTCGCAGATTCGATTCGACCTCGACGCTGTCGGAAAAGTGTCGCGCCGCGGCGCGGCCCTGCGTGTACGCCGCACTGGCCAGCGAGGGGAATCCGATCACGTCGCCGACGGCATAGATATGATCGCGCGCGGTTTGGAATTGCTCATCGACTTCCAGCTGGCCCCGTTTGTCGGGCGTTAAACCGACGTTTTCCAAGCCCAAGCCGTCGGTGTTGCCCTGCCGGCCGTTGGCCCACAGCAGCGCATCGCTCTTCAATTGCTTGCCGCTTTTGAGATGCAAGATGACTCCGTCGTCGACCCCTTCGATTTTGTCGAGCGTTTCGTTGTGGCGAATCACGACGCCTTGATCTCGCATGTGGTACGCGAGAGCGTCGATGATCTCATCGTCCAAGAACTCCAGCAGCTTGGCCCGCGTGTTGATCAAATTGACTTTGATCCCCAAGTTGCGAAACATCGATGCGTATTCGCAACCGATCACTCCGGCGCCGTAGATCGTGATCGAAAACGGCTTTTCGTCGATCCCCAGAATCGTGTCGCTGTCGAAGATTCGGGGGTGCTCAAAATCGACATCCGGCGGATGGTAGGGACGCGATCCGACGGCGATCACGATCTTGTTGGCCGTCACCTTCTGATCGCTCTGGCCGTCGATGCGGATCGTGTGATCGTCGACAAAGCTCGCTTGGCCGACCAGGACCGGCACGTTGTTGCGATCATAAAACGTCTGCCGCATCGAGACCTGTTTGCCGATGATCTGTTGAGCGCTGCTGCGCAGTTGCTTCATCGTCGGGTTGGCGTGCACGCCGCAGGCTCGCAGAACGGGGCTGCCCAGCGCGTTCATCACGCTCGAGATCGAATAACGCAGGGCCTTGGATGGGATTGTCCCCCAGTGGGTGCAGCCGCCGCCAATCGACGTATGCCGCTCGACCACCGCGACGCTCAGCCCCGCTTTGGCGGCTTGCATCGCCGCACCTTCGCCTCCAGGCCCCGTTCCAATCACCAAAACATCGTAATCGTAGGTTGAATTGCTCATCCGAGCGATTATCGCACTAGACCGCCGAATCGCACAAGTCGCGGTGCCACGCGTCGAATCGGCTGTCCCAGGGGATCGCGACAGCGGGGCCGCTAACTTGGTACATTACACGCCCTCGTGCCGAAGATTTCCCACCAAATTAATCGATCGCCTGCTGCAAAGGTCCTGCGTTGAAGTATTTGATCTGGTTTCTGATTGTCGTGCTGGTGGTCTTGCACCAAGACTATTGGCAATGGAACAACGCGACGCTCGATTTTGGGTTCCTGCCCCGAGCGATCTCCTATCACGTCGGGATCTCGATCGCCGCGGCGACGCTGTGGTTGCTGGCGACCAAGTTCTGTTGGCCCGATGCAGCGATCGAAGGTGAGTTGAAGGAGGGCGACCGATGATCCAGTTGGCTGTAATCCTGATCTATCTGGCGCTGCTGATCACGCTGGGACTAGCCGCCAATCGGCTGTTTCGCGGCACGGCAAAAGACTACATGTTCGCCAGCCATTCGATCGGCCCATTCCTGCTGTTGATGTCGCTGTTCGGAACGACGATGACCGCCTTTGCGCTTGTCGGTTCGACGGGCCAAGCGTTTCGTGCCGGAGCGGGCGTGTATGGGCTGTTGGGTTCGGCCAGCGGAATCGTCCACTCGCTGTGCTTCTTTGTGATTGGAGTTCCGCTGTGGCGACTGGGCCAACGGAACGGCTACCGCACTCAGATTCAATTCTTTCGCGATCGCTTGGACAGCCACGCGATCGGTTTCCTGTTGTTCCCGATCTTGGTCTTCTTGGTGATCGGTTACCTGATGGTTGGCGTTCTCGGCGGCGGCGCGGTGGTCGAAGCTGTCACGCAGGGAGCGTTCGAAAAATCGGGGATGTTTGCCGCGTCGGGATATGGCGTTCCGTCAGCGATCGCGTCGGCGGTGATCTGTCTGGTCGTGCTGGTCTACGTCTTTTTTGGCGGCATGCGTGGCACCGCTTGGGCAAACGCTTTCCAGACCGCTGTCTTTATGGTTCTGGGAGTTGTCAGTTTTGTCGTGATCGCCGGTGCGATCGGCGGCACCGACAGCTTCATCGAGAATCTGCGGATCTCATCGTCGCAAGTCGAAGAGAGCCAGCTGACTCGCGCCAAGATTCCCAAGCCGCTCTTCTTTTCGTTCCTGTTGATTCCACTGTCGGTCGGAATGTTCCCGCACGTCTTCCAGCATTGGTTGACGGCCCGGAATGCCAATGCGTTTAAGCTGCCGATCGTGATGCACCCGATCTTTATTATGATCGTCTGGGTTCCCTGCGTGCTGCTGGGGATCTGGGCCAGCGGTCCCGAGTCGGGAATCGCCGACGCGTTGGCGGCGATGGACCCGCACGATCGCGGCAACGCGGTGCTGGGGTTGTTGGTCAGTACACATGCCGGTCCGCTGTTGGGCGGGTTGTTGTGCGCCGGCATTCTGGCGGCGGTGATGTCGTCGCTGGACAGCCAATTCCTCTGCCTGGGGACGATGTTCACCGAAGACGTTCTGCAAACGGGGGACTCCGAGGGCCGCGACGATCAAAAAACGGTGAGGATCGCGCGAACATTTGTCGTCGCTGTGGTACTGGCTACTTATTGTCTGAGTCTCGTGTTGCCACGCAGCGTGTTCGACCTGGGGCTGTGGTCGTTTGCCGGCTTCACCGGGCTGTTCCCCTTGGTTTTTGCAGCGATCTACTGGCGACGGCTGACCGCCGCCGGCGCGATCGCCAGCGTGATCGCGGCGATTTCGACTTGGTTCGTTTTGTTTTACCGCTCCGATTTCGGCGGCAACCCCCGCTACAGTTTCCCGGAACAGCCGCTTTCGCTGGGCTTTTTACAAGTCCCGCCATTGCACCCGGTGGTTGCGGTTTTTGTCGTTTCAGCAATTACACTGGTGCTCGTTTCGTTGGTCACCAAGCGGCCCGAGGCGGCGACGCTGGAAAAATTCTTCGGCGGTTCGCCGCAGAAATGATCGTGGCTGTGAAGCCGCCGCTCCGACACGTTTCGGTCGCCGTCGACCGTTCGAATCGTCCCTGATTACAAAACCCCGCGGGCAATCGCCGCTGGGGTTGTTTCGCAACCCTGTTGGCAATCGATACAAAGGAGTTTCCAGCACTTGGTTTGGGAAAGTTGGTTTACGATCGCCATCGTTTGCGTCTTGCTGTACGCGTTGGCTCGCCGCTGGGCATCGACCGATCTGTTGGTCCTGGCCAGCCTGGCCGCCTTGGTCACAGTCGGCGAACTGTCGACAGCGTTTGCCTTGGACAGCCGGTCGTTAAACCCGGAGGCAACCTTCTATCTGCCGACCGTCGCTCAAGCGATCGACGGATTTGGCAGCCGCAGCGTGGTCACGATCGCGCTGTTGTTCGCCGCGGTCGTTGGGCTGGAATTGACCGGCGGCACCGAACTGGCAACCAGTTGGTTGCTGCGGCGACCTAAATCGGCCGTCGATGCCCAGCTGCGCCTGGTCGCTCCCGTGGCGACGCTTAGCGCGTTCCTGAACAACACCCCGATCGTCGCTGCGATGTTGCCGGTCGTGACCGATCTGGCGAAGAAGATGCAGGTCAGCCCCAGCAAGTTCTTTCTGCCGCTCAGCTACGCCGCGATCCTTGGCGGGATGTGCACCTTGATGGGGACCAGCACCAACATCATGGTCTACGACATGATCCAGCAGAGTCCCGGTGGGCGGCCGCTGCACTTTTTCGAACCCGCCTGGGTTGGATTGCCAGCAACCTTGATCGGGATCCTGTACATGACCGTTGGCAGTCGCTGGTTAATGCGAGATCGCAAGCCCGCGGTCAGCACCAGCGACGATCCGCGGCAGTACACCGTGGAGATGGAGGTGGTTCCGGGCGGTCCCTTGGCCGGTCAATCGATCGAAGATGCGGGGCTGCGGCATCTACCAGGCCTCTATCTCGCCGAGATCGAACGGGGCGGCGAGGTCTTTCAAGCGGTTAGGCCGACACAGAAGCTGCAGTCGGGCGATATCTTGATCTTCGTCGGGATGCTCGAATCGGTCGTCGATCTACAAAAGATTCGTGGGTTGGAGATCGCATCGGAACAGGCGCGGAAAGTCGCCGCGCCGGCCTGGAACCGATCGCTGGTCGAAGCGGTGGTTTCGCCGCGGTGCCCGTTGGTCAGCAAATCGATTCGCGAGGGAGGCTTCCGCACGCATTACGGAGCTGCCGTGATCGCCGTCGCCCGCGGCGACCGCCGCGTGCCGGGCAAGCTGGGCGATGTCGTGCTGCAGCCCGGGGACGTGCTGCTGTTGGACGCTCCCGCCTCGTTCACTCAATCCCGCCGCGACACCCGCGATTTCTTCCTTGTCAGCGCCGTTGAAAACGCGTCGGTCCGACGTCCTGAACGGGCCTGGATCGCTTTGGGAGTGATCACGCTGATGGTCTTGGCGGCTGCGAGCGGTTTCCTGGATCTGACCACCGCGGCGCTCTGCGCAGTGATCGCCATGATCTGCTCGCGTTGCTGCACGTCGACCGAAGCCCGGCGTGGGATCGATTGGTCGGTGCTTGTCGTGATCGGCGCCGCCTTGGGAATTGGCAAAGCGATGGAGACGACTGGCGCAGCAGCTGGAATCGCCGACACGATCTTATTGCTCGCCGGCAACAACCCGATGTTTGTCCTCGCGGCGGTCTATCTGTCGACGATGATCTGCACCGAATTGATCACCAACAACGCGGCGGCGGCGCTGATGTTTCCGATGGCCTGGAGCGCGGCGTCGAGCATGCCTGGCGTCGATCCGTTGCCCTTTGCGATCGCGGTGATGATCGCCGCATCGGCCGGCTTTGCCACGCCTTTTGGATATCAAACCAATCTGATGGTCTACGGCCCCGGCGGCTATCGCTTCACCGATTACCTGCGGTTTGGCGGTCCGTTGGACTTGATCGTGTTCGCCGTGGCGATGGTCATGATCCCCTGGGTCTGGCCGCTGCAGTGAGATCATTCATTTTGGGACGCAAGCCGGCAGTCGACGATTCGCGGACTTCGATCTACGGTTAAACTTCAGTTGAGTTCGCCACGTTTCATTGCGTCAACTGTCAGCGACGTGCCGGCAGCTGGCGAAGATTTGATTGTTCGCTGAGTTCGCCACGTTTAAACCAATCCAACGGAGTCGATAGCGGGTGTTTTCGAAAGGGATGAGCCAAACGGTCGCTGCGAGGTTCTGTCGCCGAATGGCTACGGGGTTTCACGCCGGCGTCGACCTGCTGAAGCTGTGTCAGCGGGAATCGCAGCATGGATCGCCAAAGCACAAAGCGGCGATGGAAGCTGTCGCCGCCCAGCTCCGCGACGGCACGCCGATGGCTCGCGCGATGATCGACGTCGCCGATGGAAAATATTTCCCGCCGCTGATGATCCAAATGGTTCACATCGGCGAGACGACGGGGCGGCTGGAACGAACACTCAAGGAATTGGCCGATCACTACGACCATCGGCTCGCGATGCAGCGGATGTTTCTGATGGGGATCGCTTGGCCGATGCTGCAATTGATCGGCGGGATCGCCGTGATCGGGTTGGCAATCCTGATCACTCAGATGCTCGGATCGGAATTCAATGCCGTCGGTCTCAACATGACGCAGTACCTGACTCTTGTCTTCCTGTTCTTCGGTTCGATCACCGCGGCGGTGCTGGCGCTCAAGTTCAACGCGTTTGGATGCCATCGATTGTTCGCCCTCGTCTATCGGATTCCCAAAGCGGGTGAAGCGTTGCAGACGATCGCGTTGTCGCGGATCTGTTGGACGCTGTCGCTAGCATTGGATTCGGGGATGGATGCAATGCGGAGCGTGAAGATGGCGCTGCAGAGCACGCAGAACGATCACTTTGCCTCGCGAGCCGATACCGCGATCGCGACGATCAAATCGGGCGGAACCCTCACCGAATCGTTTGCCTCCACCGGCATCTTCCCCGAAGAATTCCTGCACTTTGTCGAAGTCGCCGAACTCTCGGGAACCGACGCCGAATCGCTCGGAAACCTCGCCGATGTCTACGATCAACGCGCCAAAACGGCCACGCGAGTCCTGGTTGGTGTGATGACCGGCGTGATTTGGGCTGCCGTAACCATCATGTTGGTCGCTATTATTTTGAAGATGGCCATGAGTGTGTTTGGGGTCTACGACGAAGCGTTAAAGATGTAGCCAAGGAGTTGGGAAAAGATGTCGCACAACAAAGTTATCGGTTCGACGCAGTGGATGCTCGTGACGTTGGTCGCCGTCGGCATGTTATCGTCGCTCGTCATTTTGAGAGCCTATGGGCAGGAACCGACATCGCCCGACGTGGATCAAAAGATCCAGGATTCGATCCGCAGCGCGCTGCAAGGCGAATCGTCGACCGCGCCGGCGGAAGAGCCGCTGTTGGGCGACGTGCTGGATTTGATTCGCCGCCAGGGAAGCATCCTCGACGGTTCGACGCTGGACACCGATGACGATTTCAAACCGGAGCAGGCGGAATCGACGGCGGTCTCCGACGCGCATTATCGCGTCGCCGAGATGCTGTTGAAGACCTCGCGGATGCTCGCCGCGCTGCCGGGCCAAAGCGACCTCGAGCGTCAGCAGTTGGTTCGCCAGATGCGACGGCAAGCAGCCAAGTGCCTGCAGGGCGGAGAACCAACACCGCCGGGCGACGTTTTCTTCCAGCCGGCGGGCGATCCTGTCGCACCGCTGCAATTTGGCGACGATACAAATGAAGAGTGAATAGAATCGCGAAGCGGCAATCGACGACTGCCAGCGATAGAATCGGCGATCAGTCTTCGCCAGTCTCTTTCCGCAACAGCACGCGTAATCCGTCCAAGACGCGGGAGAAGCGATTGCGTGCCCGTTCGACCAGTTGATTTTGCGCTGCGTCGCGAGCTCGTTTCGCCGCCAAATCCTTGGGCGACATTTTCACGCGGCCCGATTGAATCGCAGCATCCTCTTGACGCAGCTGTGCCGTCCGCGAAGCGGCTGCGGCAGTGAACTTGCCGTAGATCCCTTCCATCGTCTGCAGTGCGTCTTGAAAATTCCCGAGCCGGAAATCGCGATCGCGGACATGGGCGATCAAGTCGGCTCCCGGGCAGATCCCCGACCGATTTGCGGCGTCGGCGAGTTGCGAGAACGCTCCCTTGTCGAGGATCTTCGCCGTCTCCGCCGATTCCTGTAACGCATTGCCACCGATCACGACGTCGTCATCGTCTTCGATTGGCGGCGCGGCGGCGGTCGATTGTGGTGCAGGGGTTGGTGTCGACGCGGATGTCGACGTCTGGGGACGCTCGCTGCTGCCGCTGTTCTGCGGAAGCGGTTTCAGGCGGACGACACGGTCGCGTTGGCCCAGTTTTAGAAAAGTGGGCAGATCGATCGTTCGCAACCGCTCGCCGGTGATCGCCGACTTCAACCGCACGCGCTCCGGATTATCCGACTTGCGGACGAGCGCGAGATAGGTCTGCTCGCCGCCGTCGATAAAATAGAGTTCGCCGGCTCGCACGTCTTTGGCATCGCCGACTGGGCGAACCTTGAAGCAGCGATCGATCAATTCGCGTTGACCGGTCGCCGCCGGCGCCGCGATAAACTCGCGAATAAACTGCTCCAACGACGGCGATTGCTCTTCGCCGCTGTGCGTCAACTCCTCGCTCGCCTGGATATCGATCGTATCCTCGCGCGACTGATCGACCGCGCCGGCCTGCTGCGGCTGTTGGCGCGCCTTCCGCGCCTCGGCGCGTTGAATCAACGTTGGCAGCGCCGCCTGCATCTCATCCAACTTCTCCATCACCTCGCGGTAACGGGTTTGCTTTTTCTGCAGCCGCCGCTCCTTCGCTTCCTGCTCGCTCGATTTCCGTCCCGAGGACTCTTCGATCTTCGTCCGCATCACGCGAACTTTGCTGGTCTCGTAGCGTTGTTGGATACCTTGCAACTTTTCAAGCGTTTGTCGGTAATCCTTTAGCGCGAACAGGCCCTGAGCATCCATCACGGAGGTCGCGTCGGAATTACCTCGCATCAAACCATACAAGTCCTTGAAGTCTTGCTCGTCCACCAATTCAATCCTATTACAATTTGGGAAGGGAGCGGCCTTGGGGCGCAAGTATACTGGGTCGGCGTCGCGATGTTTCCGCGTCGTCGATCATGTTCCGCTTAATTATGACGGAAGTTCAAGGGGAAGTCGAAGCTTGAGACGTTGTAATATGCTTGCTTCGACATCCTGTTTTCGCTTAACTTGCACTGGTTCCCGGCTTTACGCAATCCAACTGGCAGCACGGCTAATCTAAGAAAATGCAACGATTTTGTTTACAGATCATCGCCTGTTGGCTGATTGGCATGGTGATCCCCGCGTCGGCGGCCGAGCCTGCCCGCGCCTTCCTCGATGGGCTCCGGGCACGCGGCTATCACGATATCGCCTTGGACTATTTGCAGTCGCTGCAGGCCAATCCGGCCGCTCCAGCGGACCTGAAAGAGGCGATCGAATTCGAACGCGGTGTGACGCTGATCGAGGCCTCCCGGTCTCAGAACGATCCCAAACTGAGAACTAAATATCTCAGCGATGCCGAAACGGCGCTGAAGGCGTTTGCGAAAGCGAAACCGGACAGCCCGCAGGTCAATGCCGCTCGCAGCCAGTTGGCCGGATTGATCGCCGAACGGGCGCGGATGAGTGTCCAGCAAGCCAATGACGGCGGCGGGCCTAAACTGCTTCAACAGGCGACCAAACAATACAACGAAGCGGCCGCGGTGCTGGCGGAACTGAACAAGTCGGTCAACGCGGAACTGGACAAAATCCCCAAGGTCCTCGATTCCAAGGATCGCAAACAGGCGGCATTGATCCAACAGCGAACCCAGTTGCGAGCCGATAACTTGCAAACCCAATTGCTCGCCGCGGCGATTCGCGAGGAATCGGCCGAAACCGTGCCGGCTGGTTCGCCCGAGCAGAAGAAGTATCTGATCGAAGCGGCCACGCTGTACGACGAGATCTATAAAGAATATCGCACGCGTTTGGCCGGCTTGTATGCGCGGATGTATCAAGGCCGCTGCAACCAGCGATTGGGACGGCTTCGCGATGCTCTGGGCTACTACGGCGAACTGTTGGACCAGCCCGACGAACCCGATGCGTTTCGCGTTCTCAAGACCAAGACACTCCGATTGGCGATGGAGTGTTGGCTCGATAACTCGCAACAAAAATACCTTGAAGCGATCAAGCAGGGAGATCGTTGGATCGGACTGGCAAGACCGCACGAAGATCGCGAACCCGATTGGTTGGCGATCCGGTTGAGTCTCGCCAAGGCTTACAAAATGCAGGCCGACGACGCGGAGGAAAGCGACAAGCGATTGGTCAGTCGGTCGATCGCTGAGGCCCGCACGCATGCGGAGGCGGTCGCCAAGGTGCGCTCCGAATTCCAAGACGAAGCCCGCCGTCTGGCCGCTCGCTTGGGCGGACCCGAGGACGCGCAAGTCGAATTTGTCCCGGAGAACTTCGAGGACGCCAAGGTTGCTGGTCAGGAGGCGTTGCAAGCGATCGCCAGCAGCGATGCGGCGGTCCAGCAAGTCGCTAGCGAATTGGCGGCGGCCAAAGACGAAGCCACCAAGAAGTCGCTGCAAGAGAAGTTGAAGACTAGCCAAGCCGCCGCGCAATCAGCACGCGATAAAGCGATGCGTTTCTTCCGGCTTGCCCTCGCTTTGGCCGATCGCGATACGCCGCAATCGGAAGTCAACTTTGTCCGCTACTTCATGTGCTATCTGTATTACCTGGAACAAAAGCCATTCGAAGCGGCGTTGATGGGAGAATTTGTCGCCCGCCGGCATCCAACTTCCGCCGGCGCAGTCCCCTCGGCCAAGATCGCGCTGGCCAGTTATGTCACCCTGTACGATCAAGCCGATGCGGCTGATGCCGACTTCGAAGCCGATCGGATCACAACGCTGGCGATGTACATCGCCGACACCTGGCCCAAGCGTCCTGAAGCGGCCGAAGCGTTGACGACGGTGATCCCGTTTGTGATCAACGATGGCGACTTGACGCTCGCCAAACAGCTGACGCAGCGGATACCGGCCGGATCGGCGGGGCGCTTGCAGGCCGAACTGCAAACCGGCCAAGCGATGTGGGGCCGATACATTACCCACTCACAACAAGTGCGAACGTGGGAACAGGAAGGAGCTCCCGAGGGAACCGATCTGGCCAAGGAGCGAGCGGAGTTGGAGACGCTGCAGAAGGGGACGATCGAACTGTTGTCGGCGGCGTTTGCCAGTCTGGCGGCCAAAGGACCTGCCGATACGACAACGGTTACTGCGATGCTTTCGCTGGCGCAAGCCTACGTCGAAACGCTGCAAGGCCCCGAAGCTGTCGAAGTTCTTGAGAATGCGCAAGTTGGCCCGCTGACGCTGGTCGATAAAAAGGATCCATCGGTCAGCAATCCGGTGATGGTCGAAGAGACCTACCGGACCGCGCTTCGTGCCTATATCGGTTCGTTGGGCGACAACGGCGACGCGATGATGGAGAAAGCCAAAGGCGTGATGACGTCGATGCAACAGGCGGTTGCCGACGACGAAGCGGGCACGCAGCGGATGTTGAGTGTCTACATTAGCTTGGCTCAAGACATCGAACGCCAGATGAAAGCCGCTCAGTCGGATGACGACAAGCGAGCGTTGTCGGTTGTTTTCGAAGCGTTTCTGGAACAGCTGAGCAGCGGATCGAGCGACCTGAACGTTTTGAACTGGGTCGCCGAAACCTTCTCCAGTTTGGGAGCTGGATTCACGACCGACGGCGAGATCGGTCCCGATGCGAAGAAGTATTACGATCAATCGATTGCCGCGTTCGAGAACATGTTGCAGCGTCCCGATCTGCCCGAGGGGACCGCGACGCAGATCAAATTGCGGATGGCTCAGGTGCAAGCCACGACGGGCAACTTCGGTGCAGCGCTGGCGATCTTCGAAGAGGTGTTGGCAAAAAATGCGATGATGTTGAACGTGCAGGTCGAAGCGGCAAAGTTGCTGCAAGACTGGGGCCAGCAGGATGCTGACAAATATTTCGACGCGATGAATGGGCCCGGCAGCGATGCCGTATCGGTTTGGGGATGGGCCAAGATCGCCAAGACGACGATCACCTACCCACAATTTCGCAACACATTTTACGAAGCACGTTACGAATACGCCCGCAGCGCGTTGGCGTTGGCGTTGGCTGCGTCGCGACAGGGGGCCGAAAAGGACACGCTGTTGTCCAAGGCGGAGCGCAGCCTATCCCAGACGCAGAAATTGTATCCCACTTTGGGTGGCGATCAGTGGCCAGCCAAATACGACGAAACATTAAAGGAAGTGCAGACCGCGATGGGCAAGCCAGCCGTCGGACTTCCAAAGATCGAACAACCAGCAAACGAAGCGGACAGCGGAGAAAGTAAATGAGTTTTCACAACCTCGATTTGAATGGGACTAGCTTGATGGCTCGGATGCACGGTTCTCCGTTGCGGACCGCTGAAGATATGTGTTCGCCACAGCAACGCCGTTCCGTTTGTCGGTCGATCGGTCTTCCTGCTTCGATCAAGTGTATGGCGTTTGTGATGTTATTGGGGCTGCCTGGTGTCGCAACCGCGCAATTCGACCAAGTCTATCCGCTGCGTGGCACGCCGATGAATGGCGAGTTTGTTGGTTCGACGCCAACGGCGGTCACGATCAAGGTCCAGGGGACCGATCGCGAGATCGCCGTCAACGAAATCCGTCGGCTTGGATTCAAGGAGGATCCGGCGGAATTGAAGCAAGCTCGGGCGCGGGTTTTGGCGGGCGATTATCAATCGGCGATGGACGAATTGAAGAAGATCAATCCAGCCAGTGTCACGCGACCAATCATTTTGCAAGATCTGCAATTCTACTTGGCGTTGTGCGAGGGGCGGTTGGCTCTTTCCAGCGGTGGCGACAAAGGGCGGGCTGCTTCGTCGATGCTCGCCTTTGTCCGCAAGGCCTCCAAGAGCCATCACTTCTTCACGGCTGCCGAAACGCTCGGCGATCTCGCGGTGGCATTGGGCAAATACCCTGAAGCGATCAAATATTACGGCGCGATCTCCGCTCAAGCCCCTTGGCCCGACTACAAGATGCACGCGGTGATGCTGGAAGCCCGCGCCTTGATGGCGCAGAAAGATTTTGCTGGGGCGGAGAAGAAGTTTGCTTCGTTGGCGGGAGTTTCCGCAGCGACAGCTGAAATCAAACGACAGCAGTTGTTGGCTCAAGTCGGCGTGGCTCGCTGCCAAGCGGAGACGGGATCGCCCGACGCATCGATCGCCAAGATCGAAAAGTTGATTGCCGAAAGCGACGAATCGGACGCGGAACTATTTGGCCGCGCCTACAACGCGCTAGGGGCCTGCTACTTGAAAGCCAACAAGCCCAAGGAAGCTCTGATGGCCTACCTGCACGTCGACGTGCTGTTTTATGATCAACCCGAGATCCACGCCGAAGCGCTGTATCAATTGAGCAAGCTTTGGGAGCAAGTGAAGAAGACCGACCGCGCCGTCGCGGCTCGCAACCTGTTGAACGACCGCTACGCCGGCAGTCGGTGGGCTAGCATGTAACGCGGTTCCAGCTTCGCACGCTGTTGCTGGCGGTTGTCAGCGTCGCTGCGATCTGCCTCGGCCTGCGGAATGTCTATCAGACGATTCGTCGCGTCACCAGTTTTAATGCGTCCCAGTTTGTCGCGTCGATGTGCATCGAGCACATGAAAGCCAATGGCGACACATGGCCAAGCAACTGGGAAGCACTCCGCGACGACTACGCCATCTGCCTTGGGCGATCCGGCCGCGACTTGGACTTCGACGACTTGCAGCACTTCGTCGAGATCGACTTCGCCGCCGATCCACATCATCCCCCATCGACTTCGCCCGCCTCACTGCAACCCGAGTTTCGCTTCCTGCGATCGCGCTACGGCCAGCCATCGCATGGTCCGAATCAATCTCCCGACGCGAGCATCCAAACCTATCTTCAATCCGTGTCTATGCATAGAGGAGAGGGAGAGGAAGCAGGATGATTGGTGCGGGATGATTGGTGCGGGGTGACTTGGTGCGGGGTGACTTGGTGCGGGGTGATTTGGTGCGGGGTGATTTGGTGCGGGGTGATTTGGTGCGGGGTGATTTGGGCGGAAGAATCTCCACGCGTATCGAATCTTTGGGCTACCCACGGCATCACTCCACGAGCAACCGCCATCACCCCAAACGCCCCGACGGGGCCGGCGTCGTTAGCTCGGGGCGTCAGCCCCGAGAACAGATGGCGCCACGAAAACCATCCTCATCCCCAAACGCCCCGGCGGGGCCGACGTCGTTAGCTCGGGGCGTCAGCCCCGAGAACAGATGACGCCACGAAGACCGCCCTCAACCCCAAACGCCCCGGCGGGGCCGACGTCGTCAGCCCCGAGAACGCTTACGGTCGCAAGCCGACGATGAGGACTGGATCGATACCGCCTGAAGTGTTTAGAAATTCGAGCCTCTGCAGCGACTCACCTTCCTCATAGCCGAGGTCGCTTAAATCGATCGCGACCGCGAGGGCACGTGCATCGATGTTGATCTGACGACCATGAATGAACGCGTTTTGCTTCAGGTCGTCGATCGAACGGGTGGCTTCCTGCGCGCGATACGTGCAATGAGGAAAGAGGTCGAGCGCATACGGGGAGTTCAGTCCAATATCGAACTGCTCGACAGTCAATGTAGGGCGGTTCTGACGCTCGTCACCTGATCGCAAGACCAGCTTGTCGCCATCGGGATCGTAGACCAGGAGTTGGAGATCGAAGATCACAATGTCGGGGCCTGGTGCATTGACGATTGCCTCTTCGAACTCAACCCGCATGGAAACCTTTCGACCGGGACGGGCGATTGGATTGATGATCCCCGTGACCAGACTAAAGTCGCCGTGCAGGAGCTTTAAGCGATCCTCTCCTGTCGGCAGATGGTCTCCCATCTTCGTGCAAAACGTAGCCGCATTTTTCCCCGATTCAAAATGCACAACGCGAGCCCGAATGAGATCGTCGCGGTCGATCGTGCTGGTGACGCCATTTCGTTGAACCGTAAGGGTGAGTAATTCGTCGGCGTATGAGTCAATGAACGTTGCTTCGTAGCGAATGATGCGATCCGGTAAGCGATCTAAATTGGTCCGAGAGGGAAGAGAACCCTTCGATCGATGCGGGGACATGCCGGGTTCCGGTGCCATATCGCCGCTACGTAAGTGCATGGTCGGACGTGTGCGTTGTTTCAAGGAAGACAGCGTCGCTTCCCCGTCGATCGCCACGAGTTGAGCTTCGCCCGTCTCCGCAATACCGGTTGCGCAGCGCGTTCCCTGGTCGACACCCTCGGCCGCAGGTCCCAGCAGCTCGACACCCTCGGCCCCAGGGGGCGCATCGACCGAACACTTTCCCGATCGTACACGCAGCGACTGGCGACCTTCTGCGGTGAAGACACACGGCGCCTGAAAGACGGCACGGGCCCCCGATGCAAACTCGATTCCAAGGACCCCCTCGGTGAGAACATAGTTCTTGCCAATCGTTACTTTCTGGCCGCCGGTTGTGGGATCGCCACCTTGGCTAACGAGTATTGCGTTGGCCACCGCAACCGTCTTTGGCGAGTGATCCTCGTCGCCACCTTGGGGAACTACGGCGACGGGATTTGATTGGGGCGTTGTCAACAAAACCGTGAGGAGTGAGACCAAGACCAGAATACTGGCAGCCAAACCAGCCAGAAAGATCCTGCTGCGCCACAGGTTGTGCTTGTCCGGGACCAAGGTTTCCCCTTGCGATTTCACGAGTTCCGGGATGTCTTCATCCGAGCGGCTCAGTTGATCTAAATCGAGATGCATGCTCATGGCCTGCAGATAGGCGACACGCAGCGGCTCGGACTCGACAAGGGCACACTCTAGATCTTCTTTTTGCTGAAGAGTTAGCGTGCCGGCGATGATCGCCTCGAATAACGATGAAATACGTTGAAATTCTGAATCGCTCATAACGCCCTCTCTTTGGACAATCCGCGTCGGGCTCTGTAAAAACTTGTACTATTCCGCCTTCGAACGCCTGGCGACACAATGGGACAATCGACGCCGGAGTAAATACATTCGGTTGTAAAACGTGCGAACCGAGCAGCCCAGTGATTGCGCAATGGAATCGAACGAGCGTCCTTCCCAGTAGATTTGCCAGACAAAGGATTGCTCCCGCTCGGGAAGTGCCTGCACACAATTTCGCAATGCCGACAATCGCTGATGAGATGGGGCTTGGTCTAAATTCTCGAGCGTGCTGGCCAATAGTTCTGGCAGGTCGTTTCGCCAAAGCATTCGATCTGCGACACGCGCCCGACGAAAGTTATACGCTTCGAATCGTGCGATCCCACATGCCCACGACAGGAAGCTACGTGAACGGTCGTAATCGGAAAATTTCTGCCACATTACCAGGCTTATCCGCTGACAAAGGTCTTCCGCATCAGCGACATTGCTCACGAGCGCGACCAGGTAGAGCATCAGTTTATCCCGTGAAGCTTGTAGCATCTGTTCGAACTCCAGACGCAGCTCCATCTCTCGGGCTTCGGCATCCTCGTTCAATTCTTCTACTTTTCGATTCATTCCGTCCGCATTACTTTGCGCTGACAAATCAAGATCGGACATGACAACTCTCCGATAACGCATCGAATTCGCTACTGGCACGGGCCTACCTTGGCGTTCTAATTGTCAGTTAGCGTGAACTCGTAAAAGTTGGTACCTGAATTCACCGTGTAGGCCTCGTTGCTGGTCGATGGATTCCAGTATTTTTGTGGGACCTCATTCCAAAGCGGCGGTACGGTCTCAGCGGTGATCTCCAATACGTTGTCATCAATCTCGCCCGGCGGTCGGATATTGACAACATAGTCACCGACGAGAACGTCGGGGCCTTCTCGCATGATCATTGTGAAGTTGCCGTCGGAATCTGTCACGCCGACCGCAGGAATTCCGGTCCCCTTGTGAAGCATGACGACCGAGGAACCTTCAGGAATGGTCCCGTCGCGGTAGCTAACGTGTCCCTTTAAAGTGCCCGTTTCTCCGGGAAGATTGTGTGCACGACTGCATCCCAGGCTCAAGCCACCGGCAATCAAACAAAGCAAGACGATACGGCCTGAAAACATGATAGTGGATCACCTGTGGGATTTGCGTTGAAAAAACAGTGTAAGGTTTGGATGTCGTAGTAGAGTGGGAGTTACTCAAGGACGGACGACAGGCGTGTAGATCGCCGCTGGACTTCCAACCAGGCGCAAGCCGCTTCGGCAAGTCCTTCATGGCCTCCCTCGAAGATGGTCAAGCGTGCGTTGTTGGTCTTCCGTCGAAGTTTGATGTCTCGTCGATAAGTTGGGTCCTCTGCCGTGTCCTGGGCCTGGGGTTTGGTGAGTTTGCCCAGGTCCCAAAGCTGCTGCATCTCTGCGTCGCTCACAAGAGGAGCGGCATGGCTTTTGGCAATTGCGTTATAGAGTCGGACCGAGTGTTGGAATGGTACCGAGCCGGACTGGCCATCGTGAACACCTGCGGCGATGTCGAGTGGTAGATCTCCCGCGTTGGTGATCCAATGAATCGGGGAACGCTGGTAGTACTGCTGGTCCACCAGCTTGCTGACACCAGGAGCACTGCCACAGCACTTGGCAACCTTCTTGGCATAGTTCTGGGGGATGCCGTTGGGAGAATGGTGTTCATACCACTTCTTCAAATCGCTGATTCCAACCCACGCAGAAGCCGCGGTAAATCGCTCGGGATGCCGGCCTGCCATCAGCATCGTCATATGACCACCTCCCGAAGCACCTGCAAGGTAGATCCGATTCGTGTCAGCATTCAAATGCTTGATCGCAAATTCGACGCAGTCCAACACATCGGCACGTGCTGCTGCTGAACCGCAGGCCTCAGGGGTGTCATTGGGGCCGCGGAAATTGGGCTCGACAAAGATCCAACCGCGACTCAAAGCGGCACGCAGCCACTCGGGTTTATGCAGATGATAGTCGCTACTCCAGGAATGCAGGAACACGAGAACGGGACGCTCTGCATCCTGGCTTTTTGGAGGAAGTGCGTAGCGAAGCGGTTGCATCGTCCTGTCGAACGTGCTGACGAATTCAGCCTCGATATATCGCGGATCGACGGATGAGTTGGGCAACTCTTGGGGTGATGGATCCACGGCTTCTATTTCACCAGTCGACGCGAGTAGCAAAACGATCAGCCCAAAGAATCTAAATGGTTTCAGTTGAGATCGAAACAAGGTGAAGTGTTGCATTGGAAAGACAATCGGCAAAGTTTACAAGTGAAGGACTCGGAGCCAGCCAACCGCTCGTAAATCATCGCGATGCCTGGCGCCGAGTACTGCGTCTTGGGGAATGACTAGAATTCGCCAAGGACCTGACCATCATCGCGTGTCGCCAGGAGTTTTAGTGTTCGTAGCTCGAGGTTTTCGCTTGCGAAACGCACCGCCCCATCGCTGATCGCAACTAATGACCCGCCAGGGTGAGCCGAGAAGATACCGTTGTTGGTGCCGTCGTTGTTCTTCACGCCGGTTAGGCTCAAGGACGATCCGTTGATCGGATACATGATGGTGGTCGTATTGAAAGTGCGTTCGGTAAATCCGAATGCTGTCTTATTGATGCCGCACATGAATCCCTGGTGGTTGTTGATGGTCGCCGTACGATTGCCATTTGTATCGACGACGAAATCAGCCTGCTCGCCAACAATGAGCGTGTTGGAAAGCCCATCGGTCGCATCACGCATTTTGATGGAGTTGAGTGGGGTTAACATGCCGCTCAGCGAAACAATCCCACTTTGATAACCTACCCACTCGCGATTGGTAGGATTCAGGTTAAAGCCCAACGCATCGTTGGCGGCTCCCGAAATGCCCGTGTATTGCGGACAGGTAATCGTGTAGGAATAACCCGAACTGCGAACGGCTTGCAGCGGGCTCGAGGGGCAAAGCATCACGTCGATTTCGATCCCGTCGATGATCGGTCCATTCACGGCGTGACCGTCGTATGCGCCACCGCCACCGTTGGACAGGCTGCCCGGGTGATTACCATCAACGGTTAATTGGTCGGATAGATTGCCCTGCTCTACAAACGGCAACAGCCCTAGCCACCACGAGACACCAAACCCTGGGTTCGCCAAGTCGCCCTTCGAATGTCGCGAACCGATCGGGAACGATTGGAAGGTGTCGTGGTAGTTATGCAGTCCTAGGCCGATCTGTTTCAGATTGTTACCGCACGACATCCGCCGGGCTGCTTCGCGGGCGGCTTGCACGGCGGGAAGAAGAAGCCCGACCAAGATGCCGATGATGGCGATGACGACCAAGAGCTCGACTAGGGTGAATCCGTGTCGACGGAAAGGATGGAACCGCAACATGATATGAGTCCTTTGGAAGTAGTGGAAATGATAGTGACGACGTGTGATAGACTCTTCGGCTTGTTAAACAAGTAAAGAATAAGACAATCGTCACCCCTAAATCGTCGGGAATGCATAACCTTTCATGGCACAATCCGACAAAAACGCATTGTTTTTTCGGATTGGTTCGCGTTGGCGAGAGCTTCAATTGCAGCTATTGGAGCAGCGTAAGGTCTCTCTAGGACAGAAGTTAGCTACGCAAGCCGGAAGAAGAAGATTACCGGGCGCTGCACCTCTCCTGGAAAGTTTTCCGTTAGGTGAGACGTTTTTGACATGAAGTCGGCCGCGGTCACTACGATTTATAGTTGCAGCCTACCTGATATACGCCAATGAACTTTTGTTGGCTCCCTCCCTCGTGTCCTTGATGCAGGATACCGTTGCCGATGGTACTTAGTAATGGTCGTTGTTTCCCTGATCATCCTGATTCTCTTTGCAAGCTCCGTTGGGGCAGATGAAGCTCCCGACTTTGCTCGCGAGGTTCTCCCGATTCTGTCGAAACAGTGCTTTGCTTGTCACGGTCCAGACGAAGAGACGCGTGAGGGAGGACTGCGACTCGACATGCGCGAGCATGCGGTTGAAGAACTCGATAGCGGCAGCAGGGCGATCGTGCCCGGCGACGCTGACCAAAGCGAACTAATGGCCCGCGTGGTCACATCGGATGAGTTCCTACAGATGCCTCCCCCGGAAACGGGCAAGTCTTTGTCGGATGACGAGAAGGAGATCCTTCGACGCTGGGTCGAGAGTGGTGCAAAATATTCTTTGCACTGGGCGTTTCAGCCAATCCAGAAGCCGACTCCCCCACTGTCAGCAAACGGTGGCTGGGGACGCAACGAAGTGGATGCGTTTGTGCTGGCGAAGCTTCAAGCGGCCGATTTGTCTCCCAGTCCCGAGGCTTCACCAGAAGAGTTGATGCGTCGACTCTATCTCGATTTGATCGGCCTTCCACCGACCTATACAGAGGTTCAAGAGTTTGCCAGCGACCCCAATGACGAAGCCTACGGGCAGATCGTCGACAGGCTGCTTGCATCGAAGCACTTCGGCGAACGTTGGGGACGCCACTGGCTCGACCTGGCCCGGTACGCCGACAGCAACGGATATTTGGGAGACGAGCTTCGACCGGAGGCCTGGCGTTACCGCGACTGGGTGATCGAAGCGATCAACAGCGATCTGCCGTACGATCAGTTCTCGACGGAACAAATTGCTGGTGACTTGTTGGAGGACGCGACGGAATCACAGCGGATCGCCACCGGCTTTCATCGCAACGCCATGGAGAATACCGAAGCGGGTGTTGATAAAGAGGCCGACCGCGTCGCCCAAACGGTAGACCGGCTCAGTACCTTCGGAACGATCTGGATGGGCATGACGGTCGGGTGTGCCGAATGCCATACCCATAAATACGACCCGCTGACGCACCAGGAGTTCTATCAACTCTACGCGTTCTTCAACAATCTCGAGAGTGACAAAGTCGTCCTTGGCTATCGAGACCAAGTCGCCGAAGATTCCCAAGAGGCCAAGCAACGGGAAGAAAAGATCGACGAGATCGTTGCGAAGATTCTGCAGGACCTGGATTCCTTGGATCCTGCTCAGAAAGAGTTGGTCGACCAGCGTTTGGATACGCTGGCCAAGCCAGAGAAACATCGCACTGAGGAGGAGAAGGAGTCGCTCGAACACTGGCTTGCCGATCTGCCGGACGACACACGATCACGACTGGCCGAGTACGAAGATCTGGCCAGCAAACGACCGGCGCCGAAACAAATTGTCGCCCCCGCCGTGCAGCAACGCCGCAAGCCACGCCAAACATTCATTCACTATCGCGGCGACTTCCGACAACCAAGCGATAAGGTCTATCCAGGGACGCCTAGTTTTCTTCCTCCACTGGAATCAAGCGAGAAGGAAGCGGATCGTGTGGACTTGGCGAAGTGGCTATTCCATCCGGAGCATCCGCTGACCGCGCGGACAGCTGCCAATCACATCTGGCAGCATCTATTTCTGGAGGGAATGTTTCGGACCGAAGACAATCTTGGCGTCGCCGGGGATCCGCCGACGCATCCTCAGCTTCTCGATTGGTTAGCAGGCGAGCTACAGGAAAACGGCTGGAGCCGAAAGTCACTGATCAAGACGATTGTTCTTTCGTCGACCTATCGCCAAAGTTCTCAACAGACTCAGCGACTGAAGGAAGTGGATCCCGAGAACCGTTTGCTGGGCCGCCAGTTTCGATATCGCTTGGAAGCGGAAATCATTCGCGATCTGGCTCTCTCGGTGAGCGGCTTGATCTCAAAGAACATCGGCGGCCCCAGTATTCGCCCACCGATGAATAAACGCCTGACTTCGATCAGTCGAAATCAGAGCTGGGATGTGAGTCGTGGGGAACAGAAGTACCGACGGGGTATGTATATCCTGTTCCGCCGGGCTACTCCGTTTCCGATGCTTTCTACCTTTGACGGTCCCGACTCGACGTCCGCCTGTGCAGCTCGCGAGATCTCAAACTCTCCCCTGCAGTCGCTCACCCTGTTGAACGATCCGGTTTTCTTTGAGTGTGCTCAATCGCTTGGGCAGCAAAAGCTTGCCGCCGAAGAAGACGCTTGGATTTCCGAGATGTTTCAGCGCATGCTCTCACGAAATCCGACCAGCGAAGAGTTGGCAGCCTCGCAGGAGTTCTATCGGGAGTTGCTCGATTCCCTGGAAAACAGCAAGCAATCCGATCTGAAAGCGATTGTGAAAGACGAGAAGAGCAGCGCGTCTCTCATTCAGCAAGCCGCTCAGGTTCTATTGGCGCGAAGCCTGATGAATCTCGACGAATTTATCACCCGCCCCTAGCGGAAGAATCGAAAAAGATGACCACCATGAATATGCTTGCCTATCAATCCGCCAGCCAACGCGCACGCCGCGACTTTCTATTTCAATCGCTATGGGGCATGGGGGCTGTAACGCTCTCGAACCTGCTTGCCCCGGAAGAGATCGTATCGAACGCGGCGGCCGATGAACGGGTGGATCCACTCGTTAAGAGGGACTCGCACTTTCCGGCCCGCGCAAAGAACTGTATCTATATCTATCTCGAAGGCGGGCCCAGCCAGATGGATCTTTACGATCCCAAGCCAACTTTGAACAAGCTCGATGGCCAGCCATTGCCGGAATCGATGCTCGAAAACATGCAGTTCGCATTCCTGCAAAAGGAAACGGCACGCATCATGGGGACATCGCGGAAGTTCTCTAAGCACGGCAAGTGCGGTATGGATTTCTCCGACCTTCTTCCCCACCTGGCAAGTTGCGCCGACGACCTGTGCATGGTCCGCTCGGTTCATACCGACCAATTTAATCATGTGCCTGCCCAACTGCTGATGAACTGCGGTTCGGCGATTGCCGGGCGGCCAAGTATGGGTTCTTGGCTTTGTTACGGATTGGGAAGTGAATCGCAGAATCTACCTGCGTATGTTTCACTGGCAACGACAGGACGCGGCATCCCCGGCGGCTCGGCGAGTTGGTCGAGCGGCTTTCTCCCTTCATCGTATTCCGGTGTGTTGTTCGGCAGCGAAGGGCAAACCGTCAATAACATCCAGAATCCCGAGGGAATCACGGATGAAATCCAGCGTTCTTCGGTGAACTTCATCAACACGTTAAATCGTCAAAGGATCGACCACACCGGCGACTCCGAGCTCATCAGCCGTATTAAAGCGTATGAACTCGGCTTCCGACTTCAATCGTCGGCTCCCGAACTAACGGATCTTTCGAACGAGTCCCAAAGTACGCTCGACATGTACGGTTTCGATCGCAAAGAGCCTGAGATTAAGAGCAACCGCGGAGGCAAAGGCCTCTTCCGCGAATTCGCTTACGATTGCTTGATGGCGCGGCGATTGGTGGAACGCGGTGTCCGTGTCGTCAATATCATTCACTCGTCATGGGATCACCACTCGCGACTCGAACCCGAATTGACACACAACAGCCTGATGGCCGATCAACCGATTGCCGCACTGATCAAGGATCTTAAGCAGCGCGGACTACTCGACGACACGTTGGTGATTGTCGGATCGGAGTTTGGCCGAACTCCCTTGGGCGAGAATCGGCCTGGGTACAAGAAGGTGACCGGTCGCGATCATCACCCCGGTGCGTTCACCATTCTGATGGCCGGGGGCGGCGTTAAGCAGGGCTTTACCTACGGAGCTTCCGACGATATCGGATGGCATGTTGCCGAGAACCCCGTCCACGTCCACGACCTGCATGCCACGGTGCTGCATTTGTTTGGTCTCGACCACACGCGTCTGACCTATCGCGTCCAAGGACGCGACTTCCGCCTAACCGATGTCGCCGGTCGGGTTGTCAACGATATCCTCGCGTAGCGCGCATCGCCGTACGGGCCAACGCGACTTTCCCGATCCTCGCTTCTCTTCCGCTCAGCCCGCTACGCGTATCGCGTGGGGGCGAGCGGGGCTGCTGACGATCGATTGTTGGATCCGGTTCCAGCTCCACATCAGTACTAGGGCGACGATCACGATTAGGACCAGCGTGTAGATCGTGACGACGATCGAGAGCAGCCATTTCTGCAGCGGCGTGAATTGGCGGCTGATCCACAACAGCGGCAGCCCCAACACTCCGGTCACCAAAAACAGCGTTCCGATGACGATCGCGCGGTTGTCGGCAAGATCCTCGATCCAGTGCTTTGCCTCGGGCTGCGGCGCGTCGTCGACGAGCGTCGCCGAGACGATCTCGGCTTCGATGGGCGTGGACTTCGATGGATCACTCATCGCTGCTGTCGGATTCCCGTGGCTTGGACTTCTCGGTCACTTCGCGGAGCTTGTCTTGGGCGATCTGCACTTGCCGCTGCATCTCTTGGTTGTCGGCATACAGCTCGACGATGCTGTACCAGATTTTGCGAGCTTCGATCTGGCGGCCCTGAGCTTCCAAGGATTCAGCTTCGGCCAACCGAGCTTCGATCAATTTAACCCGCACGCCCGACTGAGTCCCTTCGCGTTCGATCGTGCTGATCTGGCGGTGTGCAAGATTGATGTAGGGCCGCGATTTTTCATCCTCGGGATCCAACAGCGTGACCATATTTTTATATTGATCGATCGCCGAAACCATATCGCCAAACTGTTCGTATTCGCGGCCCTGTGAATACAACCGCTCTGCCTCGTTGCGAATCGGGCGGCCATGCTTCAGCTTGATCCCCAATTGGTATTCAGCTTCCAGCATGTCGATCTGGTCGATCTGTTCCATCGCCCAATCGATGTGCTTTCCATCGGGGAAGCGACGCGTCATCGGCATCAGATATTCGTCTTTGGCGATCCGCAGATTGGTCCGGTTTTCAGTCGCCAACATCCGTTCGGCGCTGGCTCGCAATTTGTCTTCGCTCGGCGGAATGAAGAACCATGCCGCCACGCCAACCAAGACGACTAACGTGAACAACAGGAACCAAGCCTTCTCGTAGAACGACGCGCCGTCGACAGGTTTGAGCACGCCATCGTCGGCTCGCCCCAACACCTTCTTCGCTTCCTGTTTGTCGACTTTCATGTTCAGCGGACTGAAGCCGGCCGAAGCGTGTTCGGCCACGCCAACTCCCGACGCCGATTTGCGGCGGACTTCGACAAAGGCCAGTTGAGCGGCTTGCGTCCCAAACGGTCGCCCGGCGGGATCTTTGTCTAACAACTGGTCGATGACGGCAGCGAACCAGATCGGACACTCCATCACGACGGCATTGATCGGCGATGGGACTTCGGTGGCGCTCGCCGCAGCAACCGCTTCGGGCGTGTCGCCAGAGATCGGAGGCCGTCCGGTCAAAGCGAAATAAAGGATTGCGCCGAGCGAATAGAGATCCGATTTGACCGACAGGTTGCTTGTCGATGTGATCAGTTCGGGCGCTCGGCAAGCGTAGTGCAACAACGATGCAGGCTGATTGGTGTGGTAGGGTGAATCGTAGCGATCGATTCGGAAGTCGAGGATCTGCGCCTGGCCCAGCGGTTCGATCATGATCTTGTCGGGCTCAAGCCCTCCGTGAATGATCTGTTGATCGTGCGCCACAACCATCGCGGCGATCAGGTTGTCGGCGTAATCGAGCACCGTTTCCCAAGGCAATCGCCCGCGGCGTTCGATCTGTTGAGCCAGCGTTTCACCCTCGACCAGCTCGTACGCCAAGTAGGCGTCGGTCTCTTCAAACCCGCCGCCGTAGCAGCGGGCGATCGCCGGATGTTGCAATTGTTTCAACCGCGCCCATTCGGCCGCCAGCTCCTTCCGCGACTCCGTCGTCCCTCCCAGCGGCAGCGAAAAGACTTTGATCGCCAACCGAATCCGCTGCTCCACATGCACGGCACTCCAGACCGAGGACTGCGAAGGATGGGCACCTAGCTTGGATTCTAGGGCGAGCGGTCCGAGGCGAGAGCGAGACATCGGCGACACAAACATGTGGAAGAGAAACAACAAAGGGCCAGAGATTTCTCTCTATTCTGTTCACAATCGTCTTGGTTTGCGAGCGGTCGGGCAGGTTGTCTGGGAAAGTGGCTCGAAAAATGCGATAGTCTAGGAATGATCAAAGTCTGGGCCGATATCGGCGGCACATTTACCGATTGTTTTGTTTCGATTCCAGGACAACCGTTGCGTTGGACCAAGGTGCTCAGCAGTGGCAGCATCAAGGGACGCATCGACGCCGATTCGACCGCCGCGACGGTGATCGATCGGCTTCGCGTCGGCGATCCCGACCGATTTTGGAACGGTTCGGTCCTGCGGCTGCTCGACCCTCACGGCACACTCGTCGAGCAACGCGTCGTCGAATCGTTTACCGCCGCGACGGGCCAGTTGCAACTGGCCGAGCCGTTTTCCCAACCGCCACAGCCCGGTTGGGCCTACGAACTGACAAGCGATCTGACCGCTCCGGTGATCGCCACGCGGCTGCTGCTGCGTCTGTCTGCGGATCAACCGCTGCCGCCGCTGGACGTTCGGATGGGAACCACTCGCGGCACCAACGCGCTCTTGACTCGCCGCGGTGCGCCGACCGCATTCCTCACGACCGCCGGCTTCGAGGATCTGTTGGAGATCGGTCAGCAGGATCGCCCCGATCTGTTCACGTTAAACATCGTCAAACGCAAGCCGCTCTATTCGACGGTCGCCGCAGTCGAAGAACGGATCGCCGCCGATGGCACGATTTTGCAGCCGTTGGATCTCGACGCGGCCCGCAAGCAGATCGACGCGCTGCGACGCTCCGGAGCCGAATCGCTGGCGATCGGTTTATTAAACGCCTACATCAACCCGGCCCACGAACAAGCACTGGTCGATCTTGCCCTGGCCGCTGGGTTCGCCAACGTGAGCGCGTCGCATCGGATTGCTCCGGTGATCAAGTTGGTCGATCGAGCCGAAACCACGGTCTTGGATGCCTACCTGAATCCGGTCATCGCCGACTATGTCGCTCAAGTTTGGCAGCAGTTCGGCGGCGTCGATCGATGTCAGTTGCAGTTGATGACAAGTGGCGGGACGTTGGTTCCCGGCGACGCCTTCCGCGGCAAAGACAGCATCCTTTCGGGGCCAGCCGGCGGCGTCGTGGCGCTGGCGGAAATCGCCCGCGCGCATGGGGCGGATGAGGCGATCGGTTTCGACATGGGAGGGACCAGCACCGACGTGAGTCGATTCGCGGGGCAGCCGGTCCGTCAATACGAAGCCTTCAAAGCGGGGACGCGAATCCTGACACCGATGATGGCGATCGAAACGGTTGCCGCCGGGGGCGGTTCGATCTGCCGGTTCGATGGCCAACGGATGTGTGTGGGGCCCGAAAGCGCTGGCGCCGATCCAGGCCCAGCCTGTTATGGGCGTGGCGGTCCGTTGACGGTAACCGATCTGAACGTCGTCTTGGGACGCGTGTTGGCCGATCGGTTTCCCTTCCCGATGGATCGCGATGCAGCGATCGCTCGGTTGTCCGAGATTCAGCAGACGATGGAAGCGGCGGGGCATCCGATCGAATCGGCCGAGGCGTTGGCCGCTGGCTTTCGCGCGATCGCGAACCATCATATGGCCGAAGCCGTCCGCGCGGTCACGACCGCCGAAGGCCGCGATCCGCGAGGTATGACGCTCGTCGGATTTGGCGGCGCCGCGGGGCAGCATCTGTGTGATGTCGCCGAGGTGTTGGGGATTCGCAAGATCATCGATCACCCGCAAGCGAGTCTGCTGAGCGCGTTGGGAATGGGACTGGCCGCGACGGGCAACACGCAATCGCACGGCATCTATCGGCCGCTGGAAAAGGTCTCCGACGAGGAACTAACCGATCGAATCGAAGCAGTCACGCAACAGGCGCTCGCCGAACTTCCAACAGCTCCCGACGGTGTCGCGGCAACGATTCGACAAACGATCGACGTCCGCTACCTCGGAACCGACGCGGCGCTCGAGATCGATTGCCGATCGCGCGACGAGATCGCAGCGGCGTTTCACCGTCAGCATCGCGAACAGTTTGGGTACCAGCGGATCGATCAACCGTTGGAACTTGTCGCGGTTCGTGCGACTGTCAGCTTGCCGGGTGCAGCGAGTCTGCAGCCTCTTGCCGAAGTCGAATCGCAGGCTTGCCAACCGACAGTGTTTCAAGAGGTCTGGCTCGGCGACCGCTGGCAACAAGTTGCTTCGTTCGACCGCGATCAATTGGTCCCCGGATCGCAGATCGTTGGCCCCGCGATCGTCGCGTCGGATCATCACACGTTGATCGTCGATCGCAACTGGAAGGCTCAGGTCGCCGAAGACCATTCGATCGTGCTGGTTCAAGAGGAAGGGGCAAGCGATCGGCGAGTTGCTGTTGAAACGGACGAAGCGACTTGCGATCCGGTGCTGTTGGAGATTTTTGCCAGCCGATTCCAGCAGATCGCCAATCAGATGGGACTGGTCCTCGGGCGGACCGCGATCAGCGTGAACGTCAAAGAGCGGCGGGACTACAGTTGTGCAGTCTTCCGCGGCGACGGCAGCCTGGTCGCCAACGCGCCTCACGTGCCGGTGCATCTGGGGGCGATGGGGCATACCGTCCGATCGATCATGCAGCAGTTTCCCGAGATGTTTCCGGGAGATTGTTTTGTCACCAACGATCCGTTTGCCGGCGGTTCGCATCTGCCCGACGTGACGGTGATCACGCCGGTCTTTGTCGATAGCGATCCGCAATCGGCGAGCGATCAGGGAACGAGACGTCCCGATTTCTTTGTCGCCAGCCGAGCGCATCACGCTGAGATCGGTGGGGTCACGCCCGGATCGATGCCGCCGGACGCGAGCAACCTCAGCCAGGAAGGTGTCTTGATTCGCGGTCTGGCATTGGTCCGCAACGGCCAGCAACATCAAGAGGATTTGAAGCGGTTGCTTTCGGCCGGCGAATATCCTTCGCGATGCGTGGCGGAGAATCTTGCCGACATTGCAGCGCAGCAAGCCGCCGGAACGGGCGGGGCACGCGATCTCTGCGCGTTGGTCGCTCAATACGGCGGCGCGGTGGTCGATCGCTACATGATGCATCTGCAAGATGTCGCCGCCGCCGCGGTTTCCGCTCGCCTGCGCCGGTTGCCCGCCGGTGAGATGACGTTCGAAGACTCTCTGGACGATGGCACGCCAATCTGCGTGCAGATGCAAGTCATCGACGATCGCTTGCGGATCGATTTCGCCGGCACCGCGGGCGTCCATCCGCGCGGATTTAATGCGACCCCGGCGATTGTGACCGCAGCGGTTTTGTACGTGCTGCGAACCTTGATCGATCAACCGCTGCCGTTGAACGAAGGCGTGCTGCGATGCGTCGACCTGCATCTACCGGTTGGGCTGTTGAACCCGACGCGAGACGACGATCCGAGAAAGTGTCCCGCGGTGGTGGCGGGGAATGTGGAGACGAGCCAACGCGTGGTCGACGTGCTGTTGGGAGCATTGGGCGTGGCGGCGGCAAGCCAAGGGACGATGAACAACTTCGTCATCGGCGACGCCACGTTCGGCTACTATGAAACGATTTGTGGTGGCAGCGGCGCAACGGCGACTGGCGACGGAGCGTCGGCGGTCCACACGCACATGACGAACACAAGGATCACCGATCCGGAGGTGCTCGAGTTGCGGTATCCGATGCGTTTGATTCGGTTTGCGATTCGACGCGACAGCGGCGGCGTGGGGGAACATCGCGGCGGCGACGGCGCGATTCGCGAGGTCGAGTTTTTGAAACCGCTGACCGTCTCGCTTTTGACCGGGCGGCGAACCGATCGCCCACCCTACGGTCTCGCTGGCGGAGCCGATGGCGCGTTGGGCGAGAATTGGCACACCGCGGTCGACGGCGTGAAACAGCGGCTCGCCGCCTGTTGCCGGATCGAAGTCCAAGCGGGCGACAGGATCACCTTGCGGACGCCCGGCGGCGGCGGGTACGGCGCGAAAACGTAGAGCCTACGTCGTGGAAGGAACCACGATCGATCTAGTTCGGCGTGGCCAGCTGTTCTGCGCCGCCGGCGATGATCACTTCGGGGGTTCCCCGATCTCCGCTGGCGATTTCGTCGAGGAACATCTGCACGCCCAGCGGTGGTGGGATCAGGGTCAGCCCGCGCGCTGTGAGATGCTTCTCCAGGTCGGCGACCATTCCAATTTCCGCCCACGGTCCCCAAGCGACCGCGAAGGTCCGCGTTTGTGGCCAGGCTTGGTTCAGCGTGCAGGCGACTTTTCCCAGGACCTCGTTCGCCGCCGCGTAGTCGCTCTGTCCGCGGTTGCCAAATCGGCTGGCGACCGAAGCAAACAGGGCGAGGAACTTCAATTGGTTCGGGGCGATCGCATCGATCAGTCCCGCTGTGCTGTGGACTTTGGTGTTGAAGACGCGATCGAACGAATCGGGAGTCTTGTCGCGCAACAGCTTGTCTTCGATCACTCCCGCGCCGTGGACCACTCCGGCGATCTGGCCGTATTCGGCTTGGATGTTCTGCAGCATGGCGGCAAACGATTCGCGATCCGAGACGTCGACCGATCGGTAGTCGGCGTGACCGCCGGCCTGCCGGATTCGATCCAACGTTTGCCGGATCTCGCGAGCCGCCATGATGCGATTCGCTTGGCGTCCGATCTCGGCCGGTTTGGGCGTTTCGCCTCGCGCTTTGGCCAGTTGGATCAGGGCGGATTTCAGTTCGACGTCGCTGGTCGCGGCAGCGATCTCCGCCGGTTCAACCTGTTCGGGCAATTGAGACCGTCCCAGCAAAACCAATTGCGGTTGATACTTCTTCGCCAGGCCGACCGCCATCTCGGCGGTGATCCCTCGGGCGCCACCGGTCATCACGATCACTTCACCTGGTTCCAGAACCAGCTTGTTTTCGTTGGCGGGATCGATCGTCGCGGCGATCGGTTCCCAGGTGATCCGGCTAGCACTGCTGACACCAATTTCCAGCGGTCCTGTCGACTGTCCCAGTTCCGCCGCGATGGCATCAAACGTCGTGGCGGTGTTCATTTCGGGGGAGATATCGACGGCGCGAACCAAGACGTCGGGCCATTCCAAGCCGATGCATTTAACCAGACCCAAGATACCGCCATGGGCGGCGCGAGCGATTGGTTGGTCGGCCGACGTGCCGTAGCCGAGTCGTCCGTCGATGGCGGTTGCTGCCAGCAGGACTGCGCTGCCGTTCTTAGCCGCTTCGGTGAGATCCGATTCCATCGCCCGAGCCAACAGGTAGAGCGAACGGGAATCGCGGCGTGCGCGATCGACAAGGGTGTCGGTGTCGCTAAACTGCGACAGAGGCGATAGATGGATCAGTCCGGCCAGGGCGTCGTGGTGCTGACGCAGAGCTGGGATCAGAGCATCGATCACCGCGGCGTCGCTGAGATCGGCTTCGATCACATCGTCGATCGTCGACAGGTCCAACGGTTTGCCGTCGACATGACGCAGCAGAACGGTGGGATGGTCGAACATGTCAAAACGTTCGACGACTTTGTTGGCGATCCCGCGGTCATCGCAGGTGATGACCACGGTTCCGGCGGGCAAGATCCCAGCACCCAGGTTGCTGCCCAATGGCGCGGGGATCAACCGCACGCCACCTCGCGAGATCGGAATCGTTCCGTCGTCGACGACCTCTGCGGCTGGTGATGCTTCGGGCGCTGGGGGCGTTGATTCCACAGCGGTCGCGGGTTCGGCAACCGCTGTCGGTTCAGCGGGTTCGACCGCCGCAGCGGCTGGATCTACGACGTCACTTTTTTTTTTGCGTCGTCGCTGAAGATCGCTTCATCGAGATAGTCGACGATTCCTCGCAGCGTGCGAAGCGTCGTCAATTTCTCCAGTTCCAGCGTATCTTCCAGATCTTCGCCGTCGCCAGCAAGCTGCAGGACTTCGGCGAGGTTCCCCAGGATCTCGACTCGCTTGATCGAATCGATTCCGAGATCGCCTTCGAGGTCCGCTTCCATGTCGAGCATGTCGACGGGGTATCCGGTCCGGTCGGCGACCAGTTCCAGCAGCGCTTCTTCGGCTTGTTGGATCGACGCGGGAGCCGCTTGGCCGTTGTCGGTTGGCGCTGCGGCGGCTGGTTCGGCAACCGCAGGCGTTGCGGCAGCGGGTGCTGGCGCGGCGGGTGTCGGTTCAGGTGCAGCAGCTGGCGCCGGCGCGGGTGCGGGAGCTACGGCAGCTGGCGGTGCAGCGGCGACTGGCGCGGCGGCAGGGATCGCCGGTGCGGGCTTCGCTGCGTGGCCGTTTTCGCCGTTGTGGCTGATCGCCGCGTAGGTCGGCTGCGGTCGCTGAGCGATCTGCGGTTGAGCAGCTTGTGGGAGCATGCCGTTGTCGGCTTCGGGAGCTTCCCCTTGCAGGTACGTGACCATCACATCGCGTTGCGTTTGCAAGAACTGACGCATCAGTTGTTGGTAGCCAAGCATCACGGCTGTCGCTTCGTCATGATAAGCGGCAGCGGGTGCTTGAGCCGATCCGTTGGTTTCTTGTGGAAGACGATTCGTAGCGGAGGATGTTAGTTGCATGGTGTTTTGATCAGATGGAACAACGGGAGTTGGAGCTGTCGGTTTTTGCGGCCGCTGTGGCGCGGCGGATGCTGCTGGCGGCAGCGGCTTCGTTTCACGAGGTTTGTGTGTTGGGACTTGTTGTGGTTTTTGCAGCTCCGCTGCGGCGGCAATCGGTTTCGCGGTTGCCGCAGCCGCCGATGGTTTGGCGGCGGGTTCCTGTTTCGCAGGTTGGCCGTTTCCAGTGGCGGCCGGCCGAGGTTTGTCGGCGTCGGGATGACGCTGGCCCAGATAATGTTTTTCCGGTTCGTTAATCGGGCGGTTCCGCATCCCGTTGACCATCCATGCGTTCTTAGGATAGTCGGGATGGCCGATCTGTGAATTCAATTTTCGCAGGTCGATGCGTTGCGGAGCACGTGCGGCGAACAGAGCCGAAGGCCGGATGCCGTCGACACCCGCGGTGATCAAGCGGCCCAGCGTGTGAACCAATTGAGTCAACGAATCGCGACCGCGTCGATCGATCGAGACGGCGGTGTGCGGTTGGCCTTGCAGAGTTTGCCCGACCAGACCGGTCAACGCGCTGCCGGGGCCGACTTCGATAAACGTTCGCACGCCGTCGGCGTACATCGCGGCAACCTGTTGGCGGAAGCGAACCGGCGATGCGAGGTGCGACTTGAGCGTGGCGAGCATCTCTGCCGGAGCGGCCGGATGTTTGGCGGCGGTTGTGTTGCTGTAGACCGTTCGCTGCGGAGCTTTCCACGCGAGCGAATCGAGCTTCTCGGCAAATTCGGTTCCAGCGGCGGCGACTTGCGGCGAATGGAAGGCGCACGAGACGTCCAACTTGACGACTCGCATTCCGGCGGCCGTCAGTTTTTCGATCGCGCTGTCGACCGCTGCGGTGGGACCGGAGATCACGATCTGCTGCGGCGAGTTGTCGTTGGCGATCGTGATCGCTTCGGCTAATCCGGCGGCGGATAGCTCCTTTTGAATCGTGGCTGCGTCGGCGGAAACCGCCGCCATCGCTCCGGCAAAACCGCCGTCGGGCTGCGGTTGAGCGGCCGATCGCATCGCGTCGCCACGCGCCGCGGCAAGGCTCAACAGATCGTCGTACGTCAACGCTTCGGCGGCTGCCACGGCGACTAGTTCGCCAAAGCTGTGACCGCCGACGACATCGGCGCGAATCCCCAACGCATCGATCACCTGCAGCGCGGCCCACGATGTGGCGGCGAGTGCCGGTTGAGCCACCGCGGTGTCGGCCAAGGCCTTACGGTTGGCATCGCGATCGGCGTCGGAGAACGGCGATGGCGGATAGATCAGTTGAGCAAATCGACCGGCAAAATGTTCGTCGTAGACCGCGGCGGCATGATCGACCGCAGCGTGTGCCGCGGGGAATGCGAGCAGCAGTTCGGCGAGCATGTCGGGATATTGCGCTCCTTGGCCGGGGAACAGCAGCGCGACCTTGCCCGCGGTCTCGGGTTCGATCTCGGCGAGGTAGATGCCGCGCGGATCGGAGATCGCCAACGGCGTCGCTTCACATTTTTCGATCGCGATCGCCAGATGGTCGGTCAGCTGGCCCAGGTCCTTGGCAACGATTGCCGCCACGCATCCCGAGGCGGTTGTCTTTTCAAAGGCGTCGGCCAGCGAAGCTGCCAATTCGGGCAGTTCCGGCATCGCGCCGGCGGCCAGCCAGGCGTGGATCCGCGTCAGTTCGGTTCGCAATGCGGCAGGATTCGCCGCTCGCCAGACCAGCAGTTCGGCGGGCCAGTGGTCGCGAGCGACCTCGGGCGGATTGGCGAAGTCTTCGGTGTATTCTTCCAGGACCAAGTGGACGTTGGTGCCGCCAAATCCGAACGCACTGACTCCGGCGCGACGTGGGTGATCTTCGCCGTTGATCCAGGGACGCGTCTCGGTGTTCAGGTACAGCCCGGTGTTGGGGAAGTCGATCGCGGGGCTGGGCGTTTCGACGAGCGTCGGCGGCAGGGTCTTGGTGTGCAAGGCCATCGCGGCTTTGATCAGACCCGCGACGCCGGCGGCACACTTGCTGTGACCGATCATCGATTTAACGCTGCCGATCGCAACCGATTGGCGGCGAGCTCCCGATTCGTCCAGGACGGTCGCGACCGAAGTTGCTTCGGTCCGATCGCCGACGACGGTTCCCGTTCCATGGGCTTCGACCAAACCGATCGACGATGGTTCGACGCGGGCCTGTTCGTAGGCGCGTCGCAGGGCGCGGATCTGTCCGGTGGCGTTGGGGGCGGTCAGCCCTTTGTCCTTGCCGTCGCTGCTGCTGCCGATGCCGCGGATGACTGCGTAGATCTTGTCGCCGTCGCGCTCGGCGTCGGCCAAACGCTTCAGCATCACGATGCCAAGGCCTTCGCTGAGCACGATCCCGTCGGCTTCGGCGTCGAACGGACGGCAGCGTCCCTGCGGCGAGAGGGCGTGCGTTTTGCTGAAGGCCATAAAGGCGTAAGGCGTTTGCACGGTGTCGGCACCCATCGCAAACGCGACGTCGGTGGTTCCCAGTTGCAATTCGCGGATGCAGGCGTGGACCGCGGCCAGCGACGAGGCGCAGGCGGCGTCCAGAGCGTAGTTCGATCCGCCCAGGTTAAACCGGTTGGCGACGCGGCCGACGGCGACGTTCATCAAAATTCCGGGGAACGAATCTTCGGTCCACTCGGGCAGATGGTTCTTCACCGCGTCGTAGATCGCTTGACCGCCGATCGGAAGTTCGGGAGCGGTTTCGATGATCGGCAACGAGCTGCGGATGCCATACATCACGCCCATTGGGCTGCCACCGCCGCCGATGCCCAGCACCGCACATGCTGTTTCGCGGTTGAAAGGTCGGCGATCGTAACCGCCGTCGGACAGCGTTCGCTTCATCGATTCCAGCAGCAACAATTGCAGCGGTTCGATCGATGCGATGCTTCGCGGCGTGATCCCGTATTCGAACGGATTAAAGACTTGGTCGGTCAGGAAGCCGCCCCACTTGCTGACGATCTTATCGGGAGCTCGCGGGTCGGGATCGTAGAACAACGTCCAGTCCCAGTGCGAATCGCGAGGGACTTCGGTGACGGCGTAGTGTTTGTTGAGGATGTTCTCCCAGTACTGCGCCAGTTCGTTGCCGCCGGGATACATCGCACTCATCCCAACGATCGCGATATCGCAGGGAGGCGGCGCGTCGACCGAATCGGTGAAGCTTGGTTTGGGAGCGACGTTCAAATTCGCCGCGGCTTGTTGCAGTCGCTGCGTTCCGGTTTGGCTGACATCGGCGTGCAGTTGGCCGATCGTCGTCACGCTGTCGCGGAGCGCGGCGACTTGGCCGACCATGTACATTCCGCGTTCGTATTGTTTGTCGCTGGAGACGTTTTCCAGTTTGCTCTTGCCACCATCGCTGGGCGTCGATCGCTCGATTCCTTTGCTGGCGACGCGCAGCCGCCCGATGTTCATCCATTCCAGTTCGCGTGTGATCTCGTCGGCTGTTTTGCCTTCGCCAGCCAGTCGTCGCCGCTCGCGATCGAACAGGTCGCGGTAAGGGGTTCGGATACAGCGGATCGCGTGGCCGGGACCGGTTTCCAAGAGGACGGTGTCGTGGCTGCGGATCGCTTCCTCTTGAAAGCGTGGCACGATCGCGCCGGCTTCGACAGCTTCTTTGGTGAACAGATAAGCCGAGCCCATCAGCACGCCAACTTTGGCTCCCAATTGCGACAGACGGCCGGCAACCGATGTTGCCATCGCGGCGGAGAGGCCATCGTGGATGCCGCCGGCGAACAGCAGATGCAGCTTGGCGACTTCTCTGGGATTCTTCTTGGCGAACGCTTCGAGGACGACCAACAAGCTTTCCCACAACACGAAGCTGCTGCGCGGTCCGACGTGTCCGCCGCACTCGCGGCCTTCGAAGACGAACCGCCGGGCACCGTCGCGGAGGAACATTTCCAGCAGCCCCGGCGAAGGGGCGTGCAGGTAGGTCGGGATGTCGATCGCTTCGAGTTCTTTGGCTTGGTCGGGACGCCCGCCTGCGATCAGGGCAACCGGTGGTCGGTGCTCTCGAATCGCAGCGATCTGTTCGTTGCGGATCTCGGGCGGCAAGAAGCCCAGCAGGCCCGCACCCCAACCGCGATCGCCCAGCTTGGCTCGCGTGGCTGCCAGGATTTTGGAGGCTTCGGGGCCGCGCATCAGGGCCAGCGCGATCAGCGGCAGGCCTCCTTCGCTGGCGACCGCTTCGGCAAACTCCGCCGTGTCGCTGACTCGCGTCATCGGGCCCTGAACGATTGGCAACCCGATGCCGTGGCTGGCGGCGAGCGGTCCGTCGGCGTCTAACGGATTCACTTCGGCTGCCGCTTGGATGTTCTCGCGCGATTGATCGATGATGGCGGTGACGGTGCCGCGAACGTCGACGCAGCGCTGGGCCAGTCCCGCGGCAAAGGCGAGGTCTTGGCCGGCGATCAAGACGCGCGGGTCATCGTTTGCCGCGACTGCTTGTTCGACGCCGTCGATCCAGGCTTGTGCAAGCGATTGGTCGGGGGCGGCTTCCTGTTTGGCCAACAGGTTCAGTTCGAGTTCGCGCAGTTGTTGTACGAGTCCCGCGCTTGGCGGCGCGGCAAATCGGAAGCATCGCCCCAACGCTTCGCCCAACAAATGAGTCTGGCTGCCGTCATAGGATCGGACCCAGGTGGCGGCTGCGGGGGAGAGTGGCGATGCTTGGGCCAAGAGGACCTGAGAATCGATGACGACGCCGCGAGCGCCGGCCGCTTCGCAAGCGGCGGCGGTGTGTGGGCCGATTCCACCTTGAGCGTAGGCGGGCAGACGCTGGCGAGTCGCGTCGTCCAATCGGGCCCAACGCTGCAGCAGCAAGAAGGTGGTTTCGCTGGCGACCCAGCCGCCCGCTTCGTTCCCCTTGAGGATCACGCCATCAAGCGGCAGGCCGATCGCTTCTTGAAGGGTCTCGCTGCGCGTGATCTCTGCCAACAATCGAACGTCGTTGCCGAGCAGGCTGCGTAGTGTCGAAACCAGTTGGGGCGTGAATTCACCTGCCAAGATCACCGCATCGAGCTGCGAAGCGTGTTGAACCAAAAGTTCGATGTGACGCGATTTAGTGTTGTGGTCGATTCGCGCGGCGAAGGGGTTGTTCGTGAAGCGAACCATGCGGTTGATGGAAGTCGCTGTCGAATCTCCGTTGCCGACGAGGTCGAGGGTGCCGATCGCGCCCGCGCGGCAGGCGGCGATAGCGAGGTCGATCGAAGCGAGACGAGGCTGGGTGACGACAAAAATATCGGTCGGGAGCATGTCCGTTGGCTCTGTTGGGATCTCAGGTCAATTAAAATAGTACCGCTGTCGCATAGGGCTGCGTTCAGGTTAATCCGAAACTACCCCTCATGTTGGACTGCGGCGAGATAAATAAACCTAGGTTCGAAACGAGCTGGAGAGACAAATATCCAGCAAATTACTTGGTGCATAGGGAAACTTGGTGCCCTTTCGGAGCGTCTCTTTTGGTCCGGGAGAGGCTCCGTTTTGCGTTGCCAAACCGGGGCGTTTTCGCAAATAAACGGGTGTCGAGAGGCGACACTTAGAGCAAGGGCGGGTCGGAGGGGGAGATGCCGCAAGATCGGCGATATCGTCGCAATCCGAGGTTGCGACGCGGGGCGGAACGACTTTTTAGAAGCAGTCGTTCTGTTTTGCGCCACGCGGACGGCAGGCAACCCTCGGAATTCGAAGCGGGATGGAGCCGACGCGGTTCGCTGCCTGGCCCCGATCGTGTGTGAGGTCCAGGGGGATCGATTGGGCACAGAGGGCGTTGCCGTGTGCCGGAAGGGCCCTGGCGTCGCTGCAGTGATTGCCGTCAGCAGGTTTTAGCCGACTTGGTAGTACTCGCGATACCAATCGACGAAGCGGCCAATACCGGTTTCGATCGACGTCTTCGGTTGGAATCCGACAGCATCGACGAGGGCTTGCACGTCGGCATAGGTCGCCGGGACGTCGCCCGGTTGCATGTCCATAAAGTTCTTTTCCGCGGTCCGCCCCAGCGCGGTTTCGATCGCGCCGATGAACTGGTTCAATTCCACCGGATTGTTGTTGCCGATGTTGTAGATCCGATAGGGAGCTTTGCTGGTTCCGGGATCGGGTTTGTCGCTGGACCAATCGGGATTGGGAGCCGCGATCTGGTCGGCTGTTCGGGCGACTCCTTCGACGATGTCATCGATGTAGGTGAAGTCGCGCTGCATCCGACCGTGGTTGAAGACGTTGATCGGGCGGCCTTCGAGGATCGCTTTGGTGAACAGGAACAGCGCCATGTCGGGGCGTCCCCAGGGGCCGTAGACGGTGAAGAACCGTAGCCCCGTGGTCGGTAGACCGTAGAGATGGCTGTAGGTGTGAGCCATCAGTTCATTCGACTTTTTGGTAGCCGCATACAAGCTGACCGGATGGTCGACATTGTGATGAACCGAAAACGGCATCTTGGTGTTGGCGCCGTAGACGCTACTGCTGCTGGCGTACGTCAGATGTGGAACTTGTGTGTGCCGGCAACCTTCCAGGATGTTTAGAAATCCGTTGATGTTGCTTTGGATATAAGCCGCAGGATTTTCGATCGAATAGCGAACACCGGCTTGCGCGGCGAGGTTCACGACGCGATCAAACTGATGCGACTGGAACAGTTCCGTCATCGGACCCGTATCTTCCAGGCTGATCTGTTGGAACTCAAAATTGGGGTGGCTTTTGAGTTGCGACAGCCGGCTGTTTTTGAGATCGACCGAGTAGTAGTCGTTCAGGTTATCGATGCCGACGACGCTGTGATCGCGGGCCAGTAGATATTGGGAGAGATGGAAACCGATAAAGCCTGCGGCTCCGGTGATTAAATACTTCATGGTCGAATTCGTCCGTCCAGTGGCGGGGCCAGCAAAAATGCGGTCCCCGCGGGATCATCCCAAATTGCGGGAAGGTTTTTTTGAAAATCTAGTTGTCATCGGCAAAACCAGTCCGCTGCTGGCAGACGTACCGAACCGTTTAACGCGGTTCTTCGCCAGCCATCTGTGGTTCTTGGTTCGGCACAATCCGTGTAACCGAAACTTTGTTGCGTTGCAGTTCGTCGATTTGAGCGGACATGCGTTGGATCAGGTTCGCGATTTCCGATCCGGCCGAATCGCCGATATTGACCATCAGAGCTTTGCGCGAGTTGTAGCTTAAACCATTTGTTTTCATCGGTTTATCTCCTGTTGTGATGCGGAGCGTTCCGGTCGATTGGCCAGCCGGGAACGCCAATATTAATGAAATGTACTACCTAAAGTTTGTGGAATTCACTCAACCGTAACACTCTTCGCTAAATTACGCGGTTTATCTACATCGCAACCGCGTGCCAGCGCGATGTGATACGACAGCAGTTGCAGTGGCACGACGCTGACGATCGGCTGCAGGAACTCGGGGACCTCGGGGATCCGGATCACATCTTCGGCGATCTCGGTGATCCGGTTGTCGTCGTGGGATGTGATCGCGATGATCGGCCCGCCGCGGGCGTGAACCTCTTCCATGTTCGACATCACTTTGTCGTAAACCGTACCGCGCGGAATGATGAAGACGCTGGGGGTATGTTCGTCGACCAAAGCGATCGGGCCGTGCTTCATCTCCGCGGCCGGATAACCCTCGGCGTGGATGTAGCTGATTTCCTTCAGCTTCAACGCCCCTTCGAGCGCGGTAGGGAAGTTGTATTGGCGGCCGAGGTAGAGGACGTTGGTTGCCGATTGGTACTTGGCAGCGACTTGGCGGATCTGTTGATCGCAGCTGAGCGCTTCTTGAACCGCTCCGGGGACGCGTTTGATCTCTTCGATCATCTGCTTGCCCGCTTCGAAGCTGAGGTGTCGCAGGCGGCCGAAGTAGAGCGTCAGCAGAGCCAACACGATGCACTGGGATGTGTAGGCTTTGGTGCTGGCCACGCCGATCTCGGGGCCCGCGTGCAGGTAGACACCGCCATCGGCGTTCTGCGCGATACTGCTGCCGACCACGTTGCAAAGGGCCAACGTGCGGTGACCTTTGCGTTTCATTTCACGCAGCGCCGCTAATGTGTCCGCTGTCTCACCGCTTTGCGTAATCCCAAACACGATCGTGTCCGATTCCAACGGAGGATTGCGGTATCGCAGTTCGCTGGCATATTCGACTTCGACAGGAATCCGTGCAAACTCTTCCAGCAGATACTCACCCACCAGCGCTGAGTGCCAACTGGTGCCGCAGCCGGTCAGGATGATGCGGTTGACCGAACGGAGTTGTTGCGGGGTGAGATTCAATCCGCCGAAGATCGCTGTCGCGTTCTCTTCGTCCAAGCGGCCGCGGATCGCATTTTTCAGCGCTTCGGGCTGCTCGTAGATCTCTTTGAGCATGTAGTGGTCGAAGCCTTCGAGGCTGACTTGGTCCTCGCCAACTTCCAATGGCTGCACGTCCAAGCGAACGCGGCCCTGTTCGCGATGCGTGACGGTCATCGAATCGGGAGTCAGCATGGCGATCTGGTGATCGGCCAAGTAGACGATGCGGTCGGTGTGCCCAGCCAAAGGGGAAGCGTCGCTGGCGACAAAGTGTTCGCCGCGTCCGACGCCGATTACCAAGGGGCTGCCGAAGCGTGCAGCGATCAGCAATTCGGGTTCGTCTTTAAATAAGATCGCCAATCCGTAGGTGCCGCGCAATTTGGCGACAGCTTGTTGGACGGCAGTCAGATAATGGGAGTAGCGGTCGGTTTCGCTGGGGCTGGCATTCTTCAGGCCCTCGGCGATCAAGTGGGCGATGACTTCGCTGTCGGTATCGGATTGGAAGTGGTACCCCTTGGCGATCAGTTCCTCTTTCAGGATCTGAAAGTTTTCGATCACGCCGTTGTGAACCAGGGTGACAAGATTGTCGCCGCCGACGTGTGGGTGGGCGTTCGGTTCGGTCGCGGGTCCGTGCGTGGCCCACCGCGTGTGGCCGATGCCTAGCGTGCCAGCGATTCCAGGTTGTTTTTCCAATGCAGTGGCGAGGTCGGCGATCCGGCCGACGCTGCGACATTTGTAGACCTGCGTCGCGTCGTGCAGGGCGACTCCGGCGCTGTCGTAGCCTCGATATTCCAGCCGCCGCAAGCCGCTCATCAAAAAATCGAGCGAGTCTCGTTTACCGACATATCCAACGATTCCGCACATCCAACCATCTCCTTCGCGCCGCCCAGGGCCATTGCAACACCGATCCTGTTCGTAGGCGGGCAGCCTAGCAATCGCGGCGGTTTGCTGGCCAGACCAATGTTTAGCATGGCCGGAATAGTTTGCCTAGCCTTTCTATGTTTAAGTTGCGAAAGTTTTGGTTGAAACCGGAAATCGATGATTTCTGCAGGATATTTAGGCTGTGGCTGTGGAGAGCTGCGAATAAAGCGCATTTGGGCTGTAGCAAGTCTGGCGGGGTTAGAGTTCTTCCCAGACGCTGTGGTAGCCGCCGATCGCTTCGACGTATTCAAGAAATTCCGTATAAAACGGGTTTGCGCCCAACGTGGCGCTGTCGCCGACGACGATCAATTTGCGGCGGGCTCGGGTCAGGGCAACGTTCATCCGCCGCTTATCGGCCAGAAATCCGATCTCGCCGATCGCGTTGGATCGGACCAATGAGATCAGGATCGCTTCTTTTTCGCGGCCCTGAAATCCATCGACCGTGTCGATTTCGATCCGCGGATGCTGGCACCGCTGACGCAGCAGGCGGACCTGGGCCGCATAGGGTGCGATGATCCCGATGTCCTCCGCCGCGACGCCCGCTTCTCGCAGTTCGTGCGCCTTTCGCAAGACGAGAATCGCCTCTTGCGGATTCCGTTTGCTCAGCCCATCGGGTTCGAGTTCCTCGTCCCAACCGGCGCCGGCAGAATCGTAGTAGGTGACCGGTTGATCGGTCTCGGGCAGCAGGTCGATCGATTCGAGATCGCTCAATCGGTGCGAAGCGACGCTCGGGTCGGCGACTAATGATCCGTCATAAAACTGCTGCGAGGCAAAGTCCATGACGTGGTTGTGCATCCGGTACTGAACGTTTAACTGCCGCGTGATCGCGTCGCCGTAATGTTCGACCAGCCGCTGCATCATGCTGATCGCAAACCCTTCATTGGCCGCTTCGACCGACAGCACCGTCGGCGGCAACTGGCAGTGGTCCCCGGCCAGAACGATCCGGTCGGCGCGGGTGACGACGGGCCAGTTGCCCGGTTCGGTGCTCTGACACGCTTCGTCGACCACGGCGAGATCAAACGTCCGGTCCCCCAAGATCTGGCCATCAAACGTCGTCGTCGCACAGACGATGTCGGCGCGATCGATCACGTTCTGGATCACTTGCCGTTCCATCAACCGAGCGTCGTCGCGCAATCGGCAGGCCTCGCGTCGCAGCGATTGTTTGTGTCCCTTGTCCGGCTTGGCTCGCGTGTAGCGGCCCAGTTGTCGGAACAGCTCTTCCGATTCACGCATCATCTCGCTGACGACTCGCATCGCCGGATCGTTGGCCGCTTGGCCGTCGAGCGTATGCAGTTGCAGGTCTTGATTGACGCGAGCCGGATGTCCCAGTCGGACTACCTTGGAACCGGCTTGGACCAGTCGCGTCACCAGATTGTCGACCGCGGTGTTGCTGGGGGCACAAGCCAACACGGTGTCGCCGCGACCGACGGCGTAACGAATCATCTCGACCACGGTCGTCGTCTTGCCGGTTCCCGGCGGGCCGTGGATGATTGCCACGTCGCGAGCGCTCAGCGCGAACCGGATCGCTTCCTGTTGCGACTGGTTCAGTCGGCTGGAGATCAAGATCTCGGGCAGCTTGCCAAACGCCGGCTCCCGCTCGCCCAACAGCACGTCGCGCAGCTGAGCCAATCGGCCGCGGCTGGTCCGGACCGTCGCTAGCGCTTGATGCTGGCGGACCCGCGTGACTTCGTCGGGAGACATGTCGATGCGATAGACGTCGCCGTCGGGCCATTGGTCCAGGGCGACTTGGATCGATTCGTTGTTGCGGCGGCTGACAACGCCCGGCATGCTGTCGATCGAGTGATCGTCTTGGGCGGCGACGATCACCGGCGAACCGACTTTGAAGCGGTTCCAGGGGAGTTGGAGATTGCGATTTCGCTTGACGAAGCTCAGTAGATAACGTCCGCCGAGCCCGGTGTCATGATCGCTGACGACCAGATCCAACAGCGTTTCGCCGTACGATTCGGCCTGCTTGCCGCTTGCCCTTTGGCGGCGTTCGTCCATCCGCAGCCGCTCGGCGACCGATTCCATCTTGAGCCATTCGGCGAGCTGATCGAAGTGCTTTTCGCTGTCGTTGTTAATCGTGTTGTTCCAAAATTGACGGACGCGCTGGCATCGGGGGCGATGCCAGAAATGATAGAGCGTCGCAGAGTCCGTGGCGAGCCGTCACGGATCACCAGGTGCCACAAGAGATGGCGTGTTGCGTTGCAGGTGCGGGCAGGCGACGAGAGTTCGTCCAGGAGAACATGCCGACACGCTTGGGCGATCTGCTCCGACGCGTCGGAGCTTTTGTCGCTTGTTTGGTGCTCGAATCAAAACCACAGCGGCGGTGTGCCGCCGCTGTGCAGAGGGCTTCGAGCGAAGAGCTTCGAGCGAACTTAAGGGCCCGCGATCTCGGTAGCCGAAAACGCTTCGAACTGCTTCGCGATCTCAGCTTCTTCGGTGGTTCCGTCGTGCAAGATCACGCGATATCGCAGCTGGATCGTTTCGCCCGGTGCCAAGCGGAAGCCGTCGGTCTTCTTTTTGTCGCCGACAAAGTGATAGTGACCGAAGGGGTTGGCAGCGAACAGGCCGTAGTTTCGCACGTGCCAGCGGCAGGGATATTGGAAGCTCGACGGATGGTTCAGGATCGCGATGCCGCGCGTCTTACCTTGAACTGGTCCGAAGTAGTCGCACCATTTGGCTTTAGTGCCCCAGGCGTCGATGTTCTTTTCGCCGTTGCTGTTGAGGATTGTTCCGCCCGTCTTGGCGTCGACTTTCATCGTCCCCGCGGTGCGGATTCCGAACGAACCTTCTTTGGTGTCGCCGAAGTGAACTTCGCCAGCCGAAGCGATCAAGGTGAAATCGCAATCGACCCAACGCATCGTGTCATCGCCACCAAAAGTGAACCGGCGGCGGTCCGACAGGATCTTCTTCCCCTCGGGGCTCATCCAATCATTGGCCGTTGCGATCACGGCCTGCTTGCCACCCTTGGCTTCCAGGATTTCTTTCTGCTCGATGACGCCGTGCCCTTCGGTCTCGGCCCAGAAGTCGATGTCATTGACTTCGCCGTGGGTGAACCACAGCGAGCGATGGTGGATGTGATCGCTGCGTTCGTCGGAAGAAGCGTCGCGCATCGGATAGCCGCGAGTCATCTCGACGTCGCCCGGTCCGTACAGCGGCCAGATGATCGGCTTCGCTCCACTGCGGAACAGGTACGTGGCTACGGGCGAATCGCCCTGTTTGACCTCGATCGACTTGTCGGTTTTGCGAACCGAAAACTCTTCGCCGCTGACTTGCGAGACGGCGGCGGTGCTGAGGCAGGTAAAGGCAATCAAAAGGGACAGGTATCGCATGCAGAACTCTCGGGGATTGTCAGGCGGTGAAGTGACAGCGATCGTTTGCGATTGTCGATAGCTCGACGATCGACCGCTAGGTTGGTAGCTGCCGATTATAGCAGAACGGTCGCTGTTGCACGCAAAAACTTCCGCGTCCCAATCCCCTCGGGCTGAATCAGTCCTCTTGCAGCCCCAGCGTCTTCAGATCGACAGGTTTCCCGTCGGCCCACAGCGATTCGAGATCGTAATAGCCGCGGGTCTCTTGATCGAATAGATGGACGACGATCGTGCCGTAATCGAGCACGATCCAGCGGCTCTCTTGGTAGCCTTCGATCCCCATCCGTTTGTCGTTGAGCGATTTTTCCAGCACATCGTCGATCTCTTCGCTGATCGCGTGCAGCTGCCGCCGGCTGGTTCCGGTCGCCAGGACAAAATAGTCGAAGAGGACCGTTTGGTCGGAAACATCGATCACCATCACGTCGCTACCACGATTTTCGATCGCTACGCGAGCTGCCGCGGTCGCCAGTTCCAGGCTCCGCTGCTTGCCCGAAACGGGTGGATGCGTCTGTGAATCTTCGTTTTGTGCTTGTTCGCTCACCAAATCGTCTTGTGTGGTTAAGGTTCTCTTGGAAGGTGGACGATGTCGCCACCCAATCAGATTCTAACCAATTGCCCTGTGATGTCACCGGTGCCACCATCAACAGAGGCCAGATTGCCGGGCCGGGTTCGGTAAATTCAAGCCAGCGCGGCCCCCGGCCCACGCATGGTAGCGCTGATTCGGGCCACGATCGCAGTCTCGAGAGAACGTCGCGTTGGTCAATGGTGCTGAATTTCGCTTAGGTGGGTTTGTGGGTGGGTCGAGTGGCGGCTTATGCGTTGTTAATGAATCAGCCTTGTTGTTGGAGACCGTTGGCGGCAGCGGGAGCGGTCAATTGTTGGACGCGTTGGAGGTTGAGCGCCGCCTCGCGACTGTCGGGCTGCAACCGTACCGCTTCGCGAAAATGGAACTCCGCTTCCCGTGGCGATCCCCCCTGGCTCATGATCATGCTGCCTAGATTTGTGTGCGCCTCGGCGTGTTCGGGATTCAGCTGAAGTGCTTGCCGCAGGTACCCTTCTGCATCGGCGAACAGGCCACGCGAACCCAACGCGACGGCGACATCGTTATGAATTGTGGCATTCCCCGGCTCCTGTGCGATCGCCTTTTCAAAGTGGGCCGCCGCCGTGGGCCAGTCTCCCAACTGTTCCATCGCGATCGCGTAGTGATGATTGGCCTGACCGTATTCAGGATTCAATTCGACCGCTCGCTTGAGCATCGCGGCCGCTTGGTCGACCTTGCCCATTTCTTTCAGGGCGCAACCGACGCAGGTCCACGTCCGCGCATCGTCGGGCTTGATCTTGGTTGTCGCTTGGAACAGGGCCAAAGCGCTCGCCGGATCATCGACTTCCAGGTAATAGTCGCCCAGATTCATGTAGGCGAAGATGTTTGCGGGGGCTTTGGCGACGTTGTCTTGAAACATCGCCAGGCGGCTGTAGTAAACAGTGTTTCGGAGATGCGTTGTGATCATCAAGGCGATGATCACAATCGCCGACAGTCCGATCGCCATGCGTCGCTGTTGTTGGGGATCGTCGAGATATCGGCGAATCGCCCACGCGACGGCAAGCACTGTCAGTAGCGCGACGCCTGCCAACGAGAGATACATCCGGTGCTCAAAAGCCAGTCGCAGCGGAATGATCGTCGATGTCGGTGCCAAGACGAGAAACGAAGCCACGCCGACAAAGCCCAGTCGTGGCCAACGCCACAACGCGATAAACGATGCGGCTAATAGGCCGACGATCACCAGGCCTGGCAGCACGATTTTGAGCCAGTTGTCGGCAACAGGCCACATGTAATCGAGGCACTGGCCGCGCGGCCAGAAGGTCAGCTGCAGATAGTGCAGCAGCACACCCGGCTGCGACAGCAGATAGTTCCACGGATCGGAGTAATCGCGGAAGGGGCTCGGGATCGTAGGGCGCGAGGCGGGCTTCGGCAGCAGCGGCAGGCGCCGAGCGGCCCAGACGAGATAGATCGACGACGGCAGCATCATCGCGTGAACCCAGCCTCGCCGCCGCAATACGGTAAGCCACGATCGGCTTAAGAAAATCCGGTCGTATAACAATGCGACCACCGGCGCGGTAACCATCACCTCTTTGGTAAAAGCTCCCAGCCAACAACTGGCCACCGCCGCCGCATACCATGGCAAGTGGCGGCGCGATCGTGCGCCTCGCAACAGGCAATAGATCGTCGCCAAGTAAAACATCCCCATCAACGATTCGAGCCGTTGGACGATATAGGTGACGCTTTCGGTTTGCAGCGGATGGACGGCCCAGATCAGCGTCACGACCAACGCGATCGGGTTGGCATGTTCGCGAATCCAGCGGGGCGTGCCGCGCAGATGCATCGTCCGACGCAGCAGGTCCAACAGGATTAACGAGGCGGCGAGATGGATGGCAAGATTGACCGCATGGTAGCTCCATGGATCCAGCCCGCTGATCCAGTAGTTCATCGCCAACGACCATCTCCCTACTGGACGCCGCCACAGGCCCGAAGGGACATCGGTTCCGCTGGCCTCCCATGTTGCCTGTAGGCTGCGCAGCGATAAGTTTTCATGGATGTTCGGTTGATCGTCGTAGAGAAAGACGCCATGGAAACTGTTCGCAAACGTAAGCAGCACCGCCGTGGCGGTCAGGGCGATACAAGTTCTCGTCGGAAACGAAACGCTGCGAGCTGAAGCGTTCTCCGCTACGTCCCCTTTCCCTGTCTTCGAAGCTGGCCGATTGCCTGACGTTGCGGCCAACATGCCGTTGCGATTGGATTTGGTTCGGTTCATGAGGATGGTTCGAGCGATGGCAATTGCTGTAAAATTTGGCGCGCCTGTTGAAGGTTGGGATCCAAGTTGAGCGCCCACCGCAGATGAGCTCGCGCATCGTCGTTTGCCCCTTCTCGGCGCAGGATCAGCATTGCCAAATTGAAGTGTGATTTGGGGCGATTTGGGTCGTAATCGATACATCGCCGCAGCATGGCTTCACCTGCTGCCGGATCACCATTGGAGGCCAAGCCGATGGCGTAGTCGTTTAGCGTTTGTGGATCGGTAGCGTTGATTTTCAGCGCCTGTTCGAAAAGTTCGCGGGCGGCTGGCCATTGCTGTTTGTGTTGCAATAGGACGGCAAGTTCTCGATGCGGTCGAAGGTAGCCGGGGTTGATCTGGATCGCGCGGCGCAATGCCTCGATCGCGCGATCGGTCTCTCCTTCGATCTGCAGTGAATACCCCAGGTTTGCCCAGGGGCGAGCATCTTCCGGTTTCAGTTCCGCGGCGCGTTGGAACATTTGCAGTGCCGCTTGTTGGTCGCCTTGCTCAAAATAAGCGGTGCCAAGATTCAGGTAGGCCAAATGGTTCCATGGTGCTTTGGCTACATTGTCGATGTAGATGGCGGTCATGCTGTGGTAGACGCGATTGCGATTGATTGTTGTGATCAACAGGCTTAGACAGACGACCGCGCACAAGATACCGCCCCCGCGACGCATGGCGGAATCGGAAAGCTTCATCCGCAACATCAGCCAGTAACAGGCCAGGACGCTCAAAAACGCAACCCCGGCTAGAGGCAAATACATCCGGTGTTCAAAGGCCAATCGCAGCGGGATGATTGTCGATGTGGGGGCGAGGACCAAAAAAGAGGCCAAACCGACGAAGCCTATTCGCGGCCGATACCAAAGTGCCACGAAGGTTGCCGCAAGTAGCCCCACGATCACCAGGCCTGGCAGGACGATTTTTGACCAACTGTCGGCAACCGGCCACATGTAATCGAGGCATTGCCCCGTGGGCCAATAGCAAAGCTTCAGGTAATGCACCAGCACGCCGGGCTGGGACAGCAGGTAGTTCCAGCGATCGGGACGGTCTTCGCGAAACGGGTCGGGAAGCGACGGGAAAGCCGGAGGTCGGGGGGCGACCGGCAGGTAGCCCGACCGCCAGACGAGAAAGATCGCGGCGGCTATCAGCACCGCATGTAGCGCGCCTCGATCTCGAAATGTTTGTTTCCAGGAGTCGGTCAAAAAGATCCGGTCAAAGAGCAACGCGACCACGGGGGCTGTGACCATGACTTCTTTGGTCGCGACGCCCAACCAGCAGGCGAGTGCTGCGATGCAGTACCAACTCCAGCGATGGCAAGACTGGGAACCTCGCAACAGGCAATAGATAGTCGCCAGGTAAAACATCCCAACAATCGACTCAAGACGTTGGATGATGTAGGTAACGCTTTCGGTCTGCAGTGGGTGGACCGTCCAGATCAGTGCTGTTGCCAAGGCCAACATCGATGCAGCTTGTTGCAATTGCGGCGGTATCTTGGGCAGGAGCAAGGTTCGGCGAATCAAGTCGAACAACAACAGCGCGGCGATCAGATGGACGCCGAGGTTCAGCGCGTGGTAGCCCCATGGATTCAGACCGCCGGCGGCATAGTTCAGAGCGACCGTCCAGCGGCCAACCGGTCGTCGCCACAACCCCATCGGAATATCTTGCGGTTGAGCGTTCCAGGCTGTGTCCAGTGAACGAATCGCCATGTTTTCGACAATCGTTGGCAGATCGTCGTAGACGAAGACGCCCGCAAAGCTATTGGCGTACGCCAAGCAGCCTGCTGCAACGATCAACCAGCAGGCAAGCAGAGGTCTCCGCAGCGACACAGCACCATCGAATGGTTGCTGCAAGTCTGTCGTTTGCGATGGTTTCACGGATCGAATCGATGGTGCTTTACGGCGTGCTGGAGGCATTCCCATCGACCTTGGATCGGGTGGTTGTTTGGTTCGGCATCCGCTGGCAGTACCAATACCCTCCGGCGACCAACAGCGCGGCAAGGGCAAAGCTCAGATGCCACAGCATCACATTGCCGATCAACGGTTTGTTGAACCAAGAACCGGCGATTGCCAGGATCGCTGCCGGGTAGGCGAACAAGCTGATTCGCCAGCCAGCCAGAAAGGAGCTGCCCAGCAAGACGAGCCCGCCGGGCAGCAACGCGATCGCCAGGGCTGCAGGTGGCAGCCACGTCGGTTCCGATTTTGTAAACATTTCGCCCACGGAGTGGATTGAATTTCCAAAATCGCTGGCACCCGAACGCAGCTGGGCAACAAGTTCCGATAGTTGACCAAAGCTCTCTTGATGATGTGCCAGATAGATGCCGACCCAACCTGCCGCCAACAGCAGCAGCGCGCCTGCGGTCAGCAAACGCGAACGCGATCCAAGCCAGATCGACTTGCGATCCGCGAGGCGACTATCGTCTGTCGACGCGTCCCCCAGGGAGCGTCGCACCTGTTCTTCTCCGCCACCGTTGCGAGCTTCGGCCAGCATCGATTTGATCTTCGTGCGTTTCTCTTGACGCTTGGCTTTATCGGCGCGCTCGACCAATTCGGGCAACGCGTCCATCAGCTCGCGAGAATCCAGTTGCAACATTACTTGGCTCGCGTTCAGCGATCCGATCGACAGCTTGTCCGATTGGATCGTGACATTCATTTTGACGTCTTTTCCCTCGGCACTCGCCTCGCACAACGCCGCAGTCTGGTCGCGTGTCGCCAACTCATGCGAGCTCCCCTTCGCTCGGCTGGACGCCACCGCAATCTCGCCCGATCGATTTCCGCCAGAATGCAAGTGTGTAGCCGCAGCAGTTTGCTGTGCGTCCGGCGCGGAGCCTGAAGTCTGGGTGGTCGCCGCTATCCGGCAAGAGCGCAGCCAAGTGATGGGCCCCTGTCGCTGAAGCGTTTGGGCCAGCAGGAATTCCAACGCATGATCGCGTGGCGACCAAGTCGTCCGAGGTGGCAAGCCGTTATCCGCATTGATCTGCATGCGAGCATTGGACAGTTCGTCGTGTCCAAACAACGCTTCGTATAACGGCATCCAATCGTCGCCCATCAATCGTGGCAACCCGGCGCGGATCGCCCAGGGATCGATCCCGGTTCGCGCGATCCCGTCGACAACTTGGTGAGCGCGACGTTCGATTCGCTGCAGCTCCTGGCGAGCCGGCAAGACGACGCCCAGGAAATAGATCGCGGCGGTCCCGCTGCCAACGATCGTCCCCAATAAAACACTCCAAAAAATCGGAGTCGCCACCACTAGTCCCAACAGCAATAAGGCGATCAGGGCTCCAGCGGCCAACTCATACCATCGCCAGACTCGCATCCACTGCCACAATTTCGCAACGAGCACGCGCCGGCGAGCGACACCGCCAAGCGCCGCGCCGGTAGCAAAAGTTGCAAATACAATCGCTGGGCCAATAGCAACCCAAGACCAAACGCCCAGAGAAGCCAAGCCGAACGACAAAAGCGCGCTGACGATCACCAAGGCATTCACACCGATGCGATAGCTGAACGGTCGCAGCTGCGCCAAATACGCATCGCTCAACTCGCACAACAACTTGTGCATCGCCGCCCCCGCAGCCTTGCTCGGATCCTCGTTCCACGCCTTGCGCATCGGTGTTCGCTGATCGGACGACGACTGCCCCACAGATTTCCTTCGAGCAACATGTTG